>NZ_CP006568.1:3904380-4208760 GCF_000517405.1 Candidatus Sodalis pierantonius str. SOPE | reverse complement strand
GCGCTTTTCCAAATTGAACACGCTGATGATGCTGCATAAAACTTCCGGCCTGCTGGCCGCTGCCCTCTTGTTCCTTTCCTTTTCCACCGCGGCCAAAGTGCAGCAGATTACCAATTTCAACCAGGCGAAAGCGGCGGAGGTGAAAATCAATCGCGACGCACCCGGCACCTTTTACTGCGGTTGTCCCATCCGCTGGCAGGGCAAAAAGGGTATCCCGGATCTGGCGTCCTGCGGCTATCAGGTGCGTAAAAGCGAGCTGCGCGCCAACCGCATCGAATGGGAACATGTGGTACCGGCTTGGGAGTTCGGCCATCAGCGCCAATGCTGGCAAAACGGCGGTCGTAAAAGCTGCGCCAAAGATGCGGTTTATAGGCAAATCGAAACCGACCTGCATAACCTGCAACCCGCGATCGGCGAAGTGAACGGCGATCGCGGCAACTATCAATACAGTCAATGGCGCGGCGGCGAAGGCCAGTACGGCCGCTGTGAAATGAAGGTGGATTTCAAAAACAAGCAGGCGGAGCCGCCCGCCCGCGCGCGCGGCGCCATCGCCCGGACTTACTTCTACACACGCGATCGTTACCAGCTTCGTCTTTCCCGGGCGCAAACGCAGTTATTTGACGTATGGGACCGTACTTATCCGGTGACCGAGTGGGAATGCAAACGCAATCAGCGTATCGCCGCGGTGCAGGGCAATCTCAATCCTTATATCACGCGGGCTTGCAGCCAATAAAAGCGCTGCTCTACACTAGAGTGGTCCCGCCGTTACGCCGGTAGGGTTAAATTCGCCCCGGGCGGCCAGACAATCAGGATTATAACCACGCCTTATGCGAATACCTCGTATATATCATCCGGCGCCGCTGGCCGTCGGCGACGTCCTCGACGTTAGCGAAGACGCGGCGCATCATTTAAGCCGGGTGCTGCGCATGACCACCGACGCGCCGCTTGAGCTGTTTGACGGCAGTAATCAGGTTTTTAGCGCCCGGTTGAGCCGAGTGGACAAAAAAACCGTCGAGGCCAGGGTGCTGTCGGTACGCACGGAAGATCGCGAATCGCCGCTGCATTTGCACCTGGGACAGGTGATGTCTCGCGGGGAAAAAATGGAATTCACTATCCAGAAATCCATTGAATTGGGGGTAAATGTTATCACACCATTGTTTTCGGCACGCTGTGGCGTCAAGCTGGAGGGCGAGCGGCTGGAAAAGAAGCTGCAGCAGTGGCGCAAAATCGCCATCGGCGCCTGTGAACAGTGCGGCCGCAATCGCCTGGCGGAGATCCGCCCCGCGATGACACTTGAGGCTTGGTGTGCGGAACAGCACGCGGGGTTAAAACTTAATTTGTATCCCCGCGCCGAACAGCGCATTAATACGCTGCCGGCGGACGATATTCGCCTGCTGATCGGGCCGGAAGGCGGCCTGTCGGCGGAGGAAATTGCATTGACCGCCAATTATGGATTTACCGATATTCTGCTGGGGCCACGCGTGTTACGCACTGAGACCACCGCCATCACCGCCATCACCGCCCTGCAGGTGCGTTTCGGCGATTTGGGGTAAAGGAGAAGACAATGATTAAGCTTGGCATCGTGATGGATCCGATTTCCTCCATCAATATCAAAAAAGACAGCAGCTTCGCCATGCTGCTGGAAGCGCAGCGCCGCAGCTATGAAATTCACTATATGGAAATGAGCTCCCTGTATCTGCGCGGCGGCGAGGCGCGGGCCACCACCCGTCTGCTGTCGGTAAAACAGGATTATGACGCCTGGTACAGCTTTAACGGCGAACAGGATATCAACCTGGGCGAACTGGATGTGATCCTGATGCGCAAAGATCCGCCCTTCGATACCGAATTTATCTATGCCACCTACATTCTGGAACGTGCGGAAGATGAAGGGGCGCTTATCGTCAACAAACCGCAGAGCCTGCGGGACTGCAACGAAAAATTGTTCACCGCCTGGTTCGCGCGCCACACGCCGGATACGCTGGTAAGCCGCCGCGACGACCACATCCGTGCCTTCTGGCAAGAGCACGGCGACATCATCCTGAAACCGCTGGACGGCATGGGCGGTACGTCGATTTTTCGCGTCAAGCAAGACGATCCCAATCTGACGGTCATTGTTGAGACCTTGACCGGCTACGGCCGCCATTTCTGTATGGCGCAAAATTATCTGCCGGCCATCAAAGACGGCGATAAACGGGTGCTGGTGGTGGATGGCGACCCGGTTCCCTATTGCCTGGCGCGTATTCCCAAAAGCGGCGAAACCCGCGGTAATTTGGCCGCCGGCGGCCGCGGTGAGGCCCGCCCGCTCAGCGACAACGACTGGAAAATCGCCCGCGACGTGGCGCCGGTACTGAAGAAGAAAGGGCTGATTTTCGTCGGTCTGGATATCATTGGCGACCGGCTGACGGAGATTAACGTCACCAGTCCCACCTGCATACGGGAGATCAAAGCGGCTTTCCCTATTTCCATCACCGGTATGTTGATGGACGCAATAGAAAAACGCTTGGCGGCGCAACAACGCTGATGTGTGTGACGTGGCCGCAATCTGATTTCGCTTGCGGCCAGTGACTTATCACCATTTTGCCCGCATACTGGACGCCGTCTATTTTTTAAACTTACTGATGTTGCCTATTTAAAGCATGAATTTACAGCACCATTTTCTTATTGCCATGCCCTCGTTGCAGGATCCGCTGTTCAAGCGTTCGGTGGTCTACATCTGCGAGCATAACAGTGACGGCGCCATAGGTATCGTCATCAACAAGCCCGTCGAGCAATTCACCGTCGAAAACGTGCTGCACAAGCTTAAAATCATGCCCGCCGACCGCGATCCGGCCATCCGGCTGGACAAACCGGTGTTTGCCGGCGGCCCGCTGGCGGATGACCGCGGCTTTATCCTGCATACGCCGCGCGAGAGTTTTGGATCCAGCATCGGTATTTCGCCGCAAACGATGATAACCACCTCCAAGGATGTGCTGGAGACGCTCGGCACCGCCGATCAGCCCGAGGATGTGCTGGTCGCGCTCGGCTACTCCGGCTGGGAGCAGGGCCAGCTGGAGCGCGAGCTGCTGGAAAACGCCTGGCTTACCACCCCCGCCGACAGCGAAATTCTGTTCCATACCCCCATCGCCGCCCGCTGGCGCGAAGCGGCCAAAACCCTCGGCATCGATATTCATAATATCGCCAACCAGGCGGGTCATGCCTAATGGCCGGCGCCGGCAGCATCATGGCATTCGATTTCGGTACGCGCAGCATCGGCGTGGCCATTGGTCAACGCGTTACCTGTACCGCCCGACCGCTGACGGCGTTCAAGGCCCGTGACGGCGTGCCTGACTGGCAGCAGATCGAAAAACTGCTCAACGAGTGGCGGCCGGATACGGTAGTGGTGGGGTTACCGCTGAATATGGACGGCAGCGAACAGCCGCTGACCGCCCGGGCGCGCAAGTTCGCCAACCGGCTGCACGGCCGCTTTGGCGTACAGGTAGTGCTGCACGATGAACGCCTCAGCACCGTCGAAGCCCGCGCGGGTCTGTTTGCGCGCGGCGGCTATCGCGCGCTGGAGAAAGGCAATGTGGACGCAGGGTCGGCGGTCATCATTTTGGAAAGCTGGCTCGAACAATTTCCCGAGTAACACTACGGCACCATCGTCGGTCGCCTGCGGCGTCATCGCCGGCAGAGGCGACCTACACGCCGCGCAGCGGTACTGCCACAGCTCGCAGGAAGGTCTCCTGGCCCGCAACAGTGGCGATATCATAACGCAGGGCAACGGCGCGTCTCTCTTGCCGCTACCACGGACCGACTTACTCCAGATAAAACACCGGCCGCAGGGTGGCGCTTACCGGGCTGTTATCGGCGTTGGCGGGCATGACGTCGGTCATATGGCGCCACCAGCGCTGGCACACTTCCGTCTCCGCCACCGCATTCCAACACGCTTCGGATTCCATCTCTACATAGGCGAACAGTAGATGGCGCTGTTCATCAAGAAAAATACTGTAGTGATGGGCGCCGTGCTACTTTAGAGTCTGCGCCAGCTCAGGCCAGATCGGATTGTGCCGGCGTTCATACTCTTGATGCGCTTCGGGATTGACCTGCATAATAAAGGTTTTTCTTATCATCACATTTCCCCGTTCAACGCGACTCAACGTCCAGCGCCGCCGCCATCGGCGTCACGCCGAAACGCTCGCCGAGCGCGACGAGTTCAGCGCAACTGATGGTCTGCTTTTTGCCCCCCATCGAGCGGACTTTCATCATCACCTCGGCGGATTTTTCCGCGGTATCAATCAGGCCGAAAGCGTCATCCAACGAGGGAGCGCTGGCGAAAATACCGTGAAAAGGCCAGAGCACCAGCGAATGCGCGTGCATTTTTTCCGAGGTAGCGGCGCCAATACCGTCGGTCCCGGGGACCATCCAGGGAATGATGCCTACCCCGTCGGGGAACACCACCAGACACTCGGTGCTGCCTTCCCACAGCTCGCGGGTAAAGCGGGCGGTATCCAGCTCCAGCACATAGCTTAAGGCGATAAGATTGGTGGCGTGGCAGTGCATGATGACCCGATCGCCGCCTCCCGTCACTTGTTTACGCACGGCATGGGACTGCAGGTGCGTGGCCAGCTCGGAAGTGAGCAGTCCACCGGCGATAAGCCCCCACAGGATACGGTAACCGGTGCCGTCCTCATTGAGTTGCAACAGTGTTAAACTGTCGGCGGGAGAGAGCTGCACGTTGCGGAAAAATTTGCCGGAGCCGGTGACCAGAAAATAACTGCCGGCCAGCGCCGGCACCGGCGCCGACAATGTTTCGCTGCGCGGCTGCGGGTTAAACTCTGCCCGGTAGGGGGGCGACATCCTCTAGCGTCAGGCGCAGGCTTACGTTACCGCCGTTGCGTTCGTCCCAGCCTTTGAGCCACATATCGCTGGTCGCCTTGACCATGTCCTGAACGAACCAGGAAGAAAGTAATGATTGCATAACCAGGTATCCTCAGCGTTGACTTAACACGGTTTGTTCATATTCGCGCACCGACGACAGCCAATCGCTGCCCACCGGTACCTGATGTTGTTGGCAAGAACGATCCCACACCGCCTATCACGGCAGCGATTTTTGCTCCTCCAGCAGCGCCAGACGCGCCGTATAATCGCCGTCCTGTCCCAAGCGACGCAACGTGTCCGTGGGCTCCAGCAGCGCGCGCAGCAGCGCTTTTTTCATATTACGGGTGCCGATAACCCAGGCGGCGATACGGCTAATGGAGGCATCAAAGAAGTCCAGGTCGATATGGACCCGGTTGAACAGTTTTTGCCGCACGATCTCGCTGGCGATAGCCTGTGTTTCATCGTCCAGCAGAACCACATGATCGCTATCCCAGCGCACCGGCCGGCTAACGTGCAGCCGCAAACGCGGGACAAACAGGCTGGCGCTGGAGATTTTATCGGAGATGACCTCGGTGGGATGGAAATGACCGGCGTCCATGCACAGCGCGGTACCGCGGCTGGTGGCGTAGGCAAGGTAGAATTCCGCCGAACCGACGGTATAATTTTCCGCGCCGATGCCGAATAATTTACTTTCCACCGCGTCGATATGATGGCGCGGGCCCAGTTTTTCCGCCAAAACCGTATCCAGCGCCGCCATCAGCCGCTCGCGCGGCGCCAGCCGATCAATGGTGAGATCTTTCATCCCGTCCGGTACCCAGATATTCATCACCGACGCCGTTCCCAATTCACGGCCGAAATAGGCGGAAATGCGACGGCTGGCCTGGCAGTGCTCAATCCAAAATTGACGAATCTTGTCATCGGCATGGGAAAGGGTGAAGCCATCAGCGCTCAATGGATGGGAAAAGCAGGTAGGATTAAAGTCTAGCCCCAGATGCTGATCCCGCGCCCAGGCGACCCAGCGGGCGAAATGCGCCGGCTCGATGGCGTTGCGCTCTACCGGTTGCTCCGCCTCCAGATAAATGGTGTGCAGATTGAGCCGCTTCGATCCCGGGATCAGGCTAAACGCCTGCTCCAGATCGGCGCGCAGTTACTGAGCATTGGTGGCTTTACCGGGATAATTACCGGTGGCCTGAATCCCCCCGGTCAAGGTGCCGGTGGGGTTCTCACAACCGGCAACATCGTCGCCCTGCCAGCAATGCATCGAAACGGGCAGCGTATCCAGCAGCGCCAGCGCCTGCTCCACGTTGACATCACTATCGGCGTAGCGCTGTTTGGCCAGTTGCCAGGCTTGTTCAAGGGATGAGTTCATAACAGGATTTCCTCTTGCGAATGGCAAAGCGCCTGAAAGCGTTGCCAATGATGGGCAAAATCGGGTATCGGGCTGGGCAGGTAGTGCGCCAGCGGAAAACTGCGCGTGACGATCCGGCGCCAGGCCGCTACGTCTGTCACTTCGTTAAGCGCCATGAGCTGGCACCCCACGTTGCCGAGCGCGGACGCTTCCACCGGCCCCGCGGACACCGACAGTTGGCAGCAATCGGCGGTGAGCTGGTTAAGCCAGCGGTTTTGGCTGCCGCCGCCGACGATATGCAGCAGCGCCGGCAGACTCTCAATCCCCAGCTCCTGGGTGATGCGGTTCAGTAACCACAGGCCCATAATATTTTTAAGCACCCGGTAGCGGCCGTTCACGCCGCCTTCATTGGTAATATTCAGCGCCAGGGCGCGGCCGTCGCAAAACGGATTGTGGCTTTCCACGCCCATTAACGACCAGGTGCCGGAGCTCAGGTAGGCGCAGCTTTCGTCTTGCAGGGGCGAGGCGACCACCGCGCTGGCGGTATCATGAGTCGCCACGGCGATAACCGCCACCCGTTGTCCTGACGGGCTAATCCAATAACCGGGCGTATTGCCCGGTGGGCGAGGGGTACCGAACCAATGGCGGGGGACCCCCAGATAGTCCAACAGGGCGTGATCCCAATCATTCGTCGCCAGATTAAGCAGTTGCGTGGTACTGGCGTTGGTATATTCCCAGTTAAGCGCGCCGGTCAGCCGGTAATGAAAGTAATCGGGGATCAGCAGCAGATGCGCGACGTCGTTTGCCGCAGCCTCCGGCTGCCGCTGACGCCAGGCTTGCAACTGATAAAGGGTGTTAAACGGCAGAAATTGGATCCCGGTACGCCGGTAGATGTCCTCCCGGCCCAGATCGGCGCTCACCTGCGCCATGACGCCATCGGTGCGATGGTAGCGGTAACTGACCGCCGGCGCGACGCGCGCGCCCGCCTGGTCAAGTAACACATAATCCACGCCCCAGGTATCAATACCGATGCTGTCTAGAATTGTGCCGTCGCGATCCAACTGACCGATGCCGGTAAGGATTTCCTGCTCGAGGCGGTCCAAGTCCCAACAATCCGCCCCCTGCTGCTTAACGAAGCCGTTAGCGAAGCGGTGAACTTCCCGCAGGCTTATCTGCTGCGCGGCGCCGTCCCAGGTCGCCAGCATCACTCGGCCGCTGGTGGCGCCCAGATCGACCGCTATGATATTTCGCATCGCCATAGTCCTTGTCCTCGTTGCTGCTCTGGTTGGCAGTGTAAGCAGGAACAGGCGACGCCACCTTCCGGTGGCTGCCACCGGCGCTAGCGGGCTGGCAAAATCGTCAAGGTGAATGTGAATCCGATCACAAAAGCAATATCGCCTCCGTTTGTCGCCGCGCCCCCCTCCGGCCACCTGTGATCTTCGCCGCAAAATCCATCACGGGGGCCGCAAAACTTGAAAAAAAACCGCAATGCGGCGTTTGACGGTCGGGAATTGAAGGCGTACCGCATTATCGCGGCATAAGATAAGGTCCCTGTATCATGCTGAGGTGCCTGAAATGACGTTACTGTACGGTGATGATTTTTTTGTTTCCCCAGACGCTACGGTTGCCATCGTACCCCGCCCGCCGCAGTGGGATTTTCCCGAGCATTATCACGATTTCTGGGAGATAGTGCTGGTGGAAAACGGATCGGGCATACATGTCTTCAACGATCAACCTCACATGCTGTGTAGCGGCACCGTCTGTTTTGTCCGGGCCGATGACCACCATCTGTTTGAAAGCGTGGATCGGCTGAATATGATCAACGTGCTGTACCGCGCCCCCAACGGATTTCGTTTTTTGCAGAATATCGCTCCGTTTCTGCCGGGCGAACGACAGGTTCACTGGCAAGTCAATCACGCGGCGCTGCAGCAGGCCAAGCAATTGATTCACACTCTCGACGCGCTGAGCGGTGATCTGTCGTCGGAGAATATTGCCGCCAGCGAAGGGCAATTTCTGCAATTGCTTATCGTGCTGCGCCAGGGGTGTTTCCAGGCCCACAGCGACGGCAACCGCGAGCAGCGTCTGCAAGATCTGTTACGCTGGCTTCAGCATAATTTCAGCGACAATGTCGACTGGCTGACCCTCGCCGATCAATTTCAGTTACCGCTGCGCACGCTACATCGCCAGCTAAAGCAGCAAACCGGGATGACGCCTCAGCGATATTTGAACCGGTTACGCCTGCTGGAGGCGCGCAAGCAGCTAAAACAGTCCGATAAAACGATCACGGAAATTGCCCACGCCTGTGGTTTTAGCGATAGCAATCATTTCTCCACCCAGTTCCGGCGTGAGTTCTCTCATTCGCCGAAAATGCTGCGCCAGGGCTATCCCGACCTGTTGTAGGTGCCGCACGCGACGGGCGGTTACCCGGCCATCACCGCCCCTCCTTCCGACGCGACAAAAAATGTGTTTTGCAACGATAATCAGATAATTAACCACAAAATTATGTCATTATTCTCTATTGCTTTTTAGCTTAGGGGATGACGGCATGAATGGCCTTAAGCTGCAGGTTTCCGACTATTTCCTGACCGACAAAAACGCGGTCACCGTTGCCGATCGTCGACCACAGCCCGCCTTTCCACAGCATAGTCATGAGTTTGACGAAATCGTCTTTGTCTGGCGCGGCAATGGCCTGCATATTCTTAATGAAGTGCCCTATCCCATCACCTGTGGCGATCTTTTTTATATCAACGCCCGCGACCGCCACGGTTATGAATCGGTCAACGATTTAGAGCTGGATAACGTTTTATACCGGCGCGAACTGCTTACCCTCAACGTTAACTGGCAGGATCTGCTTCCCGGCCATGCTTCGGGGACGGAGGCGCGACAGTATTGGCGTTTAAGCACGCCCGGCATGGCCATTTTGCGCCAGAGCGTCGATGCGCTGGCGCAGGAGTGCATGAAATCCGATGCGCTATCGCTGCTGCTGAGTGAAACTCTGTTTTTGCAGTTGGCGCTGAGGACTAAACGTTTCCGTCATGCCCCGGACAGCCCATTTATCTCCGACGCCGAACAGCTGGATCTGCTGCTGATGGCGCTGCGCGTCAATATCAGCGCGCCTTTCCGCCTGGATGATTTTTGCCGCCAGTACGGCCTTAACGCCCGCACGTTGCGGGTGATGTTCAAAAACCATACCGGTATGGGTATTCATCATTATTTGCGTCAGTTACGCCTGTGCAAGGCGATGGACCTGCTGCGCCACGGTCAGCAGGCGATAGGCGATGTCGCCTCGCTGTGCGGCTTCGACGACAGCAACTACTTTTCAGTGGTGTTCAACCAGGCTTACGGGCTGTCGCCGCGCCAATACCGCCAGCGCTTTCAGAAGGTCCTCAGCCCCGGTTGACGGTTGATCACGCCGCTAGGCCGCACCTATGGCGCGCTTGCGCCGGCGGCACCCGAGGCCTGTAACGCGCCACGCCGGTTAATTCCGTAACCGTCACTCGACCGCCGTTTACCACGCGGAGCTCAGGAAGCCATACCCAAGCCTACGATATTGGCGGCCAGGATAATCACCTGCGCGCCGATACATAACCAGCTTACGGGTTTTTTGCCAACGCCCAGCCACTCTTTCAGCACCAGTCCGACGATGCAGCCGCACAGCACATAGCTGCTCATATGCAGCATCCAGCTAACGAACGCGTACTGGGATGGAATATTGGCATGACCCCAGGCGTAGAAAAAGAATTGCAGATACCACATGACGCCGGCGAGAATTGAAAACAGCGCATTGGCTATCAGCAGCGATTTCCCGACCGAGAGATCGGCCTTCAGGGATATTTCCCGGCACGTAGCGAGCCGGATAAAGCAGTAGCCCAGATTGACAATAGCGTCGCCGCCCATAATCACCACATAGCTGGGCTGCGCAACGTAAAGCGGGCTAATTCCGGCGTTTTTCGCCGCTTCATGCATCGGTACCGCCGCGTCCATAGCAAACGACATGCCCGCCGAGAAGAAGCCGCAAACGATCGCCAGCAATAACCCTTTCTTAAGGTTGAATTCTTCCGCCCGGCCCCCCTGGGCCCGTTCTTTTAACAGGCCGGCATAGCTGACAATACCCACGCCGACGACCGCCACCAACACCCCGACCAGGGTAATCCGGCCGCCGGTGGTGTTGAGCAGGACGCCGAATTTCCCCTGAAGGAGAGGCGTTAATAATGTGCCGACAATAAGCGTAATACCGATGGCAATACCAATTCCCATCGACATCCCCAGGTAGCGCATCGTCAAGCCGTAGTTAATATTGCCGACGCCCCATATCGCACCGAACAGGAAGACCGGCAGCAGCGTACCCCAGGGAAAACTGCGGTAGTAGGCCCAGAAGTCCGGCAGCAGCATCCAACTGATGACCCAGGGCAGAATGACCCAGGAGAAGAAACCGCCAAGGGACCACATGGTTTCCCAGCTCCAGTGACGAACTTTTTTGAACGGGGCATTAAAACAGGCGGCGCTGGCGGCGCCGATGAAATGCCAGAAAATCCCCAGCACGATAGAACTACCCATGGACAAGCTCCTGTCTGCAAAGTGAGATCGCCGCCGGCGTCGAACTGCGAGGAAGCGGTGATGGAGGAATACGGTCAACAAACGCGGAGGTCAGTGTAGGGATCTTGCTGGGCGTAACGCCTTCGGATCATTGCCATCTTTTTTGTTAGCGTGGCAATATCAGCAACCTGATAGTGAGCGCGGTCACAAACGGATAACATCATGGCGGGCGTGGATTGCGGCGGCTAACCTGAATGGCCGCCGCCGGTCGAGAACGTTTAATCCTTTTAGATTAACAGTTCAAAATACAGATTGGTGACGTCCGGATCGTCATCAGGTCCGCCCTGCTCGGTCACCGAGACCATTTTCCAGCCGTCCTGTGCCAGTGCAGGAATGGTTTTGCTGCCAATGTCAGGGCAATTAAACACCGTGCTGTCGGATAATTCATGACTGCCGGGGCCTTTGCTTAAATCGATTTTTACGGTGGTTGAATGGCAAACATGGGCCTGGCCGGCAACGCCGGCGAACGGCGCCACCAAACACGCCGCGGCTATAAGCATTTGCTTGATTTTCATCTAGTTGTCTTTCCTTGTAGTGAAGCACGATACCGCCGCCCGCTCCTTCGGCGCTGGTCAGCGCCGGGGAACAGCAGCAGCATACGAGACGGCATGACAAGAGACAAAACAATCCGTGGCCAAAGTGATGTTCACGTAGCAATAAATCGCTGCCCGGTGCCCAACGTCACGGCGCCGGGAGTGCATTGCGTCATGTCCGCAAGGGTATTGTGTCATGCCAGCGAGGGCGCAAGAAAAGCTGTACGGATGCTGCAATGCCGCGTTTTTTTCAGGACGCAGCGGGCGAATGCCGGCTTCCCGAACGCCGACAGCCCATCTGTAGCCCCGGCAGCAGATGGGTTTTCCTTTCGCGGATGAGGTGACGCACCGCGGGCGTCATGGTCAGCAGTTCAAAGAGCCCCATCCGCCCGCCCGCGGGGCGCCTGACCAATTGCTGCGCCATCACCCCCAGCAGGCTGCCGGCGAGCAGCGCGCGGGCGAAACTCTGCTGCGCGGCGGGAAAGGCGTCCACCAGCCTGTCGACCGCCTGGCTGGCGCTGCGGGCGTGCAGCGTACACAGCAGAAGATGGCCGGTTTCCGCGGCGGTAAGCGCCAGGGCAATAGTGGCGCAATCGCGTAGCTCGCCGAGCAGGATAACGTCGGGATCCTCGCGCAGGGAGGCGCGCAGCCCCGCGTGGAACCCGTTGCAGTGGCGCCCTATTTCCCGCTGGTGGATAAGACAATGCCTTGAGGCATGCAGATGCTCGATGGGATCCTCAAGGGTAATGATGTGCAGCGCCCGGCTGTCGTTGAGCTCATTGACCATCGCCGCCAGCGAACTCGATTTCCCGCTGCCCGCCGGCCCGGTCACCAGCACCAGCCCCCGCGGCTGCGCCAGCAGCTCCGCCGCCGGCAGCCCCAGCTCCGCCATACGCGGCGGCCGGGTGGGAATAAGACGCAGGCTTAGTGCCAGGCCGCCCTGCTGCAAAAAGAAGTGGGCGCGCACCCGCTGGCCGCCGGTTAGCGTCAGGGCCGCGTCCCCCTGACCGCCGCGCGCCAGCAGGTCTTGCTGGCGCGCGTCAAGATAGCGCCGGGCGCAGCCGGCGATGTCGCTCTCTGCCAAGGCCGGCGCCTCCAGCGGCCGCAGCAGGCCATCCACGCGAATTATCGGCGGCTGACCGGGACAAAGGTGCAGATCGGAGGTATTATGCTTTACACTATGGCCCACCAGTTTATCCAATTCCATATGACCTCCTGAAACCATGAGCACTATCGAGCAGAATCTACAGCGCGTTTATCAGCAAATCCGCACGGCTGCGCAGGATTGCGGCCGCGATCCCCGGCAGATAATCTTGCTCGCCGTCAGTAAAACCAAACCTGTGACGGCGATCGAAGCCGCCATCGCAGCCGGTCAGCGGGCCTTTGGGGAAAATTATGTGCAAGAGGGCGTGGAAAAAATAGGCTGGTTCCGGGAACGGTCTGAGGGCACGGGGCTGATTTGGCACTTTATCGGTCCGCTACAGTCCAATAAAAGTCGTCTGGTAGCGGAAAATTTCGATTGGTGCCATACCCTGGATCGCCCGCAGCTGGCCAGGCGGCTAAACGATCATCGGCCGGCGCAACGCGCGCCGCTCAATGTGCTAATCCAAATCAACATCAGTGACGAACCGACGAAAGCCGGTATCGCGCCCGAGGACATGTTGTCCCTTGCGGCGCTCATCGCGGAGTGTCCACGTCTGCGGTTGCGCGGTTTGATGGCGATCCCGGCGCCGGAAAGCGACTTCCAGTGGCAATTGGCGGTGTTTAAGCGCATGTATGACTTGTATGAAGCCTTACAACGCGTCCACCCCGGCGTCGACACGCTGTCGCTGGGCATGACGGATGATATGCCTGCGGCTATCGCCGCCGGCAGTACGCTGGTGCGTATCGGCACCGCGATTTTCGGCGCCAGAGACTAGGGTTACGCATCCCCCTAAACAGCTTAACGAGGAACTGCATGCAACAGCGTAAAATCACCTTTATCGGCGCCGGTAATATGGCGCAGGCCATCATCGCCGGTCTGGTGGATAACGGCTATCCCGCGCATTTGATCACGGTTTGCGCTCCCTCCGCCACGCACCGCAACGCGTTGGCCGAGCGTTACGGCGTACAAAGCAGCGGCGATAATCTGCGCGGCGCGCGCGAGGCGGATGTGGTGGTACTGGCGGTGAAGCCGCAGCTTATCGCCCAGGTCTGCGAATCGCTGCGCACAGAGGTAGATTTTTCCGGCAAACTGGTGCTTTCCATTGCCGCAGGTGTTACCGTGAGCCGGTTTTATGCGCTGCTGGGCGAAGATATCGCCATTGTGCGGGTGATGCCCAATACGCCCTGTCTAGTGGGCAAAGGGATGAGCGGCCTGTACGCGCGCCCGCAGACTCGCGAGGAGGACAGGGCATTCAGCGCCCAATTAATGGGCGCGGTGGGAAAACTGTGCTGGCTGGAGCAGGAAAGCGATATTAACGGCGTTATCGCCGCCGCCGGCAGCGCGCCGGCCTATTTTTTCCTGTTTATGGAAGCCATGCAGCAGCAGGCGCAGGCGCTGGGTTTCGATGAAACCACTGCCCGTACCCTGGTGCTGCAGGCCGCGGCCGGCGCCGCCGCGCTGGCCGCGGACGCGGGCGATACCCCTTTCGCCACCCTGCGGCAAAACGTGACCTCGAAAGGGGGCACCACCGCCGCGGCGCTTCAGGTCTTTGCGCAACAGGAGCTGCCCCGCACCGTCGCCAGCGCGATGCAGGCGGCGGTCGCGCGCGCTGAAGAGATGGAAAAATTATTCTGATGATTGTCGCCGACGCGGCGCTTGTTAACCTGATTAAGGACATTTACCTCTTATGCCGACGGCTTTGTTCAAAACGCTAATCGATCTTTATATTATGGTGCTGCTGCTGCGCATTTGGATGCAGTGGACGCGCTGCGATTTCTATAATCCGTTTTCGCAACTGATTGTCAAAATCACCCAGCCGGTGATCGGGCCGCTGCGCCGAGTTATTCCCGCCCTCGGGCCGCTGGACAGCGCCTCGCTGTTGCTGGCGTTAATTTTGGCGATGATCAAATTCCCGCTGCTGATGCTCATCGAGGTGCACGTTCTGATCCTCGATCCCATTTTTTTGCTGGTCGGCCTGCTGGCGCTACTGAAAGCAGCCGATGAACTGGTGTTCTGGGTGGTGATTATTCGTTCCTTGCTCAGTTGGGTCAGCCAAGGCCGCAGCCCGATGGATGTGGTGCTTTATCAATTAACTGAACCGCTAATGTATCCGATTCGCCGCATTCTGCCGGCTATGGGCGGCATCGATTTTTCGGCAATGGTGGTGATCCTCATCCTTTATGCCTTGAATTATCTTGGTATGAGTCTGTTCCCGGGAATTTGGTAACGCCTATGATCGGCGTTTGGCACGAGGGCGATACGCTGGTGCTGCGGCTCTATATCCAGCTCCAGGGCCTGCCGCGACCATATTGCCGGCGTCCACGGCGATGAAATCAAGGTCGCCATCACGGCGCCGCCGGTGGACGGCCAGGCGAACAGCCATTTGATTCGTTTTCTGGCGAAAGAATTTGGCGTGGCGAAAAGCCGCGTCATCCTGGAAAAAGGGGAACTGGGGCGCCATAAACAGATCCGAATCGACCAGCCCCGGCAAATTTCCGAGCCCATCGCACGTCTATTGGACGCTGCCTGAGCCCCCTTAATCATTGCCCGCGGCTCGCGGCGCGGCGCGCGATAATTGCGGATAAACCTATGCAAAAAGTAGTATTGGCCACCGGCAACGCCGGTAAAGTGCGCGAGCTTGCCGGCGCGCTGGCGGATTTCGGTATGGAGATAGTGGCGCAGAGCGCGCTGGGCGTGGCGTCGGTGGAGGAAACCGGCCTGACGTTTATTGAGAACGCGCTGATCAAGGCCCGGCACGCGGCTCGGGTCACCGGTCTGCCGACCATCGCCGACGATTCAGGCTTAGCGGTGGATGCGCTCGCCGGCGCGCCGGGCATCTATTCGGCTCGTTATGCCGGCGAAGACGCCAGCGACCGGCAGAATGTGGATAAGTTGCTGGCGGCGCTGGCCTCGGTGCCGGACAGTCAGCGTGGCGCCCAATTTCACTGCGTCCTGGTTTATCTGCGCCATGCCGACGATCCAACACCGCTGGTGTGTCACGGCAGTTGGTCCGGCGAGATTGCGCGCCAACCGTCCGGCGCCGGCGGTTTCGGCTACGATCCCGTTTTCCTGCTGACTGAGCAAGGCCGCACCGCCGCCGACCTTAACGCGGAAGAAAAGCAGGCGCTCTCCCACCGCGGTCAGGCGCTGGCCTGCCTGCTGGACGCCATGCGCCATGCCTAATTTACCGCCGCTCAGCCTGTATCTGCATATTCCCTGGTGCGTGCAAAAATGCCCTTATTGCGATTTCAATTCCCATGCGCTGAAGGGTGAAGTACCGCACCAAGACTATGTCGATCACCTGCTGGCGGATTTGAGTCATGACCTACCGCTGACGTCGGGCCGCGCCGGCAATACCCTGTTCATCGGCTGCGGCGCCCACGGCAAGCTGACCCAGCCGGACGGCACGGTTTTGCGCACGGTGAAAACCCGCCATCCGCGCGGTTATATGCAGGGCAATTATCTGGCAAAACGCTATCCGGTCGCGCCGGCTGATTTGCCGTTTGAATATTTCATGAACCGTTTCCGACTGTTGGAAGCGGCGCCGCGCGCGGAATTCATCGCCTTTACCGGGCTGGCGGAAACCACGGTGCGCCCCGCGCTGGATCAGGCGCTGGCCGTCGGGTATATCAGCGAAAGCGATAGTCATTGGCAGGTCACGGACAAAGGAAAGCTGTTTCTCAACTCCCTGCTCGAGCTGTTTATGTAAGATCGCGACGCTGGTGAAGGCGTTAACAGTCACTATCGCGCCCGGCGCCGTACGACGCGCGCTCGGGCAAACCGTTTGTGCTGTCCCTGGACGTCGCCCTCGCGTCGCAGCAGCGCCTGGGGCGTTGGCCGCGCTGCGGCAAGGTTCACCTTTACCGCTGAATCGGCTCAAATCAGGGCAGCGCCTTCACCAGCGTCTAGCGCTGCTGCTCAAGGTCGGTTACCCGCTGGTACACTTGCCGTCCGAACTGTTGGAAATCCTGCTCTTGATTATTCCATTCGGTCTGTAGCGCCTGCTGCAGGCCGCCCATCACCGACTGCAATGGATTACTGCCGTTAACCGCCTGGCGCACGTCCAGCTCATTAAGGCTGTCCTGCACCACGCCGCCCATGCTCTGTTCCACGATTTGCCGGCCGTCCTGCTCGACCTGACTAATGGCCTGATGATGGAAAGTGAGCCCGTCGCTGCGGTGTTCGATAATGCGGTTCATCTGCTGTTTCAGCAGGCCATCCAACGTGGTGAGCCGATTGCGCACGTTACTATCGCGGCCGAGCTGCTGCACGATAATCTTATCCAGCGCCTGGCGCCCTCGTCAATCCAGGGTAAATCCCGCCGCAGAGCGCTTTGATAAGCCTGGGCCTGCTGGCGCTGCCCGGCGTCAAGAGGCACCGGCGTACCGTTACGCTGCACCTCCCTCGCCGGGGTGATGGTCAACGTGCCGTTTTGGCCTATCACCTGTACCGTCTGTGGGGCAATAATGATATCGTCCTGGGGTTTGACCGGGCATTTGCAGATTCCGACGTATCCGATCAGCTGTTCCGGCGACATCCGATCAGTTATTCCGATATTTTCTGATCACCCATTCCAGTGATATTCGTTCACGTGTTCGCTCATATTCTGACTCGGGTTTAGTCTATTTTTCCTGTGCTGGCTACTCCTTGCTCTTTGCGTAGTGATTCGCCTTTAAGTTCCAGTCTATAGCTGGGGTGTACTAACCGATCGAGTAACGTGTCAGCTGTCGTGGGGTTTTCTATCAGTCCATACCATTTTTTCACCGGCAGTTGACTGATCAGGATGCTGCTGCTTTTGTCGTAGCGATCTTCCATCACCTCCAACAGCATCGTTGCCTGCATCGGACTTATTGATTCTAGGCCCACGTCGTCCAAGATCAGTAACTCTATTTTTTCTAACTGCTTAAGCTGTTTTAGATAGGTCCCGTCTACCTGACACTGGTGAAGATGGGCCAGCAACCGACCCACTCGCCAGTAACGCACGCTATATTGCTGCCGACATGCCTGCTCACCAAGCGCACAACTGAGCCAGGTTTTGCCCGTACCTGTTGGCCCCGTGATGAGTATGCTTTTCTGATATTTCAGATATTGTCCCCCTAGCAGATCTCGCATCTGTTCCGGTGTCACTCCTCGGCTAGGGATATAGCGGATATCTTCCGGTTTTGCCTGCAAGCGCATTTGCGATTGCCGTCGCAGACGGCATATGTGGTTGTTTTTTCTATGTAAATTTTCCGCTTCTACCATCAGCGACAACCGCTCCTCGAACCCCAGCTCCCCATAACTCCCCGGGAGTTCGCGTTGCGTCTCCAACGCCTGGACCATTGCCGACAACTTCAGCTCTCGCAGAGCCATTAACAGTGTATCCATATTTATTCTCCTTAGTGATAACTGTCCGGACCTCGGAGGTTTTCGTGACCAGCATTGATACGCCGGCTCCGTCCTGGGTGACCTCACTTTCACGACCGTGTTTCAATACGTTGGCTATGAAAGAGCGGTTAATGCACCCTTTCTCCAACGCCAGCGCGCAGGCTTTCTCCAGTCGCGTCGTCTCATAGCGCCGTTGCAGATTGAGTAGCCCCAGCACGGAGCGGTAAGCCTGCTCCGGATGGGCTTTGCTCTTTTGGATGGACTCGACCACTTTCAGTGTGCACACACCCACCGACAGCGCCCAACTGCACAGCCTTTCCGGCGTCCACTGACTCTGCCCCTTATGGTTAGCCGGCATGTGCGCCGCCTGAGTCGTGTGCCTATAGGCGTTATCGCTGCGAGGGTGCGTAGCCACGCAGACGCCCTTATGGTGGATTTGCACCAACCGTTGGGTGGCGATGACGTCAACGCGCTCGCCAACCAGCGGATGCGGCACCGAGTACCAGTTTTTGCCGTAGTCTATGTGGTAATCAGGTCCCACTCGGGCAACGAGATACTCACTGTATTCCCATTGTGTGGGCGGTAGAGGCCCAAGAGCCGGTTTGTCCAGCTGCTCGAAGCGTTCAAGGCGACTTTGTCCGCCGTAATGACGCATCGGGCGCAAATTCAACTCATGATTGAGTTCTCGTATCACCTGGTTGAGTTCGGCCAGCGAGTAGAACCTACGTTTACGCAACCGGGCCAAAACCCAGCGTTCTACCAGCTGCACAGTTGATTCTGCCTTCGCCTTGTCTTTTGGTTTTCTCGGGCGCGCCGGTAGCACCACTGTCTCATAGTGATTTGCCAGCGCCTGGTAGCTCTGGTTTATGACCGGCTCATAGCGGTCAGGGGTGCTGACAGCGCTGCGCAGATTATCAGGTATCATCAGCTCCGGAACCCCACCCATGAAGTGCAGGCAGCGGCTATTGGCGTTGAGCCACTATGCCATGTCCTGGCCTTCGCAGGCTTCGATATACGCATAGCCTGACACGCCCATGGCAGCGACGAAGATAGCGACCTGGCGTACGCTACCGGTCGCAGGGTTGACGATAGGTACGGTGGGGCCACAGAAGTCGATGAAGAGCTTTTCGCCAGCCTTGTGCTCCATGCGCATGGAACGCCGCTGCTTCTTTTTCCAGTCACGGAACAGTGCACAAAACTGTGAGTAACCGAGGGCATCACCGCCCACGGCGGACTGATATTCCATCCAGAGCAGCTGCTTGGTCATGCCCTTGCGGCTTAACTCGGTATCGATATCAAGCCAGCTGGGTAAGGTATTGATAACTTTTCCGGATTTGCCGGGATAGAGCAGGTGGTCGAGGTCGACGGGGGACAGTTCCGCCGGCAATGGCCAGACCAGGTTAGCTACCGTGAATCGGCCGAGGATATCGTGCACGGTAGTACAGCCTATGCCGAGCGCTGCTGCGATAGTGCGATTCGAGCGACGCTGCTTGAATTTCATACGTAACACATTAATATATATGCACATTTCAGTTCTCGCTTTCTTCTTTTTACGTGCCATGCCATGCCCCCGGAAGCTAAAAGTCTCCAGAGTATGGCGGAACAGAAGATGAGCGATCGGACAGAATCGGAATCGCTGATCGGGCGACCGGAATCAGTGATCGGATGAAATCAGAATTAGTGATCGGGTGAAATCGGAATCAGTGATCGGATGTGACCGGAACCAGCAGCATTGATAATCCGCCTGCGCCTGCCAGGCGGTCATCAGTAATAATCCGAGCATTGCTTTGCGCAACATACCTTCTCCTGATATTGACCTGCGTGAAGAAAACCAGAATCGCTCCTGCCTGTTGCTCAGACCCCTTTTTCAAACATTAAATCCCAAACGCCGTGACCCAACCGCTGACCGCGCTGTTCAAACTTGGTCAACGGGCGGCTCGCCGGCCGCGGCACATAGTCTCCGGCGGAGGAAAGGTTACGGAAAGCGTCGGCAGCCGACATGACCGCCAGCATAAGTTCGGCATAAGGTTGCCAGTCGGTCGCCATATGGAAAACCCCGCCGGCGGCGAGTTTGCGCTCGACCAGCTCGACAAACGGCGCCTGTATAATACGGCGTTTATTGTGTCGCGCTTTATGCCAGGGATCAGGGAAAAACAGCTGCACCAGCGCCAAAGACGCCTCCGGGATCATCTGCTCCAGCACTTCCACGGCATCATGACACATCACGCGCAAATTACTGACGCCGGCTTCCTGCGCGCTGGCAAGGCAGGCGCCGACGCCCGGCATGTGGACCTCAATACCGATGAAATTCTGCTCGGGATGCGCCGCCGCCATGGTCACCAAGGACGCCCCCATGCCAAAACCGATCTCCAGCGTCACCGGCGCCGCGCGGCCGAACAACGCATCAAGATCGAGCGGCTGCGCCTGATAGTCGGTTCCCATCGCCGGCCATAGCGTATCCAGCGCATGCTGCTGCCCCTTGGTCAGCCGGCCCTGGCGCCGGACGAAACTGTGGATCCGCCGCAGCGCGCGTCCCTGTTCGTCGAATTCGGGGGAGATGACATTGTTGCTCATAAAATTCCGCAATGTGAAAAGGGTTGGCAAACGCGCATTATGCAAAGATAGCGCTGTTTAGCAAGCGCGCAACAGAGGAAAGTTCCTGTTTACAGCCTGTGCGCACTATGCTGCAATCGCGCATTAGGATAACGACGCGGATCTTCGCCCACAGGTAATGGTTTCCCAATGACGCAAGTGCCACCGTTCGCGCAACTCGTGCTGGACTGGTACCAGCGGTTCGGCCGCAAAACGCTGCCCTGGCAGTTGGAAAAAACGCCGTACAAAGTCTGGTTATCGGAAGTCATGCTGCAACAAACGCAGGTGATGACCGTCATCCCCTATTTTCAACGCTTCATGGCCAAATTCCCTACCGTCGGCCAACTCGCTGCGGCGCCGTTGGATGAGGTGTTGCATTTATGGACCGGCCTCGGCTATTACGCCCGCGCGCGCAATTTGCATAAAGCGGCCCAGCTCATTAGCGAGCGCCACGGCGGCGAATTTCCTGAAGACTTTGACACCATCTGTGCCCTGCCCGGCATTAGCCGCTCCACGGCGGGTGCCATATTGTCGCTGGCGCTCGACAGGCACTATCCTATTCTTGACGGCAACGTGAAACGGGTACTCGCCCGCTACTACGCCGTTGCCGGCTGGCCCGGGAAAAAAGAGGTGGAGCAGCGGCTGTGGCGGCACAGCGAACAGGTCACGCCGGCGCGGGACGTGGCGCAATTCAATCAGGCCATGATGGATTTGGGCGCGATGGTGTGCACCCGCTCGCGGCCGAAATGCGAACTCTGCCCGCTGCACCGGGGTTGCCAGGCCTACGCCTCCCATAGCTGGGCCAGCTATCCCGGCAAAAAACCGAAGCAGACTTTGCCGAAAAAAACCGCCTGGTTTCTGCTGCTACAGGACGGCAACCGCGTGTGGCTTGAGCAGCGCCCGGCGGTGGGCCTGTGGGGCGGGCTGTTTTGTTTTCCGCAGTTTGCCGACTCGCAGGCATTGTCGCTCTGGCTGACCCAGCGCGGTTTGCCTAACGGCCAATGTGAACAACTGACGGCGTTCCGTCATACCTTCAGCCATTTCCATTTGGATATCGTACCGATGTGGCAAAAGGTTGGCACGATTCAACGCTGCATGGATGAAGGCAGCGGACTCTGGTATAACTTAGCCCAGCCGCCGGCGGTCGGACTGGCGGCGCCGGTCGAGCGCTTGCTATTGCAATTGAGCCAGCCTCGACAGGCTACCTTATTGCCCGCGGCTGCTAACAAAGAAGAACAATGATGAGCAGAACGATTTACTGTACTTTTCTCAAGCGTGAAGCCGAAGGGCAGGATTATCAAATTTATCCGGGTGAACTGGGTAAGCGCATTTATGACTCGATTTCTAAAGAAGCCTGGTCGCAGTGGCAGACCAAGCAAACGATGCTGATTAACGAAAAGAAACTCAGCATGATGAACGTCGCCGATCGTAAAGTGTTGGAGCAGGAGATGATCAATTTCCTGTTTGAAGGTCAGGATGTGCATATCCAGGGGTATACCCCACCGAGCGAATAACGCCTTTTCGGGGTGCCTGCGCCCCGGAAATCTCCAGTCCTGACACGGCCCGTAACATGAAGAAAATATTACCTTTAGTGATCATTGCCCCGTTATTGATCTCCTGCTCCAGCAGTAAAAACAATGCCGAAAATGAAGCCTATATAAAAGACACCAACGGTTTCGATATTTTGATGGGCCAGTTTGCCCATAACATTGAAAATCTCTGGGGGCTGAATGAAGTTCTGATTGCCGGGCCGAAAGACTACGTCAAATACACCGATCAGTACGAAACCCGCAGCCATATCAACTTTGATGCCGGTACCATTACCGTCGAAACCATCGCGGGCGATAATCCGAGCGCGCATCTGCGTCAGGCGATTATCAGCACCCTGTTGATGGGTAACGATCCCGGCAATATCGATCTTTATTCGGATGCGGACGATATTCCCATCAGCAAAGAGCCTTTCCTCTATGGGCAGGTGCTGGATAATAACGGCGAACCGATTCGCTGGAAGTGGCGCGCCGCTCATTTCGCCGATTATCTGCTGCAGACCCGTTTGCAAACCCGCACCACCGGCCTACGGCAAATATGGTCCATCACTATTCAACTGGTGCCGAACCATGTGGACAAACGCGCCCATAAATACCTGGGCATGGTGCGCAAAGCCTCGCAGCAATATGGCGTCGATCAGTCGCTGATCCTGGCGATTATGCAGACGGAATCGAGCTTCAACCCTTATGCGGTGAGCCACGCCGACGCCTTGGGCCTCATGCAGGTGGTGCAGCACAGCGCGGGACGCGACGTGTTCAAAATGAAGGATAAATGGGGCCAGCCGAGCCGCAGCTATCTGTTCGATCCGGAAAACAATATCGATACCGGCACCGCCTATTTGGCGATGCTACAAAACAGCTATTTGGGCGGTATTGTCAATCCAACGGCGCGGCGCTATGCGGTGATCACCGCCTATAACAGCGGCGCCGGCAGTGTGCTGCGGGTTTTCTCACGCGACCAGAACCGGGCGTTCCAGATAATCAACGGCATGCAGCCGGACGAGGTTTATCAAACGTTGTCCACGCAGCATCCGTCGGCGGAATCGCGCCGCTACCTGTATAAAGTGAATAATCTGCAGAAAAACTACCGGCGCTGACGGCGGTGGACGGCATCGGCGCGCGGCGCGCTGATGTCGCCATCTCAACGCCATAAGGATCAACGCGTAGGAGAGATCCGTGGCCAGGGCCGCGAGCGTTGCGGCAATCGCGCGCACCGTTGCCTCAGCCAATTACGGTAGAGAAACCAGCGCCCTCAGCGGCAGACTACATGGCCATACAGCCGCCGGGTGCCGCATGCGTCTTGCTGGATATAGACCCCCTGCAACTCCGGCTGGAAGCCCGGCAATTGGTTCAGTCCCTCCTCCAGCGCCAAGAAATAACGCCACGCCGGCCCGCCCCACACCTCGCCAGGCACCACGCACAGCACCCCTGGCGGATAAGGCAACGCGCCTTCGGCGGCGATACGCCCCTCCGCCTGGGACAGGGGAAGCAGTTCTATCTCGCCGCGCACAAAGGCCATATTGGCCTCCTGCGGATTCATCGCCATACGCGGCAAATAACACTGGCGGAACATCTCACGCTGCAATTGCTTGGCGTCAAAACTGACATACAAGTCATGCATTTCCTGACACAACCGGCGCAGGGTGTAGCCTTGATAGCGCTCGAAATATTTCTCGCAAATACTGGGCAAGACCGTTTCCAGCGGCGCGTCTTCCTCGATGTAGCGCTCAAACTGCACCAGCGCGTCCACCAGCCGGCGCATCTTCACCGCATCCTCGGCGGGGGTGAGCAGGAACAGGATGGAATTGAGATCGCATTTCTCCGGCACAATGCCGTTCTCACGCAAATAGGTCGCCAAAATCGTGGCCGGAATACCGAACGCAGTATAGCGGCCGCTGACGGCATCGATTCCCGGCGTGGTTAGCAGCAGTTTACAAGGGTCGACAAAGTACTGATCGCGGGTATAACCGTCGAAGCCATGCCAGCGCTCGCCGGGCACGAAATTGAAAAAACGCTTCTCATGGGCCATGTCCTCGGTGGCATGATCCTGCCAAGGCCGGCCATCCACACGGTCCGGCACAAACGGCCTGATGAGGCGGCACTCCGCCAGCAAAAGCTTGCGGGTTTCAATACCCAGTTTGACGCAGTCCATCCACATCCAGCGGCCGCTGGACCCTTCGTGGATTTTGGCGTTGATCTCAAGGGCCGCGAATAACGGATAAAACGGACTGGTGGAGGCATGCAGCACATAGGCATTATTGAAACGCTTATGATTGCAAAACCGCTTTTGCCCTTTAATGTGGGTGTCTTTTTTGTGAATTTGCGAGGTTTGCGAAAAACCCGCCTGCTGTTTGTGTATTGATTGGGTGACGAAGATCCCCGGATCGTTTTCATTCAAATCCAGCAGCAGCGGCGAACATTGCTCCATCATGGGGATAAACTGCTCATACCCCACCCAGGCAGAGTCGAACAGGATGTAATCGCACAGATGGCCGATTTTATCCACCACTTGCCGGGCGTTATAAATAGTGCCGTCATAGGTGCCTAGTTGAATAACCGCCAATCGGAACGGCCTTTCGTCGACCGCCCGCTGCGGCGCGACCTCTGCCACCCGCTGGCGCAGGTAGGCGTCATCAAAACAGCGGGCATCGATACCGCCAATCAAACCGAAGGGATTGCGCGCCGTTTCCAGATACACCGGCGTTGCCCCTGCCTGTAGCAGCGCGCCATGATGCACCGACTTGTGATTATTACGGTCGAAAAGCACCAAATCGCCGCGGGTCAGCAAGGCATTGGTCACGACTTTATTAGCCGAAGAGGTTCCGTTAAGCACAAAGTAGGTTTTATCGGCGTTGAACACCTTGGCAGCAAATTTTTGCGCTTCTTTCGCCGAGCCCTCATGGATGAGCAGATCGCCGAGTTTAACGTCGGCATTGCACATATCCGCCCGGAATACATTCTCGCCGAAGAAATCAAAAAACGCCCGGCCGGCGGGGTGCTTGCGAAAGAACTGGCCGCCCTGATGCCCCGGACAGGCAAAGGTGCTGTTGCCCATGGCGACATAGCGCGTCAGCGTATCAAAAAACGGCGGCAGCAGCGCCTGTTGGTAACTCTCCGCCGCGGCTTCCAATTGTGCGGCCGCAGCATGGGGCGCCGTGTCATCGAGCCACAGCACGTCGGCGACCGCCGGCAACGCGACGGCGTCCTCCCGGCATGCGGCGTCAACGCCGACGAAGGCCGGAATGGCAAAACCGGTATGGCGCAGCACGGCCAGCATGCCCGAACGGGCATCCTCTACGGAAATCACCAGCGCGGCGACATCTGAAAAATCAGTCTGATCCAGCAGCACAAGCGCGCGCTCGGTGTGCAGACGGTGGGCCAGCACCGTGCTGGCGGCTATTTTCAATAAAGTCATATCACCGATGCCCTGAGGTAAGGATGAGTCGATGTGCCAGAGCACACAATGGGAGAGCAAACGCCTCCTGCACCCGATGCCGGCCATTCTTTCCCCGCATGGGAAAGCGCAACATAATAGAAAGCCTGGGAATCAGCAGCAGCCAATAGACATCAGTAAAAGCAGAGCCGAACGTCTGATTTTACTAATGCCTAATAGTGAGCCGGCGTGCCCTCACCGCATGGTGATAGCGAACGAATACGTGCGAAAGAGAAAATGCGGGCAGGATATCCGCATTACCGGACAAGGCTGCCCCGTGACCAGACGCGGCGACAGTGCTGGATGCATAGCGGTGGTCTCCTGTGATCTTCTGCGTAATAAGAAGTGATTAAAAATTTGCGCAATAATTGCATGTTTTCCCATCGGGTTCAAGCAAAAAACATCACGGTGGTATAATTGTTTGTTTGATTAATATCATTATAATTAATAATAAACAGTTAAATTATGAAATAACTTAATGCCCAGCGGGCACGTCGCCGGCGCGCCGGCCCGGCAGGCACTCGCGCGCCACAGATGCGCTCTCGGCTGCCTGAAAAGGCAGCAAACGCGCCGCGCGGGCAAATTAGGCGTTGACGCCATGCGGTCAATACGGTTTAATGCGCCCCGTTGCCCGGATAGCTCAGTCGGTAGAGCAGGGGATTGAATCCCGACCCTGTACACGATTCTGTGTAAATGCCTTTTCTCAGAAGTGACCGTCCAGGCGGTCACCGAACTCGATAATAAAGCGGCTCATTGCCATGCGCCAGTCCCTCAAAGGCATTGTCCATTTCTGTGAGGCCGCCTGTATCGCCAGCCACACCACCTTTTTCACTGCGTCGTCGGTCGGGAACACCTTGCGCTTTTTGATGGCATGGCCGGATCACGCTGTTTAACGACTCGATGGCGTTGGTCGTGTAGATCACCTTGCGGATGTCCGTTGGGTAGGCAAAGAACGTGGCCAGATTGGCCCAGTTTGCCTGCCAGCTTCGACTTATTTGCGGGGAGCGGATGTCCCAGGCACTGGAGAACGCTTCCAGCGCCTGCAAGCCGGCTTCTTCCGTAGGGGCCTGATAGATAGCTTTCAGGTCGCGGGTGACGGCCTTGTAGTCCTTCCAGGAGACGAACCGCAGGCTGTTGCGCACCATATGCACGATACACAGCTGGAGCCGCGCCTCCGGATACACCGCGTTAATAGCGTCAGGGAAACCTTTCAGCCCGTCTACGCAGGCGATAAGGATATCGTTCAAGCCGCGGTTTTTCAGCTCTGTCAGCACGTTCAGCCAGAACTTTGCGCCTTCATTTTCGGCCAGCCACATACCTAGCAACTCTTTCTGGCCTTCGATGTTGATGCCCAGCGCCAGGAACACAGATTTGTTGATGATGCGGCTGTCCTGCCGGACTTTTAGAACGATACAGTCAAGATAAACAATGGGATAGACTGCATCCAGAGGCCGGTTTTGCCATTCAACAACCTGCTCCATGACCGCATCGGTGACCTTTGAGACCAGCGCCGGCGAGACATCGGCGTCATACAGCTCTTTGAACGCGGCGGCGATCTCGCGGGTGGTCATCCCTTTGGCGTACAACGATAAAATCTGGTTATCCATCCCGGTAATCCGGGTCTGGTTCTTCTTCACCAGTTGCGGTTCAAAGGAACCGTCACGATCGCGCGGAGTACGCAGCGCCAGCGGGCCATCGCCAGTGGTAACGGTTTTTGTGGAATAGCCGTTGCGGGCGTTGGTCCCCGGTTTAGGCTGATTTTTATCGTAGCCGAGGTGATGGGTCATTTCGGCATTGAGAGCTGCTTCAACGCTGATTTTTTTCAGCAGCCGATCGAAGTGACTGAGATCTTCAGAGGTTTTGAGATTTTTGGCCAGTTCGTTAGCCAGAGCCTGCAACTGTTTTTCGTCCATAAATTAACCTGTTTTTGATGTTAGATTGAACATATCAAAATCAGGCAAATACACAAATTTCTAAACAGGCTCGCGCCAGGGCCAGTTCATCACCCAAAGCCTCCCACAAATCCGGCTGCTGCCAAATCTCCATCGCCGTAAATCTGGCCTTGTGCTGCGTTAACCAGTTGTCATCATAATCGAGAAAATTATCCATCGGTTTACTCCTTAGTGCTCCGACCGGCAGGCTTGAGCGTAATCACACAGAACCCTATCGATAGAGTGATAGACCCACTCTTGCGGGTCGGACGACAGCGCGCCGGCCAGGCACAAACGCGCCTGCTCCGGCAGATACTGGCTCAGTAAACCCAACGGAGCCGGACGATGACGCAGGTTGGCTATCAGTCGGTCAACCGCCTGTTCAATCTCGTGCTGCGGCCAGTAATAACGCACCCGATCGCTCAAACTGTATTGACGCAACAGCTGCCGCTGCCGCGCGTTGCCATGATAATAACGTTGCCACATTGCCGGCTGTCGGCACATGACATCGTCCAGTCGCGCCATCAACCCGGAGCGGGCTGGCTCGTCGGTCCACGCCATCTCGATATGCGCCAGCGCGAACAACGCCTCGCGCAAGGCAAAGGTCAGCACGGGGCCAACTTTGAGGATGGAGAAATGATCCCGCACCAATTGCCGCAGCGCATCCGCAGTTTGATAATCGGTAGAGTGCGCCTCAAACACCAAACCGGGCTGATGTTCAATGTACCGGCTTAACGGTGCAGATTCCGACGTATCCGATCAGCTGTTCCGGCGACATCCGATCAGTTATTCCGATATTTTCCGATCACCCATTCCAGTGATATTCGTTCACGTGTTCGCTCATCTTCTGACTCGGGTTTAGTCTATTTTTCCTGTGCTGGCTACTCCTTGCTCTTTGCGTAGTGATTCGCCTTTAAGTTCCAGTCTATAGCTGGGGTGTACTAACCGATCGAGTAACGCGTCAGCTGTCGTGGGGTTTTCTATCAGTCCATACCATTTTTTCACCGGCAGTTGACTGATCAGAATGCTGCTGCTTTTGTCGTAGCGATCTTCCATCACCTCCAACAGCATCGTTGCCTGCATCGGACTTATTGATTCTAGGCCCACGTCGTCCAAGATCAGTAACTCTATTTTTTCTAACTGCTTAAGCTGTTTTAGATAGGTCCCGTCTACCTGACACTGGTGAAGATGGGCCAGCAACCGACCCACTCGCCAGTAACGCACGCTATATTGCTGCCGGCATGCCTGCTCACCAAGCGCACAACTGAGCCAGGTTTTGCCCGTACCTGTTGGCCCCGTGATGAGTATGCTTTTCTGATATTTCAGATATTGTCCCCCTAGCAGATCTCGCATCTGTTCCGGTGTCACTCCTCGGCTAGGGATATAGCGGATATCTTCCGGTTTTGCCTGCAAGCGCATTTGCGATTGCCGTCGCAGACGGCATATGTGGTTGTCTTTTCTATGTAAATTTTCCGCTTCTACCATCAGCTACAACCGCTCCTCGAACCCCAGCTCCCCATAACTCCCCGGGAGTTCGCGTTGCGTCTCCAACGCCTGGACCATTGCCGACAACTTCAGCTCTCGCAGAGCCATTAACAGTGTATCCATATTTATTCTCCTTAGTGATAACTGTCCGGACCTCGGAGGTTTTCGTGAACCAGCATTGATACGCCGGCTCCGTCCTGGGTGACCTCACTTTCACGACCGTGTTTCAATACGTTGGCTATGAAAGAGCGGTTAATGCACCCTTTCTCCAACGCCAGCGCGCAGGCCTTCTCCAGTCGCATCGTCTCATAGCGCCGTTGCAGATTGAGTAGCCCCAGCACGGAGCGGTAAGCCTGCTCCGGATGGGCTTTGCTCTTTTGGATGGACTCGACCACTTTCAGTGTGCACACACCCACCGACAGCGCCCAACTGCACAGCCTTTCCGGCGTCCACTGACTCTGCCCCTTAGTGGTTAGCCGGCATGTGCGCCGCCTGAGTCGTGTGCCTATAGGCGTTATCGCTGCGAGGGTGCGTAGCCACGCAGACGCCCTTATGGTGGATTTGCACCAGCCGTTGGTTGGCGATGACGTCAACGCGCTCGCCAACCAGCGGATGCGGCACCGAGTACCAGTTTTTGCCGTAGTCTATGTGGTAATCAGGTCCCACTCGGGCAACGAGATACTTACTGTATTCCCATTGTGTGGGCGGTAGAGGCCCAAGAGCCGGTTTGTCCAGCTGCTCGAAGCGTTCAAGGCGACTTTGTCCGCCGTAATGACGCATCGGGCGCAAATTCAACTCATGATTGAGTTCTCGTATCACCTGGTTGAGTTCGGCCAGCGAGTAGAACCTACGTTTACGCAACCGGGCCAAAACCCAGCGTTCTACCAGCTGCACAGTTGATTCTGCCTTCGTCTTGTCTTTCGGTTTTCTCGGGCGCGCCGGTAGCACCACTGTCTCATAGTGATTTGCCAGCGCCTGGTAGCTCTGGTTTATGATCGGCTCATAGCGGTCAGGGGTGCTGACAGCGCTGCGCAGATTATCAGGTATCATCAGCTCCGGAACCCCACCCATGAAGTGCAGGCAGCGGCTATTGGCGTTGAGCCACGATGCCATGTCCTGGCCTTCGCAGGCTTCGATATACGCATAGCCTGACACGCCCATGGCAGCGACGAAGATAGCGACCTGGCGTACGCTACCGGTCGCAGGGTTGACGATAGGTACGGTGGGGCCACAGAAGTCGATGAAGAGCTTTTCGCCAGCCTTGTGCTCCATGCGCATGGAACGCCGCTGCTTCTTTTTCCAGTCACGGAACAGTGCACAAAACTGTGAGTAACCGAGGGCATCACCGCCCACGGCGGACTGATATTCCATCCAGAGCAGCTACTTGGTCATGCCCTTGCGGCTTAACTCGGTATCGATATCAAGCCAGCTGGGTAAGGTATTGATAACTTTTCCGGATTTGCCGGGATAGAGCAGGCGGTCGAGATCGACGGGGGACAGTTCCGCCGGCAATGGCCAGACCAGGTTAGCTACCGTGAATCGGCCGAGGATATCGTGCACGGTAGTACAGCCTATGCCGAGCGCTGCTGCGATAGTGCGATTCGAGCGACGCTGCTCGAATTTCATACGTAACACATTAATATAGATGCACATTTCCGTTCTCGCTTTCTTCTTTTTACGTGCCATGCCATGCCCCCGGAAGCTAAAAGTCTCCAGAGTATGGCGGAACAGAAGATGAGCGATCGGACAGAATCGGAATCGCTGATCGGGCAACCGGAATCAGTGATCGGATGTGACCGGAACCAGCAAACGGCGCAGCCGACGCCGCACGATAATGCACCACGCTTTGATGATCGAATTTCACCCCCGGTTGTATCACCAGCGCAATAACCCTGGCCCAGACGGTATCCAGCCCGGCTTGGCGCCAAGCGTCGCGATGCGCCTCCAGGGTGGTGGTGGCCGCCTGCGTCGTCGTGGGCGACACATAGTGCAACGTCTCCAGCGCCCCGCCCGGCACCGGGACTTCAGTACCAATCACATAGACCGGCGCTTCCCCGCCCGCCGTCTGCCAGGCCGCTTCGGCAATCGCACAGAGCCTTGCCGCCCGGCGCGCGACCTCGTCATCCCCCAGCGGGTTGGGATCGTCAGCACAGGACATCGAGCAATCAAGATGGATTTTGCGAAAGCCGGCCTGCATATACTCGGCAATCATCTGTTCCGCCGAGCCTGTTTAGAAATTTGTGTATTTGCCTGATTTTGATATGTTCAATCCAACATCAAAAACAGGTTAATTTATGGACGAAAAACAGTTGCAGGCTCTGGCTAACGAACTGGCCAAAAATCTCAAAACCCCTGAAGATCTCAGTCACTTCGATCGGCTGCTGAAAAAAATCAGCGTCGAAGCAGCTCTCAATGCCGAAATGACCCATCACCTCGGCTACGATAAAAATCAGCCTAAACCGGGGACCAACGCCCGCAACGGCTATTCCACAAAAACCGTTACCACTGGCGATGGCCCGCTGGCGCTGCGTACTCCGCGCGATCGTGACGGTTCCTTTGAACCGCAACTGGTGAAGAAGAACCAGACCCGGATTACCGGGATGGATAACCAGATTTTATCGTTGTACGCTAAAGGGATGACCACCCGCGAGATCGCGGCCGCATTCAAAGAGCTGTATGACGCCGATGTCTCGCCGGCGCTGGTCTCAAAGGTCACCGGTGCGGTCATGGAGCAGGTTGTTGAATGGCAAAACCGGCCTCTGGATGCAGTCTATCCCATTGTTTATCTTGACTGTATCGTTCTAAAAGTCCGGCAGGACAGCCGCATCATCAACAAATCTGTGTTCCTGGCGCTGGGCATCAACATCGAAGGCCAGAAAGAGTTGCTAGGTATGTGGCTGGCCGAAAATGAAGGCGCAAAGTTCTGGCTGAACGTGCTGACAGAGCTGAAAAACCGCGGCCTGAACGATATCCTTATCGCCTGCATAGACGGGCTGAAAGGTTTCCCTGACGCTATTAACGCGGTGTATCCGGAGGCGCGGCTCCAGCTGTGTATCGTGCATATGGTGCGCAACAGCCTGCGGTTCGTCTCCTGGAAGGACTACAAGGCCGTCACCCGCGACCTGAAAGCTATCGTATCAGGCCCCTACGGAAGAAGCCGGCTTGCAGGCGCTGGAAGCGTTCTCCAGTGCCTGGGACGTCCGCTACCCGCAAATAAGTCGAAGCTGGCAGGCAAACTGGGCCAATCTGGCCACGTTCTTTGCCTACCCAACGGACATCCGCAAGGTGATCTACACGACCAACGCCATCGAGTCGTTAAACAGCGTGATCCGGCATGCCATCAAAAAGCGCAAGGTGTTCCCGACCGACGACGCAGTGAAAAAGGTGGTGGGGCTGGCGATACAGGCGGCCTCACAGAAATGGACAATGCCTTTGAGGGACTGGCGCATGGCAATGAGCCGCTTTATTATCGAGTTCGGTGACCGCCTGGACGGTCACTTCTGAGAAAAGGCATTTACACAGAATCGTGTACAGGGTCGTTCCGCCAGGATCATGGCTTCCTCCGCGGGTCGATCCTGCCAGGCGTTGGGACCCAGATGATCGCCGCCCAGACAGACGTTCTCGCGCGGCAAGCCGTTGTTGGCGGCCATCTGCCAAACCCGATCGCGAAAATCCGTCGGTCGCAGCCCGGTGTAACCGCCGAATTGGTTCACCTGATTTGAGGTGGCCTCGATCAACACCGTCGTTTGCGCTGTCGCCGCATGACGGCGTCGAGCACCCAGGAATGCGCGGAGCAAACGGAAAACACACCGACCGACTCGCCGGCTTTATGCCTTTTAATCAGATTTAGCAACGCTTGCATGGTTTAGGTTCTCTCTTGCAAAACTCAACGCCGCGGCACAAGCGCCATCGTTAATCAGATAAACGCAATCTACCCCGCAATAAAAACTTATATCAATCATTTTTTTGATCTAATTTGCAATATATCTAAATATCTAAACTACAGCCCACATTTGTTTGGAATAAACAGGCATAAATCGAGATAAATCCGCATTGGCCCCATTGAGACGGACGCTATAAAGCTTTCCAAAATAAATCAGATATTGCATTTTTTATGACACTATGGCCTCAATTAGTCATCTTCGCGCGCAGGGCTCCGCAATGCCTGCGACCTCACAGCGTTAGGCGGGAGTTTCCAATGAATTTGGTAATGGGCGTGGACATCGGCGGCACCAAAACCTTATTGGCGCTGGCGGATAGGCAGGGCGACCTGGCAGGGTATTGGCAAGGAAAAACCCTCGACCCGGCCGCGGATCCCCATTGGGACACGGCCCTTGCCCATCTGCTCCGACAGGCAGCCCCCCTGCTGCCCCGGCTGGCGGCGGCCTCGTTCGGTCTGCCGCGCCACGACGAAATGGAAGAGGACTCCCGACGGCAGGAACAGGTCATCACGCGGTTAATCAGCGTGCCGGCGCAGGTTGATAATGACGTACGCATCGCCTTCGACGGCGCCTTGGGAGGCGAAGCCGGCGTGCTGATCCTCGCCGGCACTGGCTCGATGGCCTGGAGTAGCCGTAACCGTCCCCGGGATCCCCATTTCCGCGTAGGGGGATGGGGTGAGGACATTGGCGATGAAGGTAGCGCTTATTGGATTGGCCTACAGGCCATTACCGCAGTATGCCGGCATCTGGACGGGCGGACTGACGCCCCCGCCCTTTGCCAGACCCTCTGTCAGCATTTCGACATCGTTCCAGATCAACTGATTACCTGGTTTTTTGGTCTCGGCATGCAACGACGCGAGCGCGTTACCAGCCTGGCGCGCCCGGTGGCGGCGCTGGCCGAAGCGGGGGACGTCGCAGCGCAAACGCTACTGCACCAAGCCGCCGCTCAGCTGGCGAAGCAGCTCTGCTGGCGGCCTGGGGGCGGCTTGATTTGCCCGGTCCTCCGCGCTGGAGCTACGCCGGCGGGGTATTTAACAGTCCGCTAATGCGCAACGCCGTCAGTGAGAGCGTTGGTCGGCCGCCCGCGCCGCCGCGCTTCAGGCAGGTTGGCAAGTGGATGACGGCTGGATCGATCGGCTTGCCCGGCAGCTTAATCAACAACAATAACTATTTCATATGGCTCTTTTCACGGTGGACAAAAGCGCGCGCCCGCTGGAAAAAATCAACATTGTTGTTCATTTCTCTCTGCAAATAATCACAAAAAATCAAAAATAATATTGACTATGATTAATATTGCCGCAAGGATGAAAACGCATTACGTCACTCATTAAAAATGTTTCGTCGGCATTGCCCAGCAAAGCATATGCGGGCGATGAATAACGGCCATTATTTTTTGGAGTGTTCGATGAAGCGCATAAAAACCAGAGTCATGAAATCGCTCCTCGCAACGGCATTGCTGGCCTTGATGGCAACGTCCCCAGGCGGGCTGTCCGCCGCCAGCGCTGCCGACAGCGGTGCGCTGAGCGGTAAAACCATCACCGTCTTGCTGCCAAGCCCGGGATATCCGCCGGATCAAATCAAACGTTTTGAACAGGAAACCGGTATCCATGTCGATCAGCAAACCCTGGCCTGGGATCAGTTGCGCACCCGCATCGTTACCGCGCTGGTTGCCGGCACAGCGCCGGCGGATGTTATCGAACTGGACTGGTCGTGGGTGGGCCAGTTCGGCGCCGCCGCCTGGCTGGCGCCTCTCGACGGTAAGCTTGACGCCGCGCGGCTGAAAAATATTGCTATCACGCCTATTTTCCAATACCAGGGAAAACTGCTGGGCGCGCCGTACAATAACGATTTCAAAATGATGGTGTACAACAAAGCGCAGTTTGCCAAAGCGGGAATTACCGAGCCGCCCGCGACCCTCGATCAATCGCTGGCCGACGGCAAGGCGCTAAAAGAAAAGGCGGGTGTGAAATACCCCTTCGGCCTGCCGTTGAGCGTAGGCGAGGCGACGTCCACCGCCTGGTTTTTGTTAACCATGATGCACATTGGCGATCTGTTCACCGCAGATATGAAGCCGGCGTTTACCGATAAGCATTCCGGCGGCTATCAGGCGTTGGCTTTTATCAAGCAAGCCATGGACGCAGGGCTTATCGACCCCGCCGCCGCCAATTACTGCAATGAAGAAGTCCGCACTATGTTCAAGGCCGGCGATAGCAGCATTATCTTGTCCGACGGGCCGGGTCCGCTGGCCACCTATAACGACAAAACTCAATCGAAAGTGGCCGGCGACGCGTTGGCGGCGGTGGTGCCGAATATTACCGGCAAGAGCCGGACCTATGGCCTGCCGGAGGCGCTGGCGATCCCCAAAGCGGCAAAACAGCAACCGGCGGCCCAGGCGTTCATCAACTGGATGATGGACCCACAGCACCAAAGCCTGATTTACACCGAGGCGAGGACTTTGCCTACCAGCACACCGGCGCTGGCCGCGCTAAATAAAGAAGGCAAGCTGCTCAGCGGAGAAGCGATTCTCGCCCAAATAAGCGGTATCGGTCCGCTGTTCGCCGGCGGCACGCCGCCCTGGTATCCCGCCTTCAGTAACGGCGCCGCCTCCGCCATCAATGCCCTGGCTAAAGGCCAGATAAGCGTCGATGAGGCGAACAAGACCATCGCTGAAGCCGCGCAAAACGCGATGTCGGGCAATTAATTTTCGGGCGGAGGATACGCAATGGCGATGAGTATCGAAGCGAACGTTGCGGCAAAGCCGTCCCGAAAAAGCCAACTCCGCCGATTATTGGGGGGGTGAGGCGGCGCTGGGCCTGGCGCTATCGTCGCCGGTCGTGGTGCTGATGCTGGCGCTGGTGTTCGTCCCCTTTGTCGTGACCTTATGGGAAAGCTTTCACCGGGTCAATCCCATGCTACCGGGCACCCCGTTTGTGGGCATCAAAAATTACGTTCAGATGTTCAAAGACGGCCAAGTGCATTCGGCGTGGATCAACACCTGGATTTACGTCATTTTGGCGGTGGTGATTGAAATCCTTGGCGGGCTGGGTGCCGCGCTGCTGTTGAACAAGGTCAAAACCGGTCGGCGCTGGCTGCTGGCCGCAGTGATCCTGCCCTGGGCGTTACCGCCGGTGGTCAACGCCATTATCTGGTCGTGGATTTACAATCCGCATTACGGTTTGCTCAATGGGCTATTGCTGAAAACGGGGCTTATCGAGCAGAGTCACGTCTGGCTTAACGATCGCGCCACCGCGCTGTTTCTTATCGTGCTGGTGCACGTTTGGCGCATGATGCCGCTCAATGCGGTGATCATCCTGGCCGCGCTGCAAACCATCCCCAACGAGCTGTACGAGGCGGCAAAAGTCGACGGCGCCAGCCCGCTGCGCACTTTTCGCATGATCACCCTGCCCCTGATAGGCGGCGCCTTCAGTATCGCGCTAACGCAGTCGACGATCACCGCTTTTAACCTGTTCGACGAAGCGTGGATCCTGACCGGCTCCAGCGCGGCCACCCACCCGATACAGTCGCAGATCTATATGACGGCATTTCAGAATCTTAATTTCTCCTACGGGATGGCGATGGCGATGTCGATCACCGTGATGCTGGTATCGATTATCGTCTCGGCGGTGTATGTGCGTCGTGTGTATCGCGCCACGAGGTATGACTAATGAACCTCTCTTTTCCACGCCGGTTAGCCTTTTGGCTGGGCCTGTGTGTATTGATGGTCTGGACGCTGGGTCCTCTCTACTGGTCCCTAGCCACCAGCCTGATGCAGCCGACCGATCTTGCCACCAGTCCGATAAGTCTGGTGCCGCCCGTGCTGACCCTGGAACATTATAAAAAATTGCTCGGCGGCCTGTTCGGCGTGATCGATAACGATATCTGGCGCGATTTTTCCCGCTCGATGGTCAATAGTGCGGTCCTGGCGCTGGGGGCGACCTTAATTACCGTGGCCGCCGAGGCGTTCTCCGCCTATGCGGCGGTACGTCTGCGCTTCCCAGGGCGCAACCTAGTGTTTATCCTCATAATATCCACCATGGCGGTGCCCGGCTATACGGTGCTTATCCCGCTGTACCGGCTGATGGTGAGCCTGGGTCTGGTGGACACCTATACCGGTATCATTCTGATTTACGTCTCGGCATTTCTGCCGCTGGCCATGTGGCTGATGCGCAGCGTATATGAGTCGCTGCCGGTTTCCGTCGAAGAGGCCGCCTGGATCGATGGCGCGGGCCGTCTGTATACCCTGGTCCGCATTGTGCTGCCCCTCGCGGCGCCGGGGCTTATCGCCACCGCGATCCTCACTTTTCTCGGCGCCTGGGGGCAATTCTCGGTGCCGTTGGTGTTTGCGCCGACCATCGATACCAAACCCCTGACCGTCCTTATCCCCGAATTCGCCACCAAGAACTATATCGATTATGGGCTTATCAACGCCGCGGGGGTATTAGCGATGATCCTCCCCGCCGCGGTGGTGATATTCCTCAACCGTTACCTGATGCGCGGGCTGATGGCCGGTGCGGGCAAGTAATAATCATCGCTTTTAGAGGAGAAAGATCTTGAGCAAGATTACCCTTATCGGCGCCGGCAGTACCGGCTTCGCACAGAATATCCTAAGCAACCCCAAGTTCGGTTACTGCACCATCAACTTGCAGGATATCGACAGCGACCGGTTGCGCACATCGGAGATCGTGACGCGCCGTATTTGCGAAGCGCTTTCACTGCCTGACGTCAAAGTGGAGGCTACCCTGGACCGGCGCGCCGCGCTTAAAGGCGCGCATTTTGTGTTTCTGATGATGCAGGTGGGCGGTTATCGCCCCTCCACCGTTATCAACTTTGAAATACCCACCCGATTCGGCCTGCGCCAAACCATTGGCGACACGCTGGGGATCGACGGTATTTTCCGTGCGCTGCGGACCATCCCGGTAATCAAATCCATTTGCGACGACATGGCGGAGCTCTGTCCCGACGCGCTGTTGCTTAATTATGTCAACCCCATGGCGATAAACTGCTGGGCCATCAGCGCGCTGGCGCCACAAATCAATATGGTCGGCCTGTGCCACAGCATGTAGCATACCGCGCAGCATTTGGCGGATTGCCTGGAAGAAAAGATAGAAGATATTGACTATCTCTCCGCCGGCATCAATCACGTCGCCTTCTTTCTGAAGTATGCCAAACGCCGGGCCAATGGCGATCGGGAAGACCTCTACCCGCGCTTGCAGGCCCTGGCCGCCAGCGGTCGGGTGCCCGAAGACGATCGCGTACGCTTTGATATGTTGCAACGCTTCGGTTACTTCGTTACCGAATCCAGCGAACACTTCTCCGAATATGTCCCGTGATACATTAAAAGCGGTCACCCGCAGTTGCTCAGCGAACTCAATATCCCGCAGGATGAATACCCGCGCCGCTGCGAAACGCGGATGGCAGGCTGGTACAGCCTGCGTAAGCAATTAGAAGACGACACGCCCATTGAAGTCTGTCGGAATGATGAATATGCAGCCGGCATTCTGCACTCGATGGTGACCGGCCAGTCCAGAGTCATTTATGGCAATGTACGCAATAACGGCCTGATAAAAAACCTGCCCGACAACTGCGTCGTCGAAGTACCCTGTCACGTGGACCGTAACTGTGTTCAACCCATCGCCGTGGGCAAGATCCCGGCCGAGCTGGCCGCAGTGATACGCATGAGCATCAACGTGCAGGAACTCACCGTACTGGCGGCACTTACCGGCAAAAAGCATTATATTTACCAATCCGCCATGGTCGACCCCCACACGGCGGCTGAGCTGTCGCCGGATCAGATTGTGGCGCTGGTGGATGAGATGATCGCCGCCCACGGCACCCAGTTACCCACCTTCAACTAAGCAGCGGATCCGGCATGTCGACAGTGAAAATTCGCGAACTGCAAAAAACCTACGGCGCCGCGCAGGTACTGCGGGGGATCGATCTGGACATCGAGGACGGCCAGTTTGCGGTATTGGTCGGCCCTTCCGGCTGCAGCAAATCGACGTTATTGCGCATGATTGCCGGGCTGGAAGAGATCAGCAGCGGCCACATCGCCATCAACGAACAGGTGGTAAACGATTTACCGCCCAAAGAGCGCGATATTGCTATGGTGTTTCAAAACTATGCGCTCTACCCCCACATGACGGTGCGGGATAACATGGCTTTCTCTCTTAAGCTGCGCAATGTCCGGGCGGCGGAAATCAACCAGCGCGTCGAGCAGGTCGCCCAAAGTCTGGGGTTATCGTCGCTGTTGTCGCGCTACCCGCGCCAGCTTTCCGGCGGCCAGCGCCAACGCGTGGCCATGGGCGACCTGGTGGTGGTAATGCGCGACGGCGTCATCGAGCAGGCGGGCGATCCCCTATCGCTGTATGACTTTCCCGCCAATCAGTTTGTTGCCGGCTTTCTCGGCTCGCCGGCAATGAATTTCCTGTCCGGTATACTGCAAAACGATGGAGGTGAGATCCGTTTTGGCGACGGTGCGGTTGTGCCGCTTTCTCGTCGCTATCCCCAGCGCGACGGGGGGCCGGTGATGTTTGGCATCCGTCCCGAGCATCTCATGCCGGCCGATACCGGTATCGAAGCACAGGTGACCGTGGTTGAGCCCACCGGGTCGGAAACCATCGTGATGCTAAGCGCCAAAGAACTTAGTGACACCCCCTTTTGCATGGTGCTGCGCGAACGCCGTAACCTGCGCCCGGGAGAGCCCGTGTTCCTGATGCCGAAACCGCATTGTGAGCATCTGTTTGAAACCGGTTCCGGCTTGCGGGTGTTGCCGGAAAAGATAAATTGAGCCGCGGCGACCCGCGCTCAGCCAAATACGATTGCCAGTCTGGTTTTTTTCTGGCATGTTTGCCGTCCATTAATGAGTAAAATCATCTGGCAACCGCGATCAATTACGCATTATTAATCAGGTAATGGACTGCCTTTAGTCACATCGCGCTCGCCACGATGCCGGTAAAGGCCTTTGCATGACAGTGAAAAACGATCGCTTTTCTGCCATACGGCAGCGTTTGTACAAAAGCGGCTATAGCACCATTCAGGAGATCGCCTACGCGGTTAGCGCATCCCCGGCCATCATCCGCCGAGATCTTTTGGTGCTGGAACAGCAGGGGTTCATCTCTCGTAACCATGGCGGTGCGCAAATAGCTGAAGATGCCGGCGGCGAAGTCGCATTCGCCATCCGCGAACAGCATAACCTGGCGGCTAAACGCTATATTGCCGAAGCGGCCTTTGCGCGGCTAAAGCCCGGTAGCGCCATTTTCCTGGATGCCGGCACCACCGTATTGCAATTGGCGCGCCGGATCCGCTTGAATCCTCTGCCGTTGTCCATTTTCACCAATTGTGTGACGCTTGCCCAGTTGCTCATGGATGTCGGTGAACTGAAAATTACCTTGCTAGGCGGCCGGCTGCGGCCGGAAAACGCTTCCATGGTCGGTAGCCTGGCGGAGGCCGCCCTTGACCGCCTGCGCTTCGAGCAGCTGTTTATGGGAGCCGGCGCTATTGCCGAGGATAATTGTGTTTATACTCAGGACGAAGAGGAAGCGCGTCTTAACGAAAAAATGCTGTCTCGCGCGACCAAAGTCACCCTGCTGGTGGATTCCAGCAAATTTGGCCAGCGCTCTACCTATAAAGTCGCGCGTCTGAATGATGAAATGGACGTCATCACCGACCAGAACCTGCCTGAAAGCTGGACGCTCAAATTGCAGGAGACCGGCTGCCGAGTCCAGCAGGTCGCAAAGAAAAACGAGTGCTACCCTGGTCACCCTGGCTAAATGGACACAGGAAGATGAGGGAGCTTTAGTCTCATCCAACCTGCGACAATGGCTCGCGTTCACTCATTATGCGGCAGCTAAAATCTGTATGATGGACATTAAATGCCGGCATAAAGTTGACTGCCTTCGCGGCAGCTTAGAAATTATGGCAACGTTTGGATCGAAAGATTTCAAAGTTCACTGCCGTTAGGCAGCTTTTATGATGATACCAGTGGTTCATCATGCCTAGGCTGTTCACTACCAGTGTCACAGCAGCAGGAGCCTGATCGAGACAGATTAAAGAATTTACGGCAAATCACTATTTGTTTTGCATGCCGCTCATGCGTTCAACGAGCCAATGATTGCACAACCAATAAACGCTGAATATCTTATTTATGACACGAAACCAAAGCTTACGGCCATAAAATATTGGTAAGGCATACCGTATTGAGTTTATCCTTACGTATAAAATGATGTCATTGAGCCAATAATCACCGGTTAAGAACGCTTCGGCATGTGTACCGCATATGTAAAAGGGCGAATACAAGGAAGCCTTTGTGAAGGACGATGTAGTAATTTGTAGATTATTTCGACGTCAATTTTTAAGGAGATGTGGCACCAGATTTTTAAATGTGGGGTTATCTATAAAGAGCGAAAACTTCACAATTGATTAGTCTGTTATATGTTTTAGCGAGCCTGTTTAGAAATTTGTGTATTTGCCTGATTTTGATATGTTCAATCCAACATCAAAAACAGGTTAATTTATGGACGAAAAACAGTTGCAGGCTCTGGCTAACGAACTGGCCAAAAATCTCAAAACCTCTGAAGATCTCAGTCACTTCGATCGGCTACTGAAAAAAATCAGCGTCGAAGCAGCTCTCAATGCCGAAATGACCCATCACCCTCGGCTACGATAAAAATCAGCCTAAACTGGGGACCAACGCCCGCAACGGCTATTCCACAAAAACCGTTACCACTGGCGATGGCCTGCTGGCGCTGCGTACTCCGCGCGATCGTGACGATTCCTTTGAACCTCAACTGATGAAGAAGAACCAGACCCGGATTACCGGGATGGATAACCAGATTTTATCGTTGTACGCTAAAGGGATGACCACCCGCGAGATCGCCGCCGCGTTCAAAGAGCTGTATGACGCCGATGTCTCGCCGGCGCTGGTCTCAAAGGTCACCGATGCGGTCATGGAGCAGGTTGTCGAATGGCAAAACCGGCCTCTGGATGCAGTCTATCCCATTGTTTATCTTGACTGTATCGTTCTAAAAGTCCGGCAGGACAGCCGCATCATCAACAAATCTGTGTTCCTGGCGCTGGGCATCAACATCGAAGGCCAGAAAGAGTTGCTAGGTATGTGGCTGGCCGAAAATGAAGGCGCAAAGTTCTGGCTGAACGTGCTGACAGAGCTGAAAAACCGCGGCCTGAACGATATCCTTATCGCCTGCGTAGACGGGCTGAAAGGTTTCTCTGACGCTATTAACGCGGTGTATCCGGAGGCGCGGCTCCAGCTGTGTATCGCGCATATGGTGCGCAACAGCCTGCGGTTCGTCTCCTGGAAAGACTACAAGGCCGTCACCCGCGACCTGAAAGCTATCTATCAGGCCCCTACGGAAGAAGCCGGCTTGCAGGCGCTGGAAGCGTTCTCCAGTGCCTGGGACATCCGCTACCCGCAAATAAGTCGAAGCTGGCAGGCAAACTGGGCCAATCTGGCCACGTTCTTTGCCTACCCAACGGACATCCGCAAGGTGATCTACACGACCAACGCCATCGAGTCGTTAAACAGCGTGATCCGGCATGCCATCAAAAAGCGCAAGGTGTTCCCGACCGACGACGCAGTGAAAAAGGTGGTGTGGCTGGCGATACAGGCGGCCTCACAGAAATGGACAATGCCTTTGAGGGACTGGCGCATGGCAATGAGCCGCTTTATTATCGAGTTCGGTGACCGCCTGGACGGTCACTTATGAGAAAAGGCATTTACACAGAATCCGGTACGGGCTCGTTTTAGCTGTTAACAACTTCGCCCCTCCCTGCACATAGCACCTTCAACCAACAAAACTAACTGACACCAATCACCGTCTAACCTTTAGGCTCAATTCCTCGTGTCTGAAGTTCTTTGCGTCGCACACGTTTTATCCATGTAGCCAGTGTTTTGTCACCGTCTTTGTGGACTTGTTCTTCTAACTGCGCTCGCAGCTCGTGGGAAAGTCGTATTTGATACTGGTCTGTTTTCAACTTTGTGATTGATATTGTAATTCCAAAATCCTCATATGGTGTGAATGTATTTACATCGCAATTACATGCCATTTTGCAACTGTAAAAGGCTTTGTTGAATAAATCGAACTTTTAGGTGACTGGCGGCTCTGATCACTACATTCGTTTCCACATCAGGTCCCCATGGCAAAGCAAAAGTTTAAAATCACCAACTGGCCCGCATACAACAATGCGCTCAGGCAGCGGGGGGACATGACAGTATGGCTTGATGAGTCAGCCATTGCTGCATGGACTGAGAGTACACCACCTGAACATCGTGGCCGGCCGCTTCACTACACCGATATGGCCATTACCACGGTTCTGATGATAAAGCGCGTGTTTAACCTTTCGCTCCGGGCGTTACAGGGTTTCGTTGACGCGATTTTTAAACTGATGGGGCTGTCGCTGCGCTGCCCAGATTACTCTCTGGTCAGCCGGCGAGCAAAAACCGTCGACATCAGCATAAAAACGCCAACCCGCGGCGAAATCTCACACCTGGTCATCGATGGCACCGGCCTGAAAATCTTCGGCGAAGGCGAATGGAAAGTCAGGCAGCATGGGGCTGAGAGGCGCAGAGTATGGCGCAAGCTTCATCTGGCAGTAGATAGCGCGACACATGAAATTATCTGTGCCGATTTATCGCTAAGCGGTACGACAGATGCGCAGGCGTTGCCCGGGCTGATTAACCAAACCCACCGGAAAATCAGGGAAGCGTCGGCTGACAGTGCTTACGATACGCGTTACTGTCATGATGCTCTGCTGAGGAAAAAAATAAAGCCGCTTATCCCACCGCGAAGTGGTGCGCAATATTGGCCAGCTCGATACCATGAGCGTAACCATGCGGTGGCAAATCAGCATCTGAGCGGCAATAACGATACCTGGAAAAAGAAAGTAGGTTATCACCGGCGTTCACTGGCTGAAACGGCCATGTTCCGGTTTAAAACACTTCTGGGTGGTCATCTGAGTCTGCATGACTATGACGCGCAGGTAGGTGAGGCTATGGCAATGGTCAAAGCGAGCCTGTTTAGAAATTTGTGTATTTGCCTGATTTTGATATGTTCAATCCAACATCAAAAACAGGTTAATTTATGGACGAAAAACAGTTGCAGGCTCTGGCTAACGAACTGGCCAAAAATCTCAAAACCCCTGAAGATCTCAGTCACTTCGATCGGCTGCTGAAAAAAATCAGCGTCGAAGCAGCTCTCAATGCCGAAATGACCCATCACCTCGGCTACGATAAAAATCAGCCTAAACCGGGGACCAACGCCCGCAACGGCTATTCCACAAAAACCGTTACCACTGGCGATGGCCCGCTGGCGCTGCGTACTCCGCGCGATCGTGACGGTTCCTTTGAACCGCAACTGGTGAAGAAGAACCAGACCCGGATTACCGGGATGGATAACCAGATTTTATCGTTGTACGCCAAAGGGATGACCACCCGCGAGATCGCCGCCGCGTTCAAAGAGCTGTATGACGCCGATGTCTCGCCGGCGCTGGTCTCAAAGGTCACCGATGCGGTCATGGAGCAGGTTGTTGAATGGCAAAACCGGCCTCTGGATGCAGTCTATCCCATTGTTTATCTTGACTGTATCGTTCTAAAAGTCCGGCAGGACAGCCGCATCATTAACAAATCTGTGTTCCTGGCGCTGGGCATCAACATCGAAGGCCAGAAAGAGTTGCTAGGTATGTGGCTGGCCGAAAATGAAGGCGCAAAGTTCTGACTGAACGTGCTGACAGAGCTGAAAAACCGCGGCCTGAACGATATCCTTATCGCCTGCGTAGACGGGCTGAAAGGTTTCCCTGACGCTATTAACGCGGTGTATCCGGAGGCGCGGCTCCAGCTGTGTATCGTGCATATGGTGCGCAACAGCCTGCGGTTCGTCTCCTGGAAGGACTACAAGGCCGTCACCCGCGACCTGAAAGCTATCTATCAGGCCCCTACGGAAGAAGCCGGCTTGCAGGCGCTGGAAGCGTTCTCCAGTGCCTGGGACATCCGCTACCCGCAAATAAGTCGAAGCTGGCAGGCAAACTGGGCCAATCTGGCCACGTTCTTTGCCTACCCAACGGACATCCGCAAGGTGATCTACACGACCAACGCCATCGAGTCGTTAAACAGCGTGATCCGGCATGCCATCAAAAAGCGCAAGGTGTTCCCGACCGACGACGCAGTGAAAAAGGTGGTGTGGCTGGCGATACAGGCGGCCTCACAGAAATGGACAATGCCTTTGAGGGACTGGCGCATGGCAATGAGCCGCTTTATTATCGAGTTCGGTGACCGCCTGGACGGTCACTTCTGAGAAAAGGCATTTACACAGAATCGTGTACAGGGTCGTCAAAGCGCTTAACCGGATCACGCTGTTAGGAATGCCAAACAGCGTCCGTATCATGTAACAATCGCCCTGATAGGGAGGAAGTCGTCACAAATTTCGGATTTATTCAACAAAGCGACTGTAAAAAGCAAAGTCCGGCAATGCTAGGAACACTAACCGGACTTCTGACCACAACATTAAGGAGATTAATGCTATGGCTGACATAGATAGTAACACGGGAACGCATTACCAATCTCTGCCGGATTGCGAGTGTCTTTATTCCGCCATGAATGCTGCGCTTGCTCATTTAGATCTCTCAAGCATGGTGGATGACGAATTTTTTGTTGGTCGCAGAATACTGCGACGATACGTGTGCCGGACTTTGTTACTGTCTAAATTTTATCGGCGATGCACTTGTTGCCTTAGCAGTTAACGACATATGCGAATCTACGCCTGAGAGTTTATGTCAGTTGGGACATGGGTTAACTGCCATTAGCTTACTCCTTCCTGCCCTGAACGATATGCAAAGACGCGCACACGTAACAGATCATGATACGATTAATTAATGTAGCATTTTTTTGGTTAAAGCTCTGCCGTTAATGATTTTCGATTAGGGCTTTCCTACCGTCATGTGAGAGTAAAAACCGCTTTGTTGAATAAATCCGAAATTTTTGACGACTTCCTCCCTATCAGGGCGATTGTTACATGATGCGGACGCTGTTTGGCATTCCTAACAACGTGATCCGGTTAAGCGCTTTGACCATTGCCATAGCCTCACCTACCTGCGCGTCATAGTCATGCAGACTCAGATGACCACCCAGAAGTATTTTAAACCGGAACATGGCCGTTTCAGCCAGTGAACGCCGGTGATAACCTACTTTCTTTTTCCAGGTATCGTTATTGCCGCTCAGATGCTGATTTGCCACCGCATGGTTACGCTCATGGTATCGAGCTGGCCAATATTGCGCACCACTTCGCGGTGGGATAAGCGGCTTTATTTTTTTCCTCAGCAGAGCATCATGACAGTAACGCGTATCGTAAGCACTGTCAGCCGACGCTTCCCTGATTTTCCGGTGGGTTTGGTTAATCAGCCCGGGCAGCGCCTGCGCATCTGTCGTACCGCTTAGCGATAAATCGGCACAGATAATTTCATGTGTCGCGCTATCTACTGCCAGATGAAGCTTGCGCCATACTCTGCGCCTCTCAGCCCCATGCTGCCTGACTTTCCATTCGCCTTCGCCGAAGATTTTCAGGCCGGTGCCATCGATGACCAGGTGTGAGATTTCGCCGCGGGTTGGCGTTTTTATGCTGATGTCGACAGTTTTTGCTCGCCGGCTGACCAGAGAGTAATCTGGGCAGCGCAGCGACAGCCCCATCAGTTTAAAAATCGAGTCAACGAAACCCTGTAACGCCCGGAGCGAAAGGTTAAACACGCGCTTTATCATCAGAACCGTGGTAATGGCCATATCGGTGTAGTGAAGCGGCCGGCCACGATGTTCAGGTGGTGTACTCTCAGTCCATGCAGCAATGGCTGACTCATCAAGCCATACTGTCAGGTCCCCCCGCTGCCTGAGCGCATTGTTATATGCGGGCCAGTTGGTGATTTTAAACTTTTGCTTTGCCATGGGGACCTGATGTTGAAACGAATGTAGTGATCAGAGCCGCCAGTCACCTAAAAGTTCGATTTATTCAACAAAGCCAGTAAAAACCACAGTTAACAGGCAAACTATCTCTACAAATTACTTATGACGATAGTTAAACGATTTTATAGTGAATTCGCTTTCAACTCGTTGAAAGTCTCCATCACATTTCCTAGTAAATTGATAAAGGTTCAAACCCCACCTTCAGATGGAATTTCCGAGCATCTTTGGACAGCGTATGAACCAGCATCTTACTAAAACCATAGTGTCCTTCTATTGAAACAACCTCAGTCGGCATAGCTTAACTGCGCCTATTTATTATTGATCTCATTTATTTACATCATTCATCCCTTTTGGCCGCCATTAACGCCGCTTGAAGCGCCTCTTTGGTCAAGGGCACACAATACGACGGCATTCCCCGTTCAAAACGCCACCCTTCGGACAGCGGGCCGGCATCAACGGTGTCAAAGCCGAAGGCGTCGTAAAGCGATTCGGCAAGCCTTTTACCTTCTTCTTCATCCCCTGCCAGGGGTAATGCGCGCCGATCCGGCGCACGGCTTTGTTGAATAAATCGAACTTTTAGGTGACTGGCGGCTCTGATCACTACATTCGTTTCAACATCAGGTCCCCATGGCAAAGCAAAAGTTTAAAATCACCAACTGGCCCGCATACAACAATGCGCTCAGGCAGCGGGGGGACCTGACAGTATGGCTTGGTGAGTCAGCCATTGCTGCATGGACTGAGAGTACACCACCTGAACATCGTGGCCGGCCGCTTCACTACACCGATATGGCCATTACCACGGTTCTGATGATAAAGCGCGTGTTTAACCTTTCGCTCCGGGCGTTACAGGGTTTCGTTGACGCGATTTTTAAACTGATGGGGCTGTCGCTGCGCTGCCCAGATTACTCTCTGGTCAGCCGGCGAGCAAAAACCGTCGACATCAGCATAAAAACGCCAACCCGCGGCGAAATCTCACACCTGGTCATCTATGGCACCGGCCTGAAAATCTTCGGCGAAGGCGAATGGAAAGTCAGGCAGCATGGGGCTGAGAGGCGCAGAGTATGGCGCAAGCTTCATCTGGCAGTAGATAGCGCGACACATGAAATTATCTGTGCCGATTTATCGCTAAGCGGTACGATAGATGCACAGGCGCTGCCCGGGCTGATTAACCAAACCCAGCGGAAAATTAGGGAAGCGTCGGCTGACAGTGCTTACGATACGCGTTACTGTCATGATGCTCTGCTGAGGAAAAAAATAAAGCCGCTTATCCCACCGCGAAGTGGTGCGCAATATTGGCCAGCTCGATACCATGAGCGTAACCATGCGATGGCAAATCAGCATCTGAGCGGCAATAACGATACCTGGAAAAAGAAAGTAGGTTATCACCGGCGTTCACTGGCTGAAACGGCCATGTTCCGGTTTAAAACACTTCTGGGTGGTCATCTGAGTCTGCATGACTATGACGCGCAGGTAGGTGAGGCTATGGCAATGGTCAAAGCGCTTAACCGGATCACGCTGTTAGGAATGCCAAACAGCGTCCGCATCATGTAACAATCGCCCTGATAGGGAGGAAGTCGTCACAAATTTCGGATTTATTCAACAAAGCGCCGGCGCACCTGTCGGCAGGCCGTCGCTTTCGAGATCCGTCATGGGAATAGCATTGAACGCCTTGATGATTTTCGCCTCAGGTAAATAGCTGGCCAAAAGCTCGCTGGTCGTTGTCTGCCGGTCCTCCAGCGCCGCCACTTTCCCATCCCGTTCGGGATAATAATTGACTGCGTCGAAAATCCATTTTCCTTTAAGGTGAGCCACCGGCAGCGAACCCAGCGCGGACAGCGGCACCGCAATAACGTTGACATCGCCGAAGCCAGCAGCCTGCTCCACCGTGCCTGTGTCGCAGCCTAGCATGGCACGCAGGCTAAAAAGCGTCCGTGGTCCGCGTGAATTACTCAGCATAACGCGATGCCCCTGGCCGATCGCCAGCTTCGCGATGGCCCGGCCAACAAATCCTGCACCGATGATCCCGATATTCATTTTTCACCTCGTTAACATGACCCGTTTTGAGCACCTACTATGATTCACTCCAAAATAAAGATAAATCGCAATAATATTGTTTTAATCACAACCGGGAGGAGCGAATAGTGGATAGGCTGGTTAGTATGCGAATTTTTGTCAAAGCCGCCCAACTGGGGTCTTTTGCCGCCGTGGCCGAGGCCATGGGGCTCTCACCGCAAATGGTCGCCAACCATGTCGCGACGCTTGAGTCCCACCTCGGTACGCCCTTGATCCACCGCACCACCCGTCGTCAACACCTGACGGATATTTGGACGCATGTATTACGGTCGTTGCCAAATTGTCCTCACCGAGGTGGAAGAAGCGGATGCCATTGTACTGGACATGAAAGCCACCCCCGCCGGCATTATCCGGGTGAATGCGCCCGTGACGTTCGGCACCCATGCGCTTTCGCCTTTCATCACGCGTTATCTCGGCGATTATCCCGAGGTTGAGGTTGAATTGACGTTAAGCGATCGCATCGTCAATCCCGCCGAGGAAAACGTTGAAGTCATTATTCGGATAGGCGAGCTGACGGACAGCGCCATGGTGGCCTGGCCGCTTTGCCGTATAAGATCATCGCCTGCGCCTCCCCCGCCTATCTTGCTCGGCGAGGATCTCCCCAAATACCGGCCGATCTCCATCATCATGACTGTCTGGTCTACGGATTCTGGTCGGCATCCCTACCCTGTCGCTGGTTTTTTTCCCAAGAGGGCCGGCAAGAGGAAGTGAGACCCGAAGGCCGATTTAGATCGAACGATTGGAAAGCCCTGATGCAGGCGGCGGTCGCCGGGTATGGGGTCACGCTTGGCCCGGAGAACGTGCTGAAAGATGAAATCAGTAAGGGCAATTTGGTCAGAGTGCTGCCTGATTATGACGGCCCGTCACGCCCTATGCATGTGCTCGTGCCGGCGGCAAGAAAACAAACGGTCAAAATCAGATGATTCACCCAGGCGCTCAGGGCGGCGTTCCCCCGGCAGCAAAGACGGACCTTCGTCAAGCCGTTTAGAGCCCATCACCCTACGCCTGAAAACGCATTTCACCGATGAGAAGCCTAAACAGGTCAAACAACCCTATCGCCGGGTCGCCACACATCGTCAGGCGTGGGTATTTTCTCTGGCGTGGCCGCGGCGCGTTGCAATGCGCCGGGCAAACCGGCCCGCGACCGCGGCCTCTCTCCTGATGAGCCATCGAAGCTGATCTGCCCGCTGCCGTCACCTCCCCTGTCACGCCGCGCCGTACTGATCCGCCCGGTCGTTGGCGCGGTCATTGCACGAGGGTTTTTGTCAGAACGGCAAAGGTTAGCCCGGGCTGCGTCGGAATGCCGAACCGCGTGTCGGAGACGGGAAAAGGTTCAGTCTCACCGGTGCGACGATAGCCGCGACGCTCGTACCAGTCGAGCAGGGTGTCGCGCGCCTCTATGACCGTCATTTTCACCGTACGGCCGCCGCGTACCAGGATCCAGCCTTCCGCCGCGGCCAAAAGTAGGCGGCCGAATTGCTGATTCTGCCGCTGTGGCGCGATCGCCAGCGAACCGAGGTACCACGTATCCTCGGCGCCCGGTTCCAGCCAGACGCAACCTTCAATCTGATCTTTCGGTTGCCAGACCAGAAGCGTCGCATGGGGCTTGTCCTGTATTTCCTGGCGCAGCGTCGCCTCGCTTATCCGCTCGCCGTCAATGAGACCGGCTTCCGTTGTCCAGCCCGCCTCCGCGCCATGGCCGCGATAGGCCCGGTTCAGCAGCGATACTACGGCCGATACATCCGCCTCCGCCGCCGGCCGCAGGTCGAGGGCGCGGCGGCGCGCGGCCCGCTCGGTCAGCGACTGTTCGGCCAAGCGATGCTCCAAGGCCTCGATCTGATCAATGAAGGATCCGGGCACGTCGCCGATCAGCGATTGCCGTTTATCGGCATCATCCTTCCTTATTGAAACCAGGCCGGCTTCCGCCAGTTTGGCGACGCTTTTGGTCATGGCGGGTTGGCTAATGTTAATTGCCCGCGACAGCTCCCCCACGGTGAGATGGGATTTACCTTCAAGTAACGCCAATATGGGAAAAAGCCCGGGCGTCACATAGGTACCGGTCTGTTCGGCAAGCAGACTGGCGTCGGTTTGCAACTGCTCGGCCAAGTGCTTGAGGCGGCTGCCGAGGAAAGCGTAAGGATGCTGCGAAAGAATATCAATGCGTGGTCTCCCGTAGTTACATAACGGGTTATATAATCACATTCCCATTAATTGTCAATGCGACTCCTTTTTAGCGTCATTTCGCACCGTAATCGGCATGCAAGGCTGTAAATCACCGGCCACGCGCGGCGCCACGCTCGCCACTCAGTTAACAAAACAACTTTTATATGGAACTTTATGTTGCCAAAAGCGTTTATCAACGGCGATTCGGGAAACCGACAGGCGTCGCGATAATTACCCCGAAGCGTTTATCCCGCGCTGGCGGGATCCGTAACGGGCAACTGCCGGGTCCTCGCGAGCTCCACCGCCATCGCCACTACCGCGCTTGCCAGCTCGCTGTGATCATGGGATATGCGGATATGGGTCTGCGGCAGCGCGGGCAGCCGTGCCGTGTCCGGCACCTCGATCAGCTCGTTATGCGCCAGCGATAAGGACAGCGGCAGTGCGGCCACGGCAAGATCGGCGCGCAGCGCGGCGGCCTGTCCCATGGGCGTATCGCTACCGTAAGCGATGCGGTATGTCCGTCCCGATGCGTTTAATGCCTTCAGAGCAACCTCGCGCCAGGCGCAGCCCGTCGTCGCCACGGCTAGCGGCAGGGGATCATGGGAGGAAGCGCGCCCGCCGCGCGCCATCAGCCACACCAGCGGTTCGGACCAGATTTTTTGCGAAGGAAAAGCGGGTTCGCCCACATCATTAAACAGCAACACATTGCTCTGCCCCGCCGAAAAACCTCGCTGGACGTCCGACGATGCGCCAAGCCGAACGTCGACGCGGATGCGCGGATAACGCTCCGCCAGCCGCCGCAACAGGCCCGGCACCAGTGAGATACCCAAATCGTGGGCTGCCGCCAGCACCAACCCCCCCCCGTGAGCGTGGATCCGCGAAACAGAGCCACGGTCTCGTCGTTAAGAGACAGCAGTTTACGGGCTTGGTACAGCAGCACATCGCCTTGCTCAGTCAGTTCCACCCGCCGCGCATTGCGCTCAAGCAATCTCTGGCTCAACTGCTCTTCAAGCTTGCCAATTTGCAGGCTGACCGCCGAGGGCGATAGGTGAACGCTCGCCGCCGCCTGCCGAAATGAGCCGGTGTCGTGAATCGCGACAAAACTGCGCAACACATCAAGATTCAGGGTGCGCATAGGTACGACGTCGTCCATCGTTGAGTTTTCCTGATTCATTAGGCGATTTAATCTCGTTTTACTAATCCTTGATCGCCCCTTACCCTTTTGTCAACCAATGGACCACCGACAAGCACGGCTATGGCATCTACATCGCGACACATTTTCCCCGGCCTGTTATGGGCCGCCACGGCAATCTTCATCTGGTCTGGCTCACTTATCCTGTTGCGCCTGGGCGTCTCCACCGGGCTGACGGCCTATGATCTGACCGCCCTGCGGTTCGGGGTAGCGGCGGCGATCCTGCTGCCGGTCATCCTCCGGCAAGGCTTCAGCGTTCATTCTCCCGGCTGGATCCCTGCTCCTGTGCTGATCGCATTATTCGGTGCGCCCTATGTCCTGATGTTATCGCTGGCGGTCAAGACGGCCCCCGCCGCCGCCACGGGCGCCCTCAACCCGGGCGTCATGGCGATAGCCGCGATCATTATTGCCCGAGTCAGCGAGCGCCAACCCCTCACCCCGGCGCGCCGTACAGGCATCGCGCTGACCGCCCTCGGCGTTAGCGGGTTTGTCTTGACGGGAGGGGGCATTAGCGCCGGGCATATGGTGTTAATGGCGACCGGGGTGATGTGGGCGGGATATGCCGCCGTTATCCGCGCCACACGCCTGCCGGCGCTCAGCGCCACCGCCCTGGTCGCCGTGGGTTCCGCCGTGCTTTACCTGCCCGTTTACGCCGTGGCGTTGCCGAAACAGATCGCGGCGACGTCGTTACCGGATCTTCTTTTGCAGGTCTTCTTCCAGGGCTTTCTGGTCACCACCGTCGCGGTGTATGCCTTTAACCGTTCGGCGGAGCTGTTGGGCTCGGTAGCGGCAACGAGCTTGCCCGCGTTGATGCCCGTCGTCACGCTGGGGCTTGAGGTCTTGGTGGTGGGGCAAACGCTCACGTCGGGGGAGATGATAAGCGCCTGCCTCGTCACCGCCGGGATAGCCCTTCTCCTGGCGGGGCCTGCGCTGGCAGCGATCTTGCGCCGCCGATCGTCCGCGGGCAAGTAACGGCCTGTCGCCTTTGCTGCCGCTATCGGGCCTACGCCGTCGTCGCTAACGCCGACACCATCCCGGCCGGCAAAACCCCTATCAATCCATCAAGGAGTAAAAAAGTGGCAAATTTCGTTCTCGTCCACGGTGCTTATCAGGGCGCCTGGGTATACGCGCGGGTCGCCCGTCAACTGCGCGCGGCCGGTCACGAGGTCTTTACGCCGACGTTAACCGGTCTCGGCGAACGCGCGCATTTAGTCCATTGCGGCATTAATCTGGATACGCACATTCAGGACATCATCAACGTATTCAACTATGAAAACATTACCGAGGCGATACTGTGCGGCCACTCCTATGGAGGGACGGTCATTACGGGCGTCGCCAACGCCATCGGCGAGCGGATCCGTTCGCTCTGCTACATTGACGCTTATGCGCCCCAGGCCGGTCAGTCTCTTTTTAGCATCACGGGGGCGGACATTGCGCACGCTTTTCTTGACCAGGCCAATGAACACGGCGGCGTTATTTAACGTGAACGCGTCTGATGCCCCCTGGGTCGATGCCATGTCGGTACCGCAGCCGCTGGCCCAGCGTACCTATATCTTTGCCACCGCCAACGGCGGTGATTGGTTGGCATCGACCTACGCCCGCGTCAAAGACGATCCGCAATGGAAGGCACACGCGCTGGCGTGCTGCCACGCTATCATGCTGGACAGACCTGAGGAATTAACCGCGATCCTGCTGGCGGAAACGGCGGTTTCATCAGTGGGCCCGCAGGCAAACATTGCCCAGTGAGAATAACGCGTTAGAGAAAAAAATGACGCCGCCGGTCCGCCGGCCAGCCACGCGCTATCGGGTAAAGGTGCTCTCACGCCCGGGCGTCGGAGCGATAGCACGCTCGGGCGCCGAGCCCATGATAAGCATCGTCATTCTTCCCGCACAGAGACCTGGCTCAAGTGCAGCATGTTGGTGTTAACAATGGCGATATTCACTTCAAACGGCGTGCCGTCGTCGAGATAAACGACCTCGTAAAGCTCCATCATGGCGGCATTGTTAGCGATATTCATATATTTCATCATCTCGGCATCGGTGGCGTTAAAGGCATGGAAATTCTGATCGCGTTTGTAGACCTTCTTGCCGGTGATGCGCTCGATATAAGAATATTTTGAATTCTCCAGCTCCTTGAATTCAATGGATTTGAACAATGACACCGGGAAGTGAATATATTCTAGAGAAACGGGAATATCGTCGAAACTCATTAGGCGCAAAATTTTATACACCTGATCGCTGTTTTTTATCCTTAAGGCCTGCGCCATTGCAGCGTCAGGCACGGTCACAATACTGGCGGAAATCACTTTACGGCCGGCGCGATGGCCCCCTTTCTGGGTCTGATAGTCAAATGGGGACAGCGTGTGGAATCGTCCCGACTGATTATTTTTACCGATAGAGCCAATGAAGATACCCGAACCCTTGATGCGATATATTCGCCGTTGATCAATCAAGATACGCGTCGCTTCACGCACCGTAGCGCGGGTAATATTCAGCGCCTTGGTGATAGCGATTTCAGTGTCCAGTTTATCGCCGGGTTGCAGTTTTTTTTCTTTAATTTTCCCGAGGATATAGTCGATAACCTCTTTTTGTTTTTCGGTTACATTGTCGGTCATCTCGTTATCTACCGCCGCGTTATCAGGTTGTTCATGCCAAGGCCTGTCTGCTGGACAGAGGAAAAGGTGGCCACGCACCGGCGCGATGCGCGTCATAAATGTGATCTAGTTAACAGCTTTACGGTTCAGCCATGCTGTCTGCTCATCTTTCTAATCCTACCTCTTGTGTATAGTCACGTCTAGGTGCATTCTTAAGATGACTATACAAATTTAATATGTACATACCACTACCAAGCGTAGTGGATTGAGGATTAACGACGGCAGCACGCAGCGAACGCGTCAGCCGCCTCTTTGCCAATAGGGGACCACCGTGAAACATCAGTCGCTCGCTAACGCCATACGCTTTTTATGTATCGATGCCGTGCAAAAGGCCAACTCCGGCCACCCCGGCGCTCCGCTGGGCATGGCGGATATGGCGACCGTGTTATGGCGGGATTTTTTGCAGCACAACCCGGCGGATCCCAACTGGATCAATCGCGACCGTTTCGTATTGTCCAACGGCCACAGCTCGATGCTGCTGTACGCTTTGCTGCATTTGACCGGTTATGACCTGAGCATTAAGGATTTACAGAATTTCCGCCAGCTGCACTCGAAAACGCCCGGCGTGGAAACCACCTCCGGGCCGCTCGGGCAAGGCATCGCCAATGCGGTCGGCATGGCGCTGGCGGAGAAAGTCCTGGCGGCGGAGTTTAACCGCGAAGGTTATCCGGTCGTCTCTCATTACACCTATGCTTTTCTCGGTGATGGCTGTTTGATGGAGGGGATTTCCCACGAGGCTTGCTTCCTTGCCGGTACCCTTAAACTGGGAAAACTGATTGCGCTGTGAGATGACAACAATATTTCCATAGATGGACACGTCGACGACTGGTTCGCCGATGATACCCCGGCCCGTTTTCGCGCCTATGGCTGGCACGTCATTGATAATATAGGTGGCCAGGATGCAAAGCAGGTCGCCGCGGCGTTGGACAGCGCCCGCAGTCAGCAGAACAAACCCACCCTGCTTTGCTGTAAAACCACCATCGGTTACGGTTTGCCCAATAAAGCGGATAGCCATGACAGCCATGGCTCCCCGTTAGGGCAAGAGGAAGTGGCGCTGGTCAGGGAAGCGTTGGGATGGCCCCATGCCCCCTTCGACATTCCGTCAGAAATCTATGCCCAATGGGACGCGCGCGCCAAAGGTGCCGCCGCCCAGGCCGGCTGGGAGACACTTTTTGCCGAATATCGGTCGGCCTATCCGAGGGAAGCGGCCGAACTGCTGCGGCGCAGCCTGAAAGCGTTACCCGACGACTGGCGGCAAAACAGCCAGGACTATATTCGCGGGCTGCAGGATGAACCGGCAGCGCTGGCGACGCGCCAGGCCAGCCAACAGACGCTTAACCACTTTATTCAGTGGTTGCCGGAGCGGCTCGGCGGACCTTTCGCCCTCGAATTTGACCCGCCACGCTAAAGCCCGTGATATCACGCCCGCGAACGCATCAGGCAATTATATTTCCTACGGCGTTCGGGAATTCGGCATGTCCGCTATTATGAACGGGGTGGCGTTGCACGGCGGGTTTATTCCCTATGGCGGCACCTTCCTGATGTTTATGGAATACGCCCGCAATGCGGTGCGCATGGCCGCGTTAATGAAGATCCGCAGCATCTTCATTTACACCCATGATTCCATTGGCCTGGGCGAAGACGGCCCCACGCACCAACCCGTCGAGCAGCTTGCCGTCTTACGCCTGACGCCAAATATGGAAACCTGGCGCGCCTGCGACCGGGTCGAAGCCGCCGTCTCCTGGCAGCAGGCCATTGAGCGAACAGACGGCCCTAGCGCGTTAATCTTTATGCGGCAACCTTTGCAATAGCAGCCCCGCAGCGCGCGGCAGTTGGAGAGTATCGCCCGAGGCGGCTATATATTGCGCGATTGTGAGGGAACGCCTGAACTTATCATTATTTCGAGTGGCTCGGAAATTGAGTTGGCCGTATATGCCGCCGCACAGCTTGGCGAAGAGGGGAAACGGGTGCGCGTTGTTTCCATGCCCTGCACCGAACGCTTTGAAAAACAGGATGCCGCCTGGCGCGCAAGCGTCCTGCCCGCCGCCGTGCGTAAACGCTTGGTGATCGAGGCCGCTTTGTTGAATAAATCCGAAATTTGTGACGACTTCCTCCCTATCAGGGCGATTGTTACATGATGCGGACGCTGTTTGGCATTCCTAACAGCGTGATCCGGTTAAGGACCCTGTACACGATTCTGTGTAAATGCCTTTTCTCAGAAGTGACCGTCCAGGCGGTCACCGAACTCGATAATAAAGCGGCTCATTGCCATGCGCCAGTTCCTCAAAGGCATTGTCCATTTCTGTGAGGCCGCCTGTATCGCCAGCCACACCACCTTTTTCACTGCGTCGTTGGTCGGGAACACCTTGCGCTTTTTGATGGCATGCCGGATCACGCTGTTTAACGACTCGATGGCGTTGGTCGTGTAGATCACCTTGCGGATGTCCGTTGGGTAGGCAAAGAACGTGGCCAGATTGGCCCAGTTTGCCTGCCAGCTTCGACTTATTTGCGGGTAGCGGATGTCCCAGGCACTGGAGAACGCTTCCAGCACCTGCAAGCCGGCTTCTTCCGTAGAGGCCTGATAGATAGCTTTCAGGTCGCGGGTGACGGCCTTGTAGTCCTTCCAGGAGACGAACCGCAGGCTGTTGCGCACCATATGCACGATACACAGCTGGAGCCGCGCCTCCGGATACACCGCGTTAATAGCGTCAGGGAAACCTTTCAGCCCGTCTCCGCAGGCGATAAGGATATCGTTCAGGCCGCGGTTTTTCAGCTCTGTCAGCACGTTCAGCCAGAATTTTGCGCCTTCATTTTCGGCCAGCCACATACCTAGCAACTCTTTCTGGCCTTCGATGTTGATGCCCAGCGCCAGGAACACAGATTTGTTGATGATGCGGCTGTCTTGCCGGACTTTTAGAACGATACAGTCAAGATAAACAATGGGATAGACTGCATCCAGAGGCCGGTTTTGCCATTCAACAACCTGCTCCATGACCGCATCGGTGACCTTTGAGACCAGCGCCGGCGAGACATCGGCGTCATACAGCTCTTTGAACGCGGCGGCGATCTCGCGAGTGGTCATCCCTTTGGCGTACAACGATAAAATCTGGTTATCCATCCCGGTAATCCGGGTCTGGTTCTTCTTCACCAGTTGCGGTTCAAAGGAACCGTCACGATCGCGCGGAGTACGCAGCGCCAGCGAGCCATCGCCAGTGGTAACGGTTTTTGTGGAATAGCCGTTGCGGGCGTTGGTCCCCGGTTTAGGCTGATTTTTATCGTAGCCGAGGTGATGGGTCATTTCGGCCATTGAGAGCTGCTTCGACGCTGATTTTTTTCAGCAGCCGATCGAAGTGACTGAGATCTTCAGGGGTTTTGAGATTTTTGGCCAGTTCGTTAGCCAGAGCCTGCAACTGTTTTTCGTCCATAAATTAACCTGTTTTTGATGTTGGATTGAACATATCAAAATCAGGCAAATACACAAATTTCTAAACAGGCTCCGGTTAAGCGCTTTGACCATTGCCATAGCCTCACCTACCTGCGCGTCATAGTCATGCAGACTCAGATGACCACCCAGAAGTGTTTTAAACCGGAACATGGCCGTTTCAGCCAGTGAACGCCGGTGATAACCTACTTTCTTTTTCCAGGTATCGTTATTGCCGCTCAGATGCTGATTTGCCACCGCATGGTTACTCTCATGGTATCGAGCTGGCCAATATTGCGCACCACTTCGCGGTGGGATAAGCGGCTTTATTTTTTTCCTCAGCAGAGCATCATGACAGTAACGCGTATCGTAAGCACTGTCAGCCGACGCTTCCCTGATTTTCCGCTGGGTTTGGTTAATCAGCCCGGGCAGCGCCTGCGCATCTGTCGTACCGCTTAGCGATAAATCGGCACAGATAATTTCATGTGTCGCGCTATCTACTGCCAGATGAAGCTTGCGCCATACTCTGCGCCTCTCAGCCTCATGCTGCCTGACTTTCCATTCGCCTTCGCCGAAGATTTTCAGGCCGGTGCCATCGATGACCAGGTGTGAGATCTCGCCGCGGGTTGGCGTTTTTATGCTGATGTCGACGGTTTTTGCTCGCCGGCTGACCAGAGAGTAATCTGGGCAGCGCAGCGACAGCCCCATCAGTTTAAAAATCGCGTCAACGAAACCCTGTAACGCCCGGAGCGAAAGGTTAAACACGCGCTTTATCATCAGAACCGTGGTAATGGCCATATCGGTGTAGTGAAGCGGCCGGCCACGATGTTCAGGTGGTGTACTCTCAGTCCATGCAGCAATGGCTGACTCATCAAGCCATACTGTCAGGTCCCCCCGCTGCCTAAGCGCATTGTTGTATGCGGGCCAGTTGGTGATTTTAAACTTTTGCTTTGCCATGGGGACCTGATGTTGAAACGAATGTAGTGATCAGAGCCGCCAGTCACCTAAAAGTTCGATTTATTCAACAAAGCCGCTTTGTTGAATAAATCCGAAATTTTTGACGACTTCCTCCCTATCAGGGCGATTGTTACATGATGCGGACGCTGTTTGGCATTCCTAACAACGTGATCCGGTTAAGCGCTTTGACCATTGCCATAGCCTCACCTACCTGCGCGTCATAGTCATGCAGACTCAGATGACCACCCAGAAGTATTTTAAACCGGAACATGGCCGTTTCAGCCAGTGAACGCCGGTGATAACCTACTTTCTTTTTCCAGGTATCGTTATTGCCGCTCAGATGCTGATTTGCCACCGCATGGTTACGCTCATGGTATCGAGCTGGCCAATATTGCGCACCACTTCGCGGTGGGATAAGCGGCTTTATTTTTTTCCTCAGCAGAGCATCATGACAGTAACGCGTATCGTAAGCACTGTCAGCCGACGCTTCCCTGATTTTCCGGTGGGTTTGGTTAATCAGCCCGGGCAGCGCCTGCGCATCTGTCGTACCGCTTAGCGATAAATCGGCACAGATAATTTCATGTGTCGCGCTATCTACTGCCAGATGAAGCTTGCGCCATACTCTGCGCCTCTCAGCCCCATGCTGCCTGACTTTCCATTCGCCTTCGCCGAAGATTTTCAGGCCGGTGCCATCGATGACCAGGTGTGAGATTTCGCCGCGGGTTGGCGTTTTTATGCTGATGTCGACGGTTTTTGCTCGCCGGCTGACCAGAGAGTAATCTGGGCAGCGCAGCGACAGCCCCATCAGTTTAAAAATCGAGTCAACGAAACCCTGTAACGCCCGGAGCGAAAGGTTAAACACGCGCTTTATCATCAGAACCGTGGTAATGGCCATATCGGTGTAGTGAAGCGGCCGGCCACGATGTTCAGGTGGTGTACTCTCAGTCCATGCAGCAATGGCTGACTCATCAAGCCATACTGTCAGGTCCCCCCGCTGCCTGAGCGCATTGTTATATGCGGGCCAGTTGGTAATTTTAAACTTTTGCTTTGCCATGGGGACCTGATGTTGAAACGAATGTAGTGATCATAGCCGCCAGTCACCTAAAAGTTCGATTTATTCAACAAAGCCCAACAAAGCCCTTCACTGGCAGAGATACGACCTCGGTGAAGAATGAGCTCGTCTGCGGCGGCGCAGCCGAGGCGCCCTCATCAGCGCGCTGGTCCTGCGCTAATATATCCCCGGCGCCCTTTGATAAGATATTTGCGCGTTGCGCAGGTGGATCGGCGTCTTCATCGGCGTTAAGTGATTTCGCAAGCGTTGCCCGGTCTTTATCAATGGCCTCATCAACACGCGCGGTGGTCAAAAATCGGCTTTCCAAAGCAGAAGAGGCAGGTCCAGACAATTCGATATGATGGCGTTTTGCGTGCGTACTTTGATATTGGATAACGTCGTTTAAGATCCTCTCGCTGATGTAGCGAGTTGTGGTAGAATTCTCCTTTGTGAATGCAAAAAACTCACTGAATATTGATGTATCGGCCGCGCAGCTCAAGACGGTTTCTTTAGTAAATTGGCTAACATCATGAGCCTGTTTAGAAATTTGTGTATTTGCCTGATTTTGATATGTTCAAGCCAACATCAAAAACAGGTTAATTTATGGACGAAAAACAGTTGCAGGCTCTGGCTAACGAACTGGCCAAAAATCTCAAAACCCCTGAAGATCTCAGTCACTTCGATCGGCTGCTGAAAAAAATCAGCGTCGAAGCAGCTCTCAATGCTGAAATGACCCATCACCTCGGCTACGATAAAAATCAGCCTAAACCGGGGACCAACGCCCGCAACGGCTATTCCACAAAAACCGTTACCACTGGCGATGGCCCGCTGGCGCTGCGTACTCCGCGCGATCGTGACGGTTCCTTTGAATCGCAACTGGTGAAGAAGAACCAGACCCGGATTACCGGGATGGATAACCAGATTTTATCGTTGTACGCCAAAGGGATGACCACCCGCGAGATCGCCGCCGCGTTCAAAGAGCTGTATGACGCCGCTGTCTCGCCGGCGCTGGTCTCAAAGGTCACCGATGCGGTCATGGAGCAGGTTGTCGAATGGCAAAACCGGCCTCTAGATGCAGTCTATTCCATTGTTTATCTTGACTGTATCGTTCTAAAAGTCCGGCAGGACAGCCGCATCATCAACAAATCTGTGTTCCTGGCGCTGGGCATCAACATCGAAGGCCAGAAAGAGTTGCTAGGTATGTGGCTGACCGAAAATGAAGGCGCAAAGTTCTGGCTGAACGTGCTGACAGAGCTGAAAAACCGCGGCCTGAACGATATCCTTATCGCCTGCGTAGACGGGCTGAAAGGTTTCCCTGACGCTATTAACGCGGTGTATCCGGAGGCGCGGCTCCAGCTGTGTATCGTACATATGGTGCGCAACAGCCTGCGGTTCGTCTCCTGGAAGGACTACAAGGCCGTCACCCGCGACCTGAAAGCTATCTATCAGGCCCCTACGGAAGAAGCCGGCTTTCAGGCGCTGGAAGCGTTCTCCAGTGCCTGGGACATCCGCTACCCGCAAATAAGTCGAAGCTGGCAGGCAAACTGGGCCAATCTGGCCACGTTCTTTGCCTACCCAACGGACATCCGCAAGGTGATCTACACGACCAACGCCATCGAGTCGTTAAACAGCGTGATCCGGCATGCCATCAAAAAGCGCAAGGTGTTCCCGACCGACGACGCAGTGAAAAAGGTGGTGTGGCTGGCGATACAGGCGGCCTCATAGAAATGGACAATGCCTTTGAGGGACTGGCGCATGGCAATGAGCCGCTTTATTATCGAGTTCGGTGACCGCCTGGACGGTCACTTCTGAGAAAAGGCATTTACACAGAATCGTGTACAGGGTCGCATATTGCCGCTCAGATGCTGATTTGCCACCGCATGGTTACGCTCATGGTATCGAGCTGGCCAATATTGCGCACCACTTCGCGGTGGGATAAGCGGCTTTATTTTTTTCCTCAGCAGAGCATCATGACAGTAACGCGTATCGTAAGCACTGTCAGCCGACGCTTCCCTGATTTTCCGGTGGGTTTGGTTAATCAGCCCGGGCAGCGCCTGCGCATCTGTCGTACCGCTTAGCGATAAATCGGCACAGATAATTTCATGTGTCGCGCTATCTACTGCCAGATGAAGCTTGCGCCATACTCTGCGCCTCTCAGCCCCATGCTGCCTGACTTTCCATTCGCCTTCGCCGAAGATTTTCAGGCCGGTGCCATCGATGAGCAGGTGTGAGATTTCGCCGCGGGTTGGCGTTTTTATGCTGATGTCGACGGTTTTTGCTCGCCGGCTGACCAGAGAGTAATCTGGGCAGCGCAGCGACAGCCCCATCAGTTTAAAAATCGAGTCAACGAAACCCTGTAACGCCCGGAGCGAAAGGTTAAACACGCGCTTTATCATCAGAACCGTGGTAATGGCCATATCGGTGTAGTGAAGCGGCCGGCCACGATGTTCAGGTGGTGTACGGCTTTGTTGAATAAATCGAACTTTTAGGTGACTGGCGGCTCTGATCACTACATTCGTTTCAACATCAGGTCCCCATGGCAAAGCAAAAGTTTAAAATCACCAACTGGCCCGCATACAACAATGCGCTCAGGCAGCGGGGGAACCTGACAGTATGGCTTGATGAGTCAGCCATTGCTGCATGGACTGAGAGTACACCACCTGAACATCGTGGCCGGCCGCTTCACTACACCGATATGGCCATTACCACGGTTCTGATGATAAAGCGCGTGTTTAACCTTTCGCTCCGGGCGTTACAGGGTTTCGTTGACTCGATTTTTAAACTGATGGGGCTGTCGCTGCGCTGCCCAGATTACTCTCTGGTCAGCCGGCGAGCAAAAACCGTCGACATCAGCATAAAAACGCCAACCCGCGGCGAAATCTCACACCTGGTCATCGATGGCACCGACCTGAAAGTCTTCGGCGAAGGCGAATGGAAAGTCAGGCAGCATGGGGCTGAGAGGCGCAGAGTATGGCGCAAGCTTCATCTGGCAGTAGATAGCGCGACACATGAAATTATCTGTGCCGATTTATCGCTAAGCGGTACGACAGATGCGCAGGCGCTGCCCGGGCTGATTAACCAAACCCACCGGAAAATCAGGGAAGCGTCGGCTGACAGTGCTTACGATACGCGTTACTGTCATGATGCTCTGCTGAGGAAAAAAATAAAGCCGCTTATCCCACCGCGAAGTGGTGCGCAATATTGGCCAGCTCGATACCATGAGCGTAACCATGCGGTGGCAAATCAGCATCTGAGCGGCAATAACGATACCTGGAAAAAGAAAGTAGGTTATCACCGGCGTTCACTGGCTGAAACGACCATGTTCCGGTTTAAAACACTTCTGGGTGGTCATCTGAGTCTGCATGACTATGACGCGCAGGTAGGTGAGGCTATGGCAATGGTCAAAGCGCTTAACCGGATCACGCTGTTAGGAATGCCAAACAGCGTCCGCATCATGTAACAATCGCCCTGATAGGGAGGAAGTCGTCACACAAATTTCGGATTTATTCAACAAAGCACCCTTTCCATTCTAGTAATGGCGTTGTGCCATATGGCCCACGATGCGGATGCCGATGAGGAAGAGGATCAGAAGCGCATCGCGCAGCTGGGTAAACATAAACATAGCTGATCGGTGCCGGTGACCGCCTATAGCTGTCGGCGTCGTGGCAAATCAGGCCGGCGCCGGCGGTTGAATAACCCCTAACGCTTCCCGTTTTGTCTTTTCAACTCGTCTGGATAGACATTAGCGATGCCAATAACCCATCCCGGCAAAATAGGGGGGCAGCGTGAGTTTGCCGCCACCTTAAGCGTCTCTGAATAAAATCCTGTGAAGTCGCTAAAGGTGATGTCGATTGAGCAACACGGCATTCGAGAGGGAAAGCACTGACTCTTTCATCTCATCAGCGCAAAACAGTATTACACCGACATATTCATCACGTCCTGATAGGCGGAGACCAGTTTATTACGGACCTGAACGCCCATTTGCAGCGACAGGGCCGATTTTTGTAAATCAATCATCACATCGTTCAATTGCAGATCGGTTTCCCCCGCTCGAATAGGCTTGTGACTCGCGGCTCGCCTGGATCTGCGTATCGCTGATTTTATCCAGCGCGGCGCCAAGCTGCTGCGCGAACCCCGCAGGGTTCTCAGCCGGATTGTTTATCATGCCGTCCGCCGCGCGCGCGGTGGCGTTGAGCTGCGCCACTACCGCCTCTATACCTTGCACCAACATTCCATTAGTTTCCTTTTTGTGATATTAGCGCCACCTTAGCAGAAATCGCCAGAGGTTAAAAGCGAGTAATTAACGCTAAAAAACCCGGCTATTTAAGCCATCAATTTGTCTTACCCAGTAAATAATACCCATCATATTTGATGTAGTTCACCGAAAAACCCATTCGCGCGCGGCAGAGAGAGCGTTTTGTTATCAGCAACAGAGCCCGTTATGTTCCATTGTTGGCAGGAATAAGGTATGAGCACGGTTAAAAACAGTTCCGCCACACAAGGTAAAAACCCTTTCGCTCCTTATCTGGAGCGGTTGCGTGTTCATCCCAAATTGACCGCCGCAGTGGCGGTAGCGGCGGCAATCGCCCTGGTTGTCGCGTTGGCGCTGTGGGCCAGAAGTCCCGACTATCGGGTACTTTATAGCAATTTAAGCGATCGCGACGGTGGCGATATCGTCACGCAGCTGACGCAAATGAACATTCCGTATCGCTTTTCGGAGCAGGGTACGGCGCTGCTTATCCCCGCGGATAAAGTGCACGAAACGCGGCTGAAACTCGCGGGTCAAGGACTGCCGAAGGGCGGCGCGGTGGGGTTTGAGCTGCTGGACCAGGAAAAGTTCGACATCAGCCAGTTCAGCGAGCAGATCAACTACCAGCGCGGATTGGAAGGCGAGTTGGCGCGCACGATGGAAACCCTCGGCCCGGTGGTATCCGCGCGGGTGCACCTGGCGCTCCCCAAGCCGTCGCTATTTATCCGGGAGCAAAAGAACCCCTCCGCCTCAGTGACCCTGACGCTACAGCCGGGCCGGGTGCTGGATGACGGTCAGGTCAGCGCGATTGTCTATATGGTCGCCAGCAGCGTGGCCGGTATGCCGCCGGCTAATATCACGGTTTTGGATCAACAGGGGCATTTACTGACCCAGGCCGATCCCAACGGGCGCGAACTGAACGCGATCCAGCTTAAATTCAGCAACGAATTGGAAAATAATTTCCAACAGCGAATCGAAAACATTCTGGCGCCGGTGGTAGGCAGCGGCAATGTTCACGCGCAAGTCACGGCGCAAATTGACTTCGACAGCCAAGAGCAAACCGCGGAACGTTACGCCCCCAACGGTAGTGGCGATAACTCCGCCATTCGCTCCCGTCAGGCGTCTGAGAGCGAGCAGTTGGGCGGCGGCGCACAGGGCGGCGTACCGGGCGCCCTCTCCAATCAGCCCGCGCCGGTCAATAGCGCGCCTATCGATAAAACACCCGCCAACCGCACCCCGGCAAGAACCGCTGCGCGGCCGGCGCCAAACGCTAACGCCAATGCGAATGCCAACGCCACCTTGGAGCGGGCGCCGACGCAGTCGTCCAATACCCGCAAGGATGAGACCGTCAATTACGAGCTGGATCGCACGTTGCGCCACGTGCGGCGCAACGTGGGGCAGCTCCAGCGGCTATCGGTGGCAGTGGTCGTTAATTATCAGGGGGCGGGCGATGACGGCACCGGCAAACCGCTGCCGCCTGAAACGCTAAGGCAAATCGAAGCCATCACCCGCGAGGCGATGGGCTATTCCAGCGAGCGCGGCGACACGCTGAGCGTTATCAATACGCCGTTCATGCAAAGCGGCGACGGCGAGCCGGCGCTGCCCTTCTGGCAACAGCCTTTGCTGCTCAATGCTCTGTTAAGCGCCGGACGCTGGCTGGCTGTTCTACTGGCGGCCTAGTTGTTATGGCGCAAAGTGGTGAAACCGCTGGTGGCGAGTAAAGCCGAGGCAACGGCGGCTACAGTGCAGGCAGCGGCGGCGGAAGAAGATGTGGTGGTCAAGCTCAGCAAAGAGCAACAAGAGGCGCCGCAGCGCGCCGCACAACGCGATCACACCGAAGCCAGGGCCGAGCGGGTACACACATTGGCGGACAGCGATCCGCGCATCGTGGCCCTGGTGGTGCGCCAATGGATAGCAAACGAAATATGACTATGACCGGTATCGAGAAAAGCGCCATTTTGCTTTTGACCCTGGGCGAAGATCGCGCGGCGGAGGTGTTTAAACATCTCGCCGTACGCGAAGTGCAGCAGTTGAGTAGCGCAATGGCCGGGCTGCGGCAAATTTCTCAGGCGCAATTAAATGAGGTGCTGAAGGAGTTTGAAGTCGCCGCGGATCAGTACAGCCCCTGAGCGTTAATACCGGCGATTATCTGCGTTCGGTGTTGGTGAAAGCGCTGGGTGAAGAGCGCGCTTCCAGCCTGCTGGAAGACATTTTTGAAACCCGCGAAACCACCACCGGCATGGAAACACTCAACTTTATGGAGCCGCAGAGCGCCGCCGATTTGATTCGCGATGAGCATCCGCAAATTATCGCCACCATCCTGGTGCATCTGCGCCGCAGCCAGGCCGCCGACATCCTGGTGTTGTTCGACGAAAAATTGCGCAACGACGTGATGCTGCGTATCGCCACCTTTGGCGGGGTACAGCCTGCCGCGCTGGCGGAATTGACCGAGGTACTCATCGGTCTGCTGGATGGACAGAATCTCAAGCGCAGCAAAATGGGCGGTATCCGCACCGCCGCCGAGATTATCAATTTGATGAAAACCCAGCAGGAAGAGGCGGTTATCAATGCCATGCGCGATTTCGACCGCGAACTGGCGCAGAAGATCATCGACGAAATGTTCCTGTTCGAGAATCTGGTGCAGGTGGACGACCTCAGTATCCAGCGTCTGCTACAGGAAGTGGAGAGCGAGTCGTTGATAATCGCCCTCAAAACCGCCGACGAGCCTCTGCGCGAACGGTTCTTGTCCAATATGTCCCAGCGGGCCGCGGATATTCTGCGCGACGATCTCGCCAATCGCGGGCCGATACGCATGTCGCTAGTGGAAAACGAACAAAAGGCCATTTTGCAAATCGTCCGCCGCCTGGCCGAAAGCGGCAAGATCGTGATAAGCGGCGCCGAGGATTCCTATGTCTGATGTACGCGACGCCGCCTGGCGTCCCTGGTCGTTGACGGATTTCGCGCCGCTACCGGGCGGACATCCCGCGCCGGAGCACGAAATCAGCGAACAGCGCCATCAACAGGCCGCGCTGGCGTTGATGCGGGAAAAAGTGCTGCAAGAGGCCCAGCAGGCGGGTTTTGAAGAAGGGCGCCGTCAGGGTTTCCAGCAGGGGCGACAGGAAGGGTATCAGGCGGGCCAGGAGGAAGGACGCGCGCAGGGGCAGCGCGAACAGCAGCCAGCTGTTGCCCAACTGCAAACTCTGGTCAGCGAATTTCAACATAGCCTGGATGCCATGGACACCGTAATCGCCGACCGGCTGGCGCAATTAGCCCTGCACGCGGCGCGGCAGGTGCTCGGCGCACTGCCCGCGCAATGGGACGACATCATGGCCGCACCGATACAGCATTTGCTCCAGCAAGAGCCGGCTTTCAGTGGGCCGCTACAGCTGCTGGTCCATCCGGCGCTTCTGCCGCTGGTGGAACAGCATCTGGCCGCCACGCTCAACCAGTTTGGCTGGCATCTGCAGGCCGATCCGCACCTGCACCCGGGAGGCTGTAAGCTGTGCGCGGCGGACGGCTCGCTGGACGCATCGCTGGCCACCCGCTGACAGGCAATTTGCCGGCTGGCCGCGCCGGAGGTGCTCTAGATGACCGGGCGGCTCAAACGTTGGCTCGGCGCGCTGGATGCGCTGGAGCAACGGCTGACGCCGGTCCCGCGGGTAAGGCGCTGCGGCCGTCTGACGCGCGCTACCGGACTGGTCATGGAGGCAAGCGGTTTGCAACTGCCGTTAGGCACCGCTTGCCGGGTGGCGCGGACCGGCGGCGATGATAACGCCGAGGTGGAGTGCGAGGTGGTCGGCTTTAACGGCAACAGACTGTTTTTGATGCCCCTTGAAGAGGTGGAAGGCATTGTGCCGGGCGCCGAGGTGGTTGCCGCCGGCCACGAGGCGAACCACAGCAAGCAATTGCCTCTCGGCCAAGCGCTGCTGGGCCGGGTGCTGGACAGCCGCGCCAGACCGCTGGACGGCCTGCCCGCCCCCAACACCCTAGCGCGCGCCGCTTATCACCAAACCTTGTAATCCCCTGCAGCGTACCCCATTACCGACGTGCTGGATGTCGGCGTTCGCGCCATCAACGGCATGCTGACCATCGGCCGGGGCCAGCGCATCGGGCTGTTCGCCGGCTCCGGGGTCGGTAAAAGCGTACTGCTCGGCATGATGGCCCGCTATACGCACGCCGATGTCATCGTGGTCGGGCTCATCGGCGAGCGCGGTCGCGAAGTAAAAGATTTTATCGAAAATATTCTGGGCAGCGAGGGGCTGGCACGTTCGGTGGTGATTGCCGCGCTGGCGGATGTCTCGCCTCTGCTGCGCATGTAGGGCGCCGCTTACGCCACCCGCATCGCCGAGGATTTCCGTGATCGCGGTCAGCACGTGTTGCTTATCATGGACTCGCTGACCCGTTACGCCATGGCGCAGCGGGAGATCGCGCTGGCTATCGGCGAACCACCCGCCACCAAAGGGTATCCCCCGTCGGTGTTCGCCCGACTGCCTGCCCTGGTGGAACGCGCCGGCAACGGCATCGGCGGCTCGATTACCGCTTTACCGTGCTCACCGAAGGGGACGATCAGTAGGATCCCATTGCCGACGCCGCGCGGGCGATCCTGGATGGCTATATTGTGCTGTCGCGGAGTTTGGCGGAAAGCGGCCACTATCCCGCGATCGATATCGAGTCGTCTATCAGCCGAGTCATGACCGCGCTGGTAACACCGGAACATGAACACCAGATGCGCCAACTGAAACAGCGGCTATCGCGCTACCAGCGCAACCGCGATTTGATAAGCGTCGGCGCTTATGCCCCCGGCAGCGATCCCCTGCTGGATCAAGCGATCGCGCTCTATCCCGCGATCGAAGGTTTTTTGCAGCAGGGGATGCATCAGGCGTGCGGTTATGACGATGCCCGGCAGCAGTTACAGGCCCTGTTCGCCGCGGCCAGGCTGGATCAATTACTGGCGTACGAGCTGGAATATCGGCAGAAGCTGCAATCCGGACTGGCCCGCGGCATGGTCTCCGGCGATTATGAAAACTTTCAACAATTCATTTTGACGCTGGAAACCGCTATTGCGCAGCACCGCTACACGCTGAACCAATGGAAGGAAAAAGTGCAGCAGGCGATTGCGCTTTGGCAGGATAAGCAGCAACGGTTGAATGCCTTAAGTACATTACATTCCCGTCAGGAGCAGGCGGCGCAGGTGCGGGAAAACCGTCTGGATCAGAAAAAAATGGATGAATTCGCCCGCCGCGCAGCCGACGCACGGCGGAATAACTCTTAACGGCGAGCCCATGGGGCACCGGGGATCTTATGATGACCTTACCTACCTTGACCGATGTCGCCGCCGTTCACCCAGCGGGCAACACCGGCGCGTCCCAACAGGCCGACGCGGACAGTCTGAATTTTACCGCCGTCCTGCAGGGCAAAGTCACTAACGCCACGCAGCCGCAGGGGGCCGCCGCGCATGCCGGCCAGGATGGTCGGTCAAGGCGCCGGTAAACGGCCGCCATCGGTGAAGGTGAACGCGCCAGAGGACGGCCTGACCGACCGCGATACGGCGGCAACCGTCGACAACCTTGATGATCAGACGATAAGCGACGGCCACGGCAAAAAAACGCTGACCAAAGCCGCGGCATCGGACACGATGGCCGCGCCGACAATTTCAGCCCGCGGCCGCTGAGCACCGGCTCTGACGCCGCGTCGGCGATGATTGCCGCACAGTTGGGCAGCGATGAATGGCAACAGGCGCTGGGTCAGCAGTTGGTGATGTTCGCCCGCAATAATCAGAGCAACGCCGAACTGCGCCTGCACCCCGCCGATCTCGGTTCGCTGCAGATCTCCTTGCATATCCAGGACAATCAACTGCAAATCCATATGGTGTCGGATCACGCCCAGGTGCGAGATACCTTACAGGCCGCGCTGCCCCATTTGCGCTCGGCGCTGGCGGAAAGCGGGATCCAGCTCGGGCAAAGCAGCGTCGGCGGCCAAGCGTATTCCGGCGGTCAGCCGCGAGCGTTCAGCACGGTTGAGGATAGCGCGACGCAGGGGCATACCGCTCAGGAGGCGACCGCCATCAGCAACGGCCGGATTAACACCTATATCTAATCACCGCGTGGAAATAAGCGTGAATTACCTCTTCTATTCCGGCCATTGATGGCGAGAAATGGCGGCATAATTGGTGGCAATTAACCGATTGGCTTATCAGGCGCGGCCTGGTACCTCTCATCATGCTCAAGGGAAATCGTCACGTCATGTCTGAATCCGCGCGTCCCATCGCCCGCACTTCCGCCCCCTGGTTCGCTCTGTTGGTGATAATTCTCCTTGCCGCCTGTAGCGCGGCGGGCTATTTCTGGTGGCAGCTGCGCACCGCCGCGACGCAGCCGGCGGCGATCTCCCTGGCGCCGTCCCCCGCGCCGGTTTTTATGGTACTGGAAACCTTTACCGTCAACGTCGCCAATCCCGATAACGATTTGGACCGGGTGCTGTATGTCAGACTGACGCTGCGGCTGCCCAATGAAGAGACGCGCAAGACATTCAATGATTATCTGCCGCTGGTGCGCAGTCGGCTATTGCTATTGCTGTCGCGTCAGCAGGCCAGCGAGCTGGCCTGCCCGCAGGGCAAACAAAGGCTTATTGACAAGATAAAGCAAACTCTGGCCGAACCGCTGGTTGCCGGCCAACCGCCGCAGGTGGTGGACGACGTGCTGTTTACCGCTTTTATTCTGCGCTAACCGCTATGGCAGACAGTATCTTATCGCAGGCGGAAATCGATGCGTTGCTCAACGGCGACGATATCGTGGAACAACCGGCCAGCCCCGGCGCCGAGCCGGAGATCAAACCTTACGATCCTTATACTCAGCGGCGAGTGGTGCGCGAACGATTGCAGGCGTTGGAAATCATCAACGAGCGCTTCGCCCGCCACTTCCGCATGGGGCTGTTCAACCTGTTGCGCCGCAGCCCTGACATCACCGTCGGCGCCATTCAGATCCAACCTTACCATGAGTTTGCCCGCAATTTGCCGGTGCCAACCAACTTGAACCTTATTCACCTGAAGCCGCTGCGCGGTACCGCGCTGTTTGTGTTTTCCCCAAGCCTGGTCTTTATTGCGGTGGATAACCTGTTTGGCGGCGACGGCCGTTTCCCCATCCGGGTGGAAGGCCGGGAGTTTACCCATACCGAACAGCACATTATCCGCCGCATGCTGCGCCTGGCGCTGGAAGGGTATCAGGAGGCATGGCAGGCCATCTACCAGCTCACTATCGAATACGTGCGCGCTGAAATGCAGGTAAAATTTACCAATATCACCTCGTCGCCTAACGATATCGTGGTGACGACCCCCTTCCATGTGGAAATCGGATCGCTGGTGGGGGAATTTTATATCTGTATTCCGTTTTCTATGATCGAACCTCTGCGGGAATTGCTGGCCAACCCGCCGCTGGAAAACTCGCGCCTGGAAGATCAGAGCTGGCGTGAAAACCTGGTGCGTCAGGTCCAGCACTCTGAACTGGAGCTCGTGGCGAATTTTACCGACGTGACGCTGCGGCTATCGGAAATTTTAAAACTGGCGCCGGGGGATGTGCTAACCATCGAAAAACCCGAGCATATCACCGCCTATGTAGATGGCGTGCCGGTGCTCACCGGCCAGTACGCGCTCTGCGTCGACCAACTGATTAATCCCGTATTGAACTCCCAGAATGAGGAATCGCCCAATGACTGAGCCGACTAAACCGTCTGCCGATGAGAACCCTTCCGCGGACGATCTGTGGGCTGAAGCGCTTGCACAGCAGGGTGGTGATCGGAAGCAGGCGGCATCCACCGACGGTATTTTCTCGCCGCTGGCGGGAGAAGGCGGTAGCGGCCCGCTGCAGGATATTGATTTGATAATGGATATCCCGGTCAAGATGACCGTGGAGTTGGGGCGCACCAAAATGACCATCAAAGAGCTGCTGCGCCTATCGCAAGGCTCGGTAGTCGCGCTGGACGGTCTGGCGGGGGAACCGCTGGATATTCTTATCAACGGTTATCTTATCGCTCAAGGCGAAGTGGTGGTGGTGGTAGCGGACAAATACGGCGTTCGCATCACCGACATCATCACGCCGTCCGAGCGGATGCGCAGGCTTAGCCGGTAAATGATCGCTTCCCCGTTACGCGACTCTTCACCGACCACCACCGACCACGCTAGCACGGTGGCCGGCAATGGCGCCGCCGCATCCGCCGCCCAGACGCGCGCTCACCCAGGTTGGCGGCGCGCTGCTCGGTATCCTGCTGCTTATCGTCATTGGCGGCTGGCTGCTGAAAACCATGCGGCTGACGCCGGCCGGGCGCGGCGGCAATCGGCTGATGGTCCGGGCCAGCTGTAGCATCGGCGCGCGGGAAAAGGTGGTGATTATGCAGGTCGAGGAAACCTGGCTGGTGCTGGGGATCACGCCGCAGCACATTACTACGCTACATACCTTGCCCGCCCCCGCGCAGCCTGAACGGGGCGATAGTGGCCCCGTGCCGGAGGATTTTCGCCAGCGGTTATTGCGTCAAATTCGCCAGCGGAGCGGTAACGCATGATACGCTGTCGGGGAATAACAGGCGGCTTCTGCCCCGCATGCGCCGCCGCGCTTTTGCTGTTGTTTGCACCAGCCTGCTGCGCGCAATTGCCCGGTATTATCAGCCAGCCGCTGCCCGGCGGCGGTCAGAACTGGTCGTTGCCGGTGCAAACGTTGGTGTTCCTCACCTCGCTGACCTTTATTCCGGCGGCGCTGTTAATGATGACCAGTTTCACCCGCATCATCATTGTGCTGGGCTGTTGCGCAGCGCCATCGGCGCTCCCTCGGCGCCCCCTGATCAGGTGCTGCTGGGCCTGGCGCTGTTTTTAACCTTTTTTGTCATGTCGCCGGTATTAGATTCCATTTACACCGACGCTTATCTGCCGCTGAGCGAGAACAAAATTTCGATGCAGACCGCGCTGGAACGAGGATCGCAACCGTTGCGCGCCTTTATGCTGCGCCAGACGCGGGAAGCGGATCTGGGATTGTTCGCCCGCCTGGCCAATGTGCCGCCCCTGGAGGGGCCGGAGGCGGTACCGATGTGCATTCTGCTGCCGGCCTATGTCACCAGCGAACTGAAAACGGCCTTCCAGATAGGTTTTACGCTGTTTATTCCGTTTTTGATTATCGATTTGGTGGTGGCCTCGGTGCTCATGGCGCTGGGGATGATGATGGTACCGCCGGCGACTATCTCACTACTGTTCAAAATAATGCTTTTCGTGTTGGTGGATGGCTGGCAACTGTTGATCAGTTCGCTGGCGCAAAGTTTTTATAGCTAGTTCCTTTACAGGCGGTACCCATGACACCAGAATCCGTAATGGCCCTCGGCCATTGAGGGCATGTTAATCGCGCTGGCGGCGCCATTGCTGTTGGCGGCGCTGTTTAGCGGGCTTATCATCAGCTTGCTGCAGGCCGCGACCCAGGTCAACGAAATGACACTCTCGTTTATCCCGAAAATTCTGGCGGTGGTAGCCACCATCACCCTCGCCGGCCCCTGGATGCTAAATCTTATTTTAGACTACATGCGCGCCCTATTGACCAATCTGCCGCTCATGGCGGGCTAACGTGCTGCCTCTGGATAGCGGCCAGCTCGCGGTTCTGCTGCCGTCATTGTTTTGGCCGCTGCTGCGGATTCTGGCGCTTATCAGTACCGCCCCGCTGTTCAGCGAAAAATCGATTCTCGCGCCGATAAAGCTGGGACTGGGCATTCTGATCGCCCTGCTTATCGCCCCCTCGCTCCCCGCCGTCGACACGCCGTTGTTTTCGTTGGCCGGCTTTTGGCTCGCCCTCAAGCAAATCCTGATAGGCACCACCCTCGGCCTGACGATGCAGTTGACCTTCGCCGCCGTGCGCATGGCCGGTGAGGTCATCGGCCTGCAAATGAGGCTCTCTTTCGCGACCTTCTTCGACCCCGCCAGCGGGCTGAATACCCCGCTGCTGGCGCGGCTGCTTAACCTGCTTGCCCTGCTGGTGTTTATCAGCCTCAACGGTCATTTATGGCTATTGTCGCTGCTGGCGGACAGCTTTCACACCCTGCCGTTGGATAACCAGCCGCTGAATCCCAATGCGTTTATGGCGCTGGCCCGCGCCGGCGGCGTTATTTTTTTGAACGGGATGATGCTGGCGCTGCCGCTTATCTGCATGTTAATGACGCTGAATATTGCCTTGGGATTGCTAAACCGCATCACCACGCAATTGACGGTGTTCGTTATCGGCTTCTCCCTGACGCTGACGGTGGGAATTTTGACCTTCAGCTGCTTTGTTGAATAAATCCGAAATTTGTGACGACTTCCTCCCTATCAGGGCGATTGTTACATGATGCGGACGCTGTTTGGCATTCCTAACAGTGTGATCCGGTTAAGTGCTTTAACCATTGCCATTGCCTCACCTACCTGCGCGTCATAGTCATGCAGACTCAGATGACCACCCAGAAGTGTTTTAAACCGGAACATGGCCGTTTCAGCCAGTGAACGCCGGTGATAACCTACTTTCTTTTTCCAGGTATCGTTATTGCCGCTCAGATGCTGATTTGCCACCGCATGGTTATGCTCATGGTATCGAGCTGGCCAATATTGCGCACCACTTCGCGGTGGGATAAGCGGCTTTATTTTTTTCCTCAGCAGAGCATCATGACAGTAACGCGTATCGTAAGCACTGTCAGCCGACGCTTCCCTGATTTTCCGGTGGGTTTGGTTAATCAGCCCGGGCAGCGCCTGCGCATCTGTCGTACCGCTTAGCGATAAATCGGCACAGATAATTTCATGTGTCACGCTATCTACTGCCAGATGAAGCTTGCGCCATACTCTGCGCCTCTCAGCCCCATGCTGCCTGACTTTCCATTCGCCTTCGCCGAAGACTTTCAGGCCGGTGCCATCGATGACCAGGTGTGAGATTTCGCCGCGGGTTGGCGTTTTTATGCTGATGTCGACGGTTTTTGCTCGCCGGCTGACCAGAGAGTAATCTGGGCAGCGCAGCGACAGCCCCATCAGTTTAAAAATCGAGTCAACGAAACCCTGTAACGCCCGGAGCGAAAGGTTAAACACGCGCTTTATCATCAGAACCGTGGTAATGGCCATATCGGTGTAGTGAAGCGGCCGGCCACGATGTTCAGGTGGTGTACTCTCAGTCCATGCAGCAATGGCTGACTCATCAAGCCATACTGTCATGTCCCCCCGCTGCCTGAGCGCATTGTTGTATGCGGGCCAGTTGGTGATTTTAAACTTTTGCTTTGCCATGGGGACCTGATGTTGAAACGAATGTAGTGATCAGAGCCGCCAGTCACCTAAAAGTTCGATTTATTCAACAAAGCCGTACACCACCTGAACATCGTGGCCGGCCGCTTCACTACACCGATATGGCCATTACCACGGTTCTGATGATAAAGCGCGTGTTTAACCTTTCGCTCCGGGCGTTACAGGGTTTCGTTGACTCGATTTTTAAACTGATGGGGCTGTCGCTGCGCTGCCCAGATTACTCTCTGGTCAGCCGGCGAGCAAAAACCGTCGACATCAGCATAAAAACGCCAACCCGCGGCGAAATCTCACACCTGGTCATCGATGGCACCGGCCTGAAAGTCTTCGGCGAAGGCGAATGGAAAGTCAGGCAGCATGGGGCTGAGAGGCGCAGAGTATGGCGCAAGCTTCATCTGGCAGTAGATAGCGTGACACATGAAATTATCTGTGCCGATTTATCGCTAAGCGGTACGACAGATGCGCAGGCGCTGCCCGGGCTGATTAACCAAACCCACCGGAAAATCAGGGAAGCGTCGGCTGACAGTGCTTACGATACGCGTTACTGTCATGATGCTCTGCTGAGGAAAAAAATAAAGCCGCTTATCCCACCGCGAAGTGGTGCGCAATATTGGCCAGCTCGATACCATGAGCGTAACCATGCGGTGGCAAATCAGCATCTGAGCGGCAATAACGATACCTGGAAAAAGAAAGTAGGTTATCACCGGCGTTCACTGGCTGAAACGGCCATGTTCCGGTTTAAAACACTTCTGGGTGGTCATCTGAGTCTGCATGACTATGACGCGCAGGTAGGTGAGGCAATGGCAATGGTTAAAGCACTTAACCGGATCACACTGTTAGGAATGCCAAACAGCGTCCGCATCATGTAACAATCGCCCTGATAGGGAGGAAGTCGTCACAAATTTCGGATTTATTCAACAAAGCGACCTTCAGCCTGTTACTGCCGCTGCTGGCGCCGTCTTGGGAGAAGATGATGGGAGAAGTGTTCGATCTGCTGTCGGAGATCCTCAGCGGCATGGCCCGCTGAGGATCTAGCCGGTTACTGGCTAAATAACGACATCGATTGCATGGCGGTAAACGTGCTGTAGGCGGCCTGCAGCGCAACCTGTTGCTGGCTGTAGTCGGAGATCGCTTGATACCAGTCCACGTCCACCAGCGCGCTAATATTATCGCTGATAAGCGTGTTGCGGCTGGTGCCGAGGCTGTCCAAATTGTCCAGCTCGTTAAGCTTGCTGCCCACCGAACTTTGCACCGCCAGCACATTATCCAGCGAATTGGACAGACCGCGGCTGGCTTTACCGATGGCGGCGGTGTAGTCAACGGTGACGGTGCTGTCGGCATCCTGCTGGGGCGTGGTCAGCGCCTTAAGGGCGATATCCAACGTATTGAAAATATTGCTTTCGCTGTCGCCGCCGTCCGGCTCGGTGGTATAGCCGGCCGTAAGGCTCATGAACACCGCCGAACCGGTATCGCCGACGGTCATGCTGCGGCTGGCGTCGACCTGCTGGGTCATAGCCTGGCCGCCGCCGCTGTAACTGACGCTGCCGTCCTCCGCTTCGACAAAGGGCGCGCTATTGGTTTTATACCCAGCAAACAGGTAGTTGCCGTTACCGTCCTGGCTATTGGCCAGGTTCAATAGCTGATCTTTATACGACTGAAGCTGGGTCGCCAGCGACTGCCGGTCCTGATCGCTCAAGGTACCGTCGCCCGCCTGCACCAGCAGCGTCTGGGCGCTTTGAATGACGTCGGTGACCTGCTCCAGCACCGTGGTTTCCGCCGACAGACTGTTGGTGGCGCTGGTGCGCGCCGCGCTGTATTGGCTATTGAGGGCCTGGCTTTGGCCCAGTTTGATAGCCTGAGACGCGGCGATAGGATCGTCGGAGGGCACATTGACCCGTTTGCCGGTCGCCAACTGCTGCCCAGTATTCTCCCATTTGCTGTAGGACTCGCTGATAGCGTCTAAATTACGCTGGTAAATCATACTGGTGCTCAGGCGCATGGTGGTTTCCCCTTACGGCACGACAAACGGGCAGCGATGGCGTTAGCCAAGCGCCGATAATAAAGCGTCGAAAATGGTACCGGCGGTAGTCATGACCTTGGAATTAGCCTGGTAGTACTGCTGATAGCGCTGCAGATCCACATACTCCTCATCCAAATTAACGTCGGAAATCGACTGCTGCTTTTCGGTCAGCTGGCTTACCATGCTGGCCTGGGTTTCGGCGGTAATCTTGGCATTGCTGGTCTGGGTGCCGACTTTACTGACCAACGACGCATAGGCGGTCGACAGGGTGGCGCTACCGCCCACCAGTTTGGTGTTTTGCAATGCCAGCAGCGCTTCGGCATTGCGGTTATCGCCGTCGCCGCTCTCGTCGTCCGCCTGCCCCGCGGCGATAAGGGCAGGATCGGTGATGGCAACGCTCAGGCCCTGAATAACGTTAGACACCGTTTTTAATTGATAACTGTCGTTGACGCTCGGGGTACCGCTCACAGAAAGGCTCAAGCCCTCGAAGCTCAAAACGGTGGCGCCGCTCTCGTCGGTCGCGGGGGTATAGGCCACGCTGGCGCCATCGCTATTGCGGGTAATTTGCCAGCCGTCCGCGGTATATTTGGCCATGTAGTCGCTGGCTTTGGCCGCCGTACTGTCGGTAAACGCCACGCTCAGCACCGCGCTGCCGCTATTGCGGGTGTTGCTCACTATCGTTGGACTGCCGAGGGTGAAAAAATCGCCGCCGGCATCGCCATTCAGATCTACCCCGGCCTGATGCTGTTGGTTGAAGCTGTCGGCGAACGCCAGCGCGATTTGCCCCAGCTGATTGCGGGCGTCGGCCAACGCGCCATCGCGAAAGCTCAGCATACCGCCCAGGCTGCCGCCCGTGAGCGTCGCAGGGTCGATCTCGCTCAGAGTGCCATTGCCGCGATCGTAGGCCAGCGCCATTTGCGACGCATCGGCCGAGGACGGCACCACCGCTAATGAATAGGCGCTGCTGCCCTGCACCAGGGTTAGGCCGCTACCGATAGTCAGGCTGAGGGTGCTGTCGTCTTGCACCGTCACATTGACGCCAACCAATTGATTGAGCGAGTTGACCAGTTGGTCGCGCTGATCCAGCAGCGCATTGGACTCTGAACCGGTGCCCTGACGGGCTATCTGGGCATTAAGAGTGGCAATCTGTTTCGCGTAGGTGTTGATTTGATCGGCGGTGGCGGAGAGCTGGCTATCGATGGCGCTATCCATATCGCGTAGAGTATTGTCCAGGCTACTGAACTGGCTAACCAGATTCTGTCCGCTGCCGATCACCGTCTGACGCGCCGCGCTATCGCTGGCGGCCGAGGACAACGCCTGTAGCGAGGCGAAAAAGGTGCTCATCTGGGTGGATAAGTCCGTATCCGAATCGGACAGCAGGTTATCAATCTGGCTGATATTATCCGAATAGGTGCTGGCCGCGGCGGCGGAAGTGGACGCCGCGCGTAGCTGCCCTACCACCAGCGAGTCATAGGCGCGGATGATGCCGGTGGTGACGGTGACGCCGTTTCCCAGCGCCCCGCTTTGCTGAGCCTCGCTCAGCGTCACCCGCTGCAAATTATAGCCGTCGACATAGGCGTTACTGATATTGTTTGAGGTCGTGGCCAACGCTATCTGCGCGGCTTTTAATCCGGAGGAAGCGATATTGTATAATAGGCTGGACATGTCATTTCCTTTATTCCGGGTATATGAATAAAAAAAACCGGCGAATCATTACGGCAATTAAAAAATAACGGCGCTAAGGGGCTAAACTTTAGAGCGCGTAAAAAAAAGAATTCGCCGGGCGTTATTAAAACAGTGAGCTTAAATCATGGGTATAGGCTTTTACCGCCCGGTGGGCGGTATCTTTCAATTGGCCGATAATCTGTACCAATTTTTCCCCGTAGCCGGGATCGGTGGCGTAGCCGGCGCGCTGTAACGCATAGGCCCCCTCTTCGGGATGTTTGGCGTTCACCACCTCGCGATAGCGGGGATTGGTGGTGAGCAAGGCTTTGTTGAATAAATCGAACTTTTAGGTGACTGGCGGCTCTGATCACTACATTCGTTTCAACATCAGGTCCCCATGGCAAAGCAAAAGTTTAAAATCACCAACTGGCCCGCATACAACAATGCGCTCAGGCAGCGGGGGGACATGACAGTATGGCTTGATGAGTCAGCCATTGCTGCATGGACTGAGAGTACACCACCTGAACATCGTGGCCGGCCGCTTCACTACACCGATATGGCCATTACCACGGTTCTGATGATAAAGCGCGTGTTTAACCTTTCGCTCCGGGCGTTACAGGGTTTCGTTGACGCGATTTTTAAACTGATGGGGCTGTCGCTGCGCTGCCCAGATTACTCTCTGGTCAGCCGGCGAGCAAAAACCGTCGACATCAGCATAAAAACGCCAACCCGCGGCGAAATCTCACACCTGGTCATCGATGGCACCGGCCTGAAAATCTTCGGCGAAGGCGAATGGAAAGTCAGGCAGCATGGGGCTGAGAGGCGCAGAGTATGGCGCAAGCTTCATCTGGCAGTAGATAGCGCGACACATGAAATTATCTGTGCCGATTTATCGCTAAGCGGTACGATAGATGCGCAGGCGCTGCCCGGGCTGATTAACCAAACCCACCGGAAAATCAGGGAAGCGTCGGCTGACAGTGCTTACGATACGCGTTACTGTCATGATGCTTTGCTGAGGAAAAAAATAAAGCCGCTTATCCCACCGCGAAGTGGTGCGCAATATTGGCCAGCTCGATACCATGAGCGTAACCATGCGGTGGCAAATCAGCATCTGAGCGGCAATAACGATACCTGGAAAAAGAAAGTAGGTTATCACCGGCGTTCACTGACTGAAACGGCCATGTTCCGGTTTAAAACACTTCTGGGTGGTCATCTGAGTCTGCATGACTATGACGCGCAGGTAGGTGAGGTTATGGCAATGGTCAAAGCGCTTAACCGGATCACGCTGTTAGGAATGCCAAACAGCGTCCGCATCATGTAACAATCGCCCTGATAGGGAGGAAGTCGTCACAAATTTCGGATTTATTCAACAAAGCGGGTGAGCAATTGAATATAATCTTCAATCACCGCCAAATAAGAGTCGTACACTTTGAAACGTTGGGGAACTTTCACCGCCTGGCCGTTTTCGTATTCCGTGATCATTACGGTGGTCGATGCGCCCTGCCAATCGCTGGTGGCCTTAATCTCGAACAGGTTATGGCTGGGTTTGCCGTCGGCGGTGGGGATTTCACGCTTACCCCAGCCGGATTCCAGAGCCGCCTGCGCCAAAATTAAATGATGGGATATGCCGCTGCGGGCGCCGGCGATCATCGCCGGAATAGCGAGCCGGTCGGTGAAGCTGCCGCCGCCGGCAGATACCGTTGCCGCGGGCGTCGCCTCCTCGTCTTGCCGCGCCGCAGCATTTCCCCCAGCAGCGCGGGGGGCATATAGGCGCCAGCGCCGGGGGCCAGCGCGGGCAGTCCGCCCTGGGCGGTAGTCGTGCCGTCCGGCGTAGCCGCCCCCCCTGGGCGGGGCTCAGTTGCTTCACCATCATATCCGCCAGCACAGCCCTTTGGCGGAGAGCTGCTGGGCTATCTGCTGATCGTACAGGCTGGTGTAGAGCTGCGTTTGGTGGCTATCCAGCAGCCCCTCCTGGGGCAGCGCATCGCGCATGCTTTTCAGCATCATCTGTACGAACAGGCCCTCGACCTGTTTCGCCACCGCTTTCAGGGCCTGCGGCGATTGAGCCGCCGCCTGCTGATGCAGTTTATTCAGCGCATTGGCGTCATAGGCGGGGGAAAGATCCATGCTCTGCATCAGCGGCATCAGATAATCTCCAGTTCGGCCTGCAGGCAGCCGGCGCTTTTCATCGCTTGCAGGATCGACATCAGATCGTTCGGCGTCGCGCCCAGGGCGTTCATCGCGCGGATAACATTATTGAGGCTGGCGCTGGATTCGACTTTTTGCAGCGATCCGCCGTTTTGCCGCACGGAAATCTGGGTCTGCGGCGTGACCACGGTATTGCCGTTGGTAAAGGGGGTATCCGGCTGACTTACGTTTAGTTGGCTGTCCACCACCACGGAAAGATTGCCCTGCGCCACCGCGCAATTATCCAGGGTGACATTCCTATTCATCACGACCGAACCGGTGCGTGAGTTGATGATCACCTTGGCATCCATCTGGCCGACGGCGATATCGATATCCTGGATTTGCGCCAGAAAACGAACCTGCGCGCTGTTGTCGGCCGTTAGGCTGACTTCGACGGTGCGGGCATCCAGCGCCCGGGCGACGCCCATGCCGTTAAAGCGATTAATGGCGTCGCTGATGCGCTGGGACAAACTGAAGTTTTCCGTCTTGAGCTGCAGCGATAACAGCGGACTGTGGTCGAAGGTGCTGGGTAATTCCCGCTCAATCACCGCGCCATTGTTTATCCGTCCTCCCGACAGCTGATTGATTTGCACCCGGCTGCCGCTGGCGCTGGCGCCCGCGCCGTTTTGCCCGGGAGTGGACTCGTTGGGCGCGCCCGAACAGTCGGTCTCTTGATAGAGATTCTCCCCCAGACTTTGCAGACCCGCTTCGTTGATAAAGTTGCTCAACGTCAACTGCCCCACCTGCGTGGAGTTGGCTTGCCTCTGTACCGTGACGCTCACCACGCCGTCGCGGGCGATGGTCACGGTAAGCGCGTTGTCGGGAATGGTGATAGCCGGTTGAATCGGGTAACCACTGGAAGTCACCATCTGGCCGTTTTGATCGACCTGAAACGAGCCATCGCGGGTGTAGGCGGTCGAGCCGTCCGGCATTTGCACCTGGAAAAAACCTTTACCGTTAATGGCCACGTCCTTGCTGTTGTCGGTCTGCTCCAGGTTGCCCTGGCTATGCAACCGCTCGGTGCTGACGGTACGCACCCCGGTGCCCAGTTGCAGCCCCGAGGGCAGCGTGGTCTGCTCCGACGATTGCGCGCCCGGCTGGCGGACGGTTTGATACAGTAAATCCTCAAACACCGCGCGCTGGCGCTTAAAGCCGTTGGTGCTGACGTTGGCCAGGTTGTTCGATATCACATCCATATTGGTCTGCTGGGCATCCAGACCGGTTTTGGCAATCCACAGAGAACGGATCATCCGTTGGCTCTCCTGCAATTAGCTGAGGGATAAGAGTTGATTGGCCTGCTGGGCATTCTGATCCACGCTGGCTATCACCTCTTCATTTGCATTTCAAACCGGCGGGCGGTGCCAATCATATCCACCAGCGTTTCGGCCGTATTGACATTGCTGCCTTCCAGCATGCCGGACATAACGCTGACGGCATTGTCATTCGGCAGCGGCGCCTGCGCGCCCTGCGCGTCATCGTTGAGGTGGAACAGGCCGTCATCGCCGCGCACCAGCGTGCCAGCCTCGGCAGTGACGCGTTTCAGTTGCCCCACCGGTCCGACGGTATTTAACGCATCGCTATCGCCCAGCGCCGAGACGGTACCGTCGTCGCCGATGGTGAGGGAAGCCTGCGTCGGCACCACCAGCCGGCCGTTCTGCCCCATCAGCGGATAGCCCTGTACCGTCAATTGGCCGTCGGCGTCCTGCTGTATATTGCCATTGCGGGTATAGGCCTCCTGACCGTCGGGCAGTTGTACCGCCAGGAATCCATCGCCGCCGAGCGCGACATCAAGCGATCGGCCGGTGGTCTCAATCGGCCCTGGCGTCATCAGCGCGCCCGGCGTCGAAGCCACGCTCAGGGTGCGGGTCGGCAGCGATTCCCCCTCCACCGGCACCGCGCGCGGCGGACAGCTGGGCACGAAACCCCGTGGTGGACGCATTAGCGAGATTGTTAGCAATCACCGCCTGCTGATCCAGCGACGCCGCGGCTGCGCCCATGGCGGTATAGATGGCGTGATCCATAGGATTATCCCGTTACGGTTAGCGCAGGCTGACCAGCGTTTGCAAAATCGCATCCTGGGTTTTGATCGTCTGCGCGTTGGATTGATAATTACGCTGGGCGACGATCATATTCACCAGTTCCTGGCTGAGGTCGACGTTGGACGACTCCAGCGCGCCGCTGGTCAACGTGCCGCTACCGGCGGGGCCGACGATGGCCTGGCCCGAGGTCGCGGACCACAGGTTGTTGCCGTCGGACTGCAACCCCTGCGGGTTGGCGAAATTCGCCAGCACGATCTGGCCCAGGAGCTGGGTTTTACCGTTGGAGTAGGTGCCGGAAATGGTCCCGTCGTCATTGATGGTATAACTGGTCAGATCGCCGGCGCTGTAGCCGTCTTGCGTCTGGCTGCTTACGCTGCTGCTGGCATATTGCTGCCGGGTACCTTCAAAGGAGAGGTTGAAGGTCTGCGCCGGCGCGCCGTTCAGCGCGGCCATATTGATGGAAAACGTATCGGTGCCGGTCAACTGCCCGTTCGTGTCAAAATTAAGCGTGCCGACGTCATTGACGGTGCCATCGCCGTTGCTGTTGTCTACGCTGTAGACTTCCCAGGTGTTATCCTCGGTTTTGGCGAAATACAGACTGACGTTGTGGGGGTTGCCCAGGCTGTCATAGGTCGTCAACGGCTGGGAAAAACTGTAGGTGCTGCTATCGTCGGGGTCGAAAGCGGTGGTGCCGACCGACGTCGCGCTGGAGGTCAGGCTCATCACCATCGAGCCGCTGGTGGTGGCGCTGGCGGACAGCCCCTGGCTGGGTATCGTCAGGGCTACCGGGTCGGCGCCCTGTTGGATGGTGGCAGGGTTGCCGCTGGCGGCGTAGCCCGTCACCACATAGCCGCTGCTGTTGACCAACTGACGATCCGCGTTGAGGGAAAATTCGCCGTTGCGCGAGTAATAAACGGCGCCGCTGCCGTCCACCAGGCGGAAGAAGCCGTTGTCGGAAATGGCGACGTCGAGGCCGTTATCGGTGGTGCTCACCGTCCCGTCATTGAAATTCTGGGTCACGGAGGCCACTTTCACCCCCCAGCCCCACTTTCGAGCTGGAGAACACATCGGCAAACGAGACCGAGCCGGATTTGAAGCCGCTGGTTTCGGCGTTGGCGATGTTGTTGCCGATGACGTCCAGATTGCTTGATACGGCGTTTAACCCGCTGACCGCCTGTGAAAAACCCATTGATGCTCTCCTGTGGGTGTGGCCGCGGCATCGCCTGCGCGCCCTGATTAGTCGTTAAATAATCTGTTTGATCTTATCGAGGGTGACATTCCCCGACAGGCCCAGATTGAGCTGCGTGATGCCGTCGTTGTTGCTCACGCCATACACCTCGGCGTATTTCAGCGCCGTGGCGGTAGTGCTACTGCTGCTGACGGTAAAGGTATAGGAGCCCTCCGCCACCGCGGCGCCGCTATCGTCGGTGCCGTCCCAGCTGTAAGCGTGCGCGCCGGCGGTCTGGCTGCCCAGGTTGACGGTTTTCACCGTGTTACCGCTGGCATCCTGAATGGTGACCACCACATCGCTGGCCGCGGCGTCCAGCTCAACGCCAAAGGGCGTGGTGGAGCTGTCGCTGCCGACCAGGATGGTGTTGCCGTCGATCATCACGCCGTGCCCTACCAGGGTGGTGGCCTGCAAATTTTGGCTGGTTGTGAGCTGGCCGGAGATCGATCCCAAGGTGGTATTAAGGTTTTCAATGCCGCTCAGGGTGCTGATCTGCGCCAGTTGGGTGGTCAGTTCGGCGTTGTCCAGCGGATTGGTGGGATCCTGATTACGCAACTGCGCCACCAGCAGGGTCAGAAAGTTATTCTGTAAATCCGCGCTGCTTTCACTTCCGCTACTGGACGTGGTGCTCGCGACGCTGGCGCTGGAGGCAGTTTCATTTAACGTTACGGCTACACTCATTGCGGTCTCCCGTTACTGACCGAGCGTCAGCGTTTTTTGCATCAATGTTTTGGCGGTATTCAGCACTTCGATATTGGCCTGATAGCTGCGCGACGCGGACATGCTGTCCACCATTTCATTCACCACATTGACATTGGGCATGCGGACATAACCCTTGTCATCCTCCAGCGGATTCCCCGGCTGATACACCAATTTATCCGGCTGCGTCGACTCGAGAACATCGCTGACCTGAACGCTGCCTATGACCTGCCCCGCCGCCACCGCCACCTGTTTGGCCCGGTAGGGCTGGCCGTCAGGGCCGGAGACGCTGTCGGCGTTGGCCAGATTGCTGGCGGCCACGTTCATGCGCTCGGACTGCGCATTGAGCGCGGAACCGGCGATGGCGAAAATTGAGGTCATCCCCATGGCTTATTGCCCCTGTAATACGGTATTCATGCCTTTTATCTGACCGCTCAGCAGGGTCAGGCCGGTTTGATATTGCAGGCTGTTATCCGCAAAAGTCGTACGCTCCCTGTCCATGTTGACCGTGTTGCCGTCCATCGCCGGCTGATCGGGAATGCGGTACAGAAGCTCGGTTGCGGGTTCAGTGGTACTGGCCGCGGCAATATGGCGGCTGGAGGTGGTGGTCAGCGATAATGTCTCGCCGCTGGCCCGCCCCTGCGTCAACGCTTTGGATAATTCCGCCGAGAAATCGATATCGCGCGCCTGATAGCTTGGGGTATCGGCATTGGCGATGTTGGCAGCGATGATGTTCTGGCGCTGCGCGCGTAAATTGAGGGCTTCTTGCTGAAACCGCATCAGGTCATCGAGCCTATCAAGCATGCAGATTCAATATTTTAAGGCTAATTATTTATGAGGCACAGCTTATGCTTAATGCTACCTGGCCCATCGCCCGAATAAGGACGAAAAGGAGGGCTATTTTCACCATTGGCCTGTGGGGGCAAGGTAAACTATTTCCCCGTGATAGCGGTCGCTGGCGGCAACGACGATAGCGGCGGCGAAGGCAGTAATAGAGGCGATAATAGCCACAGCGATAACGGCAGCGAGGTTAAAACGCGAGTGACGGCGACGGCGCCAGAAACCGAAAGCCCCCGCCAAAAACAAGCCGTCTTGAGATTGATAGCCAGCCGGAAGCCAGAAACACCCGGTCTGGCGCGAGCAGACCGCCGCCAGGCGCCAACAGGAATGCATCTTGAGACAGACGCCTGATGCCCGCTGACCACGCAGACAACAATGAGGCATGAGTGACAATGAACATGACGTCAGGCGCCGGCGCGCAAGGTCAGAACGACGCAGGACAACGCGGCGGTACGCCCTACGGCACGGCGTCCATTCCCCCTCTGCCGACCTGGTGCGATGGCGCGGTGCGGTTTCATTCGCCAGGCGGCGCGACGACTCAGCCGGCGTGCTATTGCTCTGCGCCACACAGGCCGCCGCCGAAGATGCGTTGACCGCGCGACTGACGGCGTTTATGCAGCGCCAGTTTAGTCCGGCGCCGCTGTCGCTGCGTGTGCAGGTGGTGACGCCCGCCGAACGGCGGCTAACCTGCGCGGAGCCGCTTTTTTCCCTGCCTTCGCGTACCCGCGTGATGGGCAATCTCAGTCTACGCATGGTATGCGGCGGCCAGACGCGTTACCTCCAGGTTGTGGTGCAGGTGACCGACCGCTATTTGGTGGCGGCGCGGCCCATTGCGGCGCGCCAGACACTTACCGATGACGGCATCGACTGGCGCACCGGCCGGTTGGATCTGCTGCCGGTACCGCCATTGCGCGATCGGAGTGCGGCCAGCGTCAGCGAGCGCATTATCGGCAGCGGTCAGCCGCTGACCGCCGCCATGCTGCGGCGCGCCTGGCTCATCCGCTCGGGACAAAGGGTAACCGTCATCGCCGGCGGCGACGGGTTCGCGCTGCACAGCGCGGGCAAAGCGCTGGGCAACGACGCTATCAAGGTAAAAATGGATTCCGGCCAACAGGCCAGCGGCACGGTCACCACCGCCGGACAGGTGCGCGTCGTATTATAAATGATTAAAGTTTTCGCGCCCGGGGCCGATAGTTGGATAATAGCGCCGTTTCAATCACCGAACTCAACGTAAGCGAGGCTTGTATGAGTATTGAGAGTAGCCGTCCTGTTCAATCCCTGGCACCGCTGCAAAATATCGACGGCAATACCGTTCAGGCACAGAAAAGCAAGACTACCGCCAACGCCGACAATCAAGAGAATAAAAGCACCGTTAGCCTGAGCGACACGCTGGATCAGTTGCAAAAACAAGACGCTCAGGATATCGATGTCACCAAGGTCGAGCGTATCAAAGACGCCATCCGTGACGGCTCCCTCACCATGGATAGCGGTAAAATCGCCGATGTGCTGATTAGCCAGGCGCAATCGATGTTGGATGAATAAGCCATGAAGACGTTGGAAACACTGCTGGCCGCCATGGCCGAATTGCTGATCAAATTGGAGGCGACCCTTGCCCAAGAGCAGCAGTTGTTAAGCGCCGGCCAGGTCAATGCGCCGCTTTTGCACCGTACCACCGAAACCAAAGATGAGCAGCTCAGCACGCTGCAACACATGAATCATTAGCGCCAATTGCTGGAGCAGGAGACGGGATTGCAGGCGCCCTATGAAAGCGATGCCGGTCTTCAGGCCAACTGGGAAATTATCCTGAAACACACCCGCGCGCTGCAACAACGCAACCAGCGTAACGGGCTGCTGCTGGATGTGCATCTCAAGTTGAATCAGCGCGGCTTGTCCACCATGAGCGAGCAGCGCAGCTTGAGCGGAATGTACGACCCCACCGGGCATGCCAGCGCGCAGGCGCTGCTCGGTCCCAAATTCAGCGTGTAACGGCACGCAGCGGGTCGCGACGCCAGGCGCCGTAGGCGTCTACTGCACCGTTACGTTATCCCTTGGTCCCACCTTCGACTCAGTGCGACATTCAGCGGGCCGCGTCGCCGGCCGGCGCACGGGACCCGGGACTTCGATAGTTTATCAATACCCGATAGAGAAGCAGGCGCACCGGCGGCACGACCGCCCCGCGTCCCGGCCATTTCAGCCTAAGCGTCGCCGGATTTCCGGCGGGCTGCCCCGCCAACGCCAGGTTAAGGCCCGCCAATCCATCGGGAAAGAAACACTGTTCTCCCAGGCATATCGCCAGCCGCACACCCGACGGCAACGGTCGCTCGCTCTCAATATGCCAGTTGATGTTGATAGAGGTCACCACGGCACCCGCCGGGAGTAAATTTTGCGGGCGCAGGGCCGGACTGGCGACGCTGCTGCCGCGCTGGCTGAGTATCAGTTGCGTGCCGTTACCCTGCCAGGCGCCGTCCGCCGCCCGCGCCGCGGGCGCTATCGCCAGCAGCCCTATGAGCCACCACATCGGCCCGGGCGCCCAACGCCGCAAGCCCATTATTCTAGACCGCCAATCACGGCGGTCATGCGTAAACGCCGTTCATCGCTAATTTCCTGCGTGGAAAGCACCGCCAACTGCGGCAGCGCTACCATTAACACCAGCGGCGCGTTCAGGCTCTCCTGACGCTGCACCGCGGACTGCGCCTGCGCCAGCAGCCTGTCCGCCATACCCGGCTCCATCCCGCCGCCATTTTGCAGCGCCTGTAGCAACACGCGTTCCAGCGTGACGTCCAGACCGATCACCTGGATTTCTTCGCTGTCCTGGAAATAGTGTTGGGTAATGGCGCGGCCCAGCGCGACGCGAACCACTTGGGTCAGATCGGCGGCGTCTTTTTTCACCGGCGCATGTTCAATCAGCACTTCGATAATGGTGCGCATGTCGCGAATGGGGATATTTTCCGCCAGCAGGTTGCGCAGTACTTTTTGGAACTGCGTGAGCTGCAGGGTGGCCGGGATAAAGTCCTCGGTCAACTTGGGCATCTCCTGCGTGACGCGTTCCAGCAGTTGCTGCGTTTCCTGCCGACCCAGCAGATCGCTGGCGTATTTGCCAATCAGGTGGTTCAGATGGGTCGCCACCACGCTGCTGGCTTCCACCACGGTATAGCCCTGAATCTGCGCCCGCTCTTTCAAAGCACTATCAATCCACAACGCCGGCAGGCCGAAGGCCGGGTGGCGGGTCACATCGCCGACCAAGGCGCCTTCCGCATTGCCGGGATTGATCGCCATCCAGCGGCCGGGAAACGCTTCGCCGCGGCCGATTTCCACGCCCTTAAGCAGAATGCGATACGCCGCCGGCTGCATTTCCAGATTATCGCGAATATGCACCACCGGCGGCAGAAAACCCATTTCCTGGGCGAATTTCTTGCGGATACTGCGAATGCGACCGAGCAATTCGCCGTTTTGCAGCGCGTCCACCATCGGAATTAACCGGTAGCCCACCTCTATGCCCTGCGGATCTTTCAGTTGCACGTCGCGCCAGCTGGCTTCCGTCAGCTGCGGGCTGTCCTCGCGTCGGGCCACCGGAGCGGCCGCCGGCGCCGGCGCGTCCAGCCGGCCTTTGAGCCACCAGGCCAAGCCGAGCAACAGCGCGGTAAACAACAAAAACACCAGGTTGGGCATCCCGGGCACCAGCCCCAACAGCCCCAGCACGCCGGCGGCGAGCAGCATCACCTGCGGTTTATTGAACAGCTGATCGACCATTTGCTGGCCGACATCCTGATGGGTACCGACGCGGGTCACGATCACGCCGGCGGCGGTCGAGATCACCAGCGCCGGAATTTGCGCCACCAGGCCGTCGCCGATGGTCAACAGGGTATAGCTTTGCGCGGCCTGGCCCAGCGCCATATTATGCTGCAACTGTCCGACCATCAGGCCGCCGACGATGTTGATGACCATAATCAAAATGCCGGCAATGGCATCGCCGCGCACAAACTTGCTGGCGCCGTCCATGGAACCATAGAAGTCGGCTTCCTGGGTCACCTCGCGGCGGCGGCTTTTCGCCTCGTCCTCACCGATAAGACCGGCATTGAGATCCGCGTCGATGGCCATTTGCTTGCCGGGCATACCGTCGAGCACAAAGCGTGCGCCCACTTCAGCAATACGCCCCGCCCCCTTGGTAATGACCGTGAAATTGATCACCACCAGAATAATGAACACCACGATACCGATGGCGAAATTGCCGCCGACCAGGAAATGGCCGAAAGCCTCAACGACCCTTCCCGCCGCATCGGCGCCGGTATGGCTCTGTAGCAGGATAATGCGCGTGAAGGCAACGTTCAGCGACAGGAGCAACAGGGTGGAAAACAGCAGCAGGCTGGGAAAAGCGGCAAAATCCAGCGTGCGGCGGGTAAACATCGCCACCCGCAGCACAATGATCGACAGCGCAATATTGAAGGTAAACAGCAGATCTAAGGATGAACGCCCTCAGCGCCAGAACCATCATCGACAAGATCATCAGGATCAACACCGGTCCCGTCAGGATTTGCCACTGACCGGCGTTCATATTGGTAGGTAAGCGCAGCAGCGCGGCCAGATTAGCCATATCACTCTTTCTCAGGATCAAAATCCAGCGCGACAGGCACTGGTAAATCGACGGATTTTTTCGGCATCCCGCCCCCTTGGCGCTGCCAGCGTCGTAGCTGGTAAACCCAGGCCAGCACTTCCGGCGCGCTGCGTTTACCGTCCTCATAGCGCAGCGCCACCGCAAAATGGGTGGGGTTGGTTATCACCACATCCGCCTTGGGTACATCGGCCATCATACGGCGCCGGGCCATGGCCCGCTGCTGCTGGCGGATCCGGCTTTTCACCTGGGGGTCGCCTTCCTGATTTTTAAATTCATCACGGATGTCCTGGCGGCTCATGCGCAATTTTTTCAGATGGCTCCAGAATTGCCAAAACACGTCGAAACCGACGATCGGGCTAAGCCCGACGATGATAAACAGCATACAGGCGGTGATGATCCACATGGCATCGCCCAGCGCCGGTACGGCAGGGCTCCATGACCAAGTGAAACATATGCGGCCAGTTGAGCCATAAAAAGCCGCCGGTGACGCAGCCGAATACCACCGCCTTTAATATCGCTTTGAACAGCTCCGCCAAAACCTGCGAGGAGAACATCCGCTTCAGTCCACTGAGCGGATTGAGTTTTTTGATATCAAATTTGATTAACGACGGATTGAAGGTGATCCCGCCCAGCAACATCGGCGCACCGAGGGCCACCAGGATTAAACCGGCGAACAACGGCACCAGCGCCAGAACGGTCTGGCTGAGCAACGGCGCCGCAGTGCTCAGACTCTGACGATCGTTGCCAATTAGGCCGTGGTCAAAATGCAGGCCCTGGGCGAGCATCGCCGCCAGCTGACGGGCAAGGTATGCGCCGTCCAGCCAGAGTATGGCGCAGCCCACCAACAGCATCAACATCGAGGTCAACTCGCGCGATCGGGGAATCTGTCCCTCTTCACGGGCTTTCTCCTGCCGGTGCTGTGTGGGCGCCTCGCTTTTTTCTAAATCACTTTCTTCCGCCATCCAGGATTCCGTTAGCACAACGCCGGTAGGAATAATGGGCGTAAGAATGCCAAAAAAGGCGCCTTTTTTATGACATGAATATAGGGCTAAACCACGGGCTATTCAGCGGATAGCCCAGCACCGCAGGACGCCGGCGGCGCTATGATCCATCTGCGATCCGTTAAGCAGCCGCTCGCTACCCCGCGGCTGGGCCGGTTTCTCGGGCATGTTTTCCAGCAGTACCATCAGCAGCTGTTTTTCAATTTCCTGCACCACATCCATCATGCGTTTTATCACCTGACCGGTCAGATCCTGGAAATCCTGCGCCATCATAATTTCCAGCAGCTGAGCGTGGGTAAAGGCGGTATGCGCCGGTACGCCGGCCAGATACTGGCGCGTTTCATCCACCAGCTCGCGGGCGTGCTCTAGCGACATCGGCTCGGCGAACCGCGCATCCCAGCGCGCGCGCCCTGCTCAAGCGTGGTTTGGCGCGGCTGCGCCGCCTCCACGCAGTTCAGCGCCCGTTCAGCCGCCTGCGCGATCGCCTGCTCCAGGCCCAGCTCGCGCAGACTGGTGCGCAGCATGCGAGTCAACTGACCGATACGGGCGATGATATCCGTGCCGTTAGCGTCTGAGACATCCATTGGGATCGTCATGGTCGCTCCTGGTTACATGCCCAGCTTATCGAAGATTTTGCTCAGTTTTTCTTCAAGGGTTGCCGCGGTAAACGGCTTCACCACATAGCCGCTGGCGCCCGCCTGCGCCGCCGCGACGATATTTTCCTTTTTGGCTTCCGCGGTGACCATTAACACCGGCATCGCCGCCATAGCGCCGTCGGCGCGGATGGCCTGTAGCAAAGACAATCCATCCATGTTGGGCATATTCCAGTCGGAAATCACGAAATCAAACGGCACCGCTTTTAGCTTGACCAGCGCATCGGCGCCGTCCTCGGCCTCTTCAACATTATTAAATCCCAATTCCTTCAGAAGGTTGCGCACAATGCGCCGCATGGTGGAGAAATCGTCCACCACCAGAAACCTGAGTTCTTTATCTGCCATGACTCCTCCTTACAACGTCTGTACCCTGGCCGGGCTCTAGATTCGTAACGCCTGAGCGGTACTGATTTGCGCCAGCATCCGCTGGCTCATCTGCCCCAGCGGCACCACTTCATTGCAGGCGCCCAGCGCTACCGCCTCGCGCGGTATGCCGTAGACCACGCAGCTCGCCTCGTCCAGGCGCCCGCCTGGCGCATCGCCAGCAAACCCGCCGCGCCATCGTTGCCCATCCCGGTCAGAATGACACCGACGGCGTTGCGGCCGGCGAATTTCGGTACGGAATGGAACAGCACGTCCACCGAGGGACGGTGGCGGTTGACCGGCGAACCATCGTGCAGCCGGATCAGATAATTGGCGCCGCTGCGCGCCAGTTCCATATGGCGGGCGCCCGGGGCGATATAGGCGTGTCCCGGCAGCACCCGTTCCCCTTCCTCCGCCTCTTTCACCGCGATTTGGCAATGCTTGTTAAGCCGGTTGGCGAAAGAACAGGTGAAGCCGGCGGGCATATGCTGAGTAATCAACAGCGCCGGACTGGTCACCAGCAACGGCTCCAGCACGTGGCGGATGGCCTCGGTGCCGCCGGTGGACGCGCCGATGGCGAACAGCTTTTCGCTGCTGAGCAGCGGCCCCTCCTGGACCACCGGCGCCGACGTTTTCGGTCGCTGCGGCGGCAGCCGAACGCGGGCCGCGGTACGAATCTTCTCGCCGATAATCTCCCGATATTGCAGCATGCCGTCGCGCAGTCCCAGCTGCGGTTTCGTCACGAAATCCACCGCGCCTAGCTCCAGGGCGCGCAGCGTGATTTCCGAGCCCCGTCCGGTGAGCGAGGACACCATCACCACCGGCATCGGCCTCAGACGCATCAGTTTTTCCAGGAAATCCAGGCCGTCCATGCGCGGCATTTCCACATCCAACGTCAACACGGCCGGATTCAACCGCTTAATCAAATCCCGGGCAATCAGCGGGTCCGGCGCGGTGGCCACCATTTCCATATCGGCAAAGCTATTGACTATTTCGGTCATGAGCTGCCGCATCATGGCAGAATCGTCCACGCACATGACTCGAATTTTGTTCATGCTGTCTCCCTCGCCAAAACATAGACCGACTGACCGCGCAGGGTAAAATCGCGGCTGATCTGGCTGAAATTTTCCGAATGGCCGGCAAACAGCAGTCCACCGGGCTTGAGCAAAGGCACGAAGCGACGCAATATTTGCCCTTGAGTCTACTTATCGAAGTAAATCATGACATTACGGCAAAAAATGGCATCAAACGGCCCGGGAAGCTCCCACTCGGGCGCCAGCAAATTCAGCGCAATAAAACGTACCCGCGCCATCCCCTGCTGGGGGCCGGTGCCGCGCAGGAAAAAACGCTGGCGTTGCGGTAGGCTCAACCCGCGCAGATCTTCTTCGCGGTAGATGCCGTTGCGCGCCGTCTCCAGCACCCGGGAATTGATGTCGCTGCCGAGGATCTGCGCCTGATTACCCGCCCCCAGCGTCTCTTGCAGGGTCATGGCGATGGAATAGGGCTCCTCCCCCGTCGAGGCCGCGGCGCTCCAGACGCTGTAGCCCGCCGGGCGATCGCGGGCATGGCGGGCCAGCACCGGAAAGTGATGGGCCTCACGGAAAAACTGCGTCAGATTGGTGGTGAGCGCATTGATAAATTCCTGCCATTCGCCGCTGCGAGCGTCGGCATCCAGACGGACCAGATAGCTGGCAAAGTCCGGCAACCCCAGCGCCCGCAGGCGCCTGACCAGGCGGTTGAACACCATGTCACGCTTATGGCTGGCCAGCACAATGCCGGCCCGTTGATAAATTAATTGACTGATGCGTTGAAACTGCGCATCCGATAACGTCACGCGCTCCGCCGAAAATACGTTGCGGGAAAAAGCACGTCTTTGGTTGGGCATAAACAGGTCTCACTTTACGCGCGGGCGGGCGTTGTCCGGTCAGACGGCCAGCGTTTGCAGAGGCTGCGGGCTGCCGCCGGCGTGCGCGGACTCCCCTTGCGCCACGGTCGCATCGGATTGCAATGTAAAGACCTGTACATTCTGCATCAGCGCTTCCGCCTGCGCGCCCAACGCTTCCGACGCGGCAGCGGTTTGCTGCACCAGCGCGGCGTTTTGCTGGGTAACGGTATCCATCTGGATGACGGCGGTCGCCACTTGGTCGATGCCGCGGCTTTGCTCGTCGAAGGCGGAGGCGATCTCGCCCATAATGTCCGACACGCGGGTAACCGAGCGCACAATTTCGTTCATGGTATCGCCGGTGGCGGTCACCATGCACGATCCCTACTGTACCCGGCTGACCGATTCATCGATCAAGCCTTTGATTTGCTTTGCCGCCTGGGCGCTGCGCTGCGCCAGATTGCGCACCTCGCCGGCCACCACCGCAAACCCCCGTCCCTGTTCGCCGGCGCGCGCCGCTTCCACCGCCGCGTTCAGCGCCAGGATGTTGGTCTGGAAAGCGATACCGTCAATCACGCCGATGATATCGCCTATCTTTAGCGAACTGGCGTTGATTTCGGCCATATGTTTCACCACATCGCCGGTGATGGCATTACCCTTGTTGGCCGCCGAAGAGGCCGCCCTGGCCAGATCGCTCGCCTGATGGGCATTGCCGGCGTTCTGTTTCACGGTGGAGGTGAGTTGTTCCATACTGGTGGCGGTTTCCTCCAGCGACGCCTCCTGCTGCTTGGTGCGCGAGGACAGGTCATTGTTGCTGGCGATAATTTCCGACACGCCGCTTAACATCGCATCAGTGCCGTTGCGTACCGCCGTAACCGTACCCGCCAGTTCATCGCGCATCATTTGCAACTGACGAAACAGCTGGCTGATTTCATTACTGCCGTGGACCTGGATATGCCGGCTCAAATTGCTTGCCGCGGGCGATAGCGTCAAAGTGATCGCGCATCTCGGTCAGCGGCTGCAGCAACATGCGTTTCAGCCAGAACAGGGCCAGCACCGCCAGCCCCAGCGCGACACAAACAAAGACGCCATTAAGCCAGCCGGAGTACACATTGATATCGACGATTTCTTTACCCGCTACGTCAATGCGGGCATCGAGCGACGACAAGTTGGCCTTCAGCTCGTTTTCAAACGCATCCTGCGATCCCTGGGTCGGGCTGTCGATAAAGGCATCGACGTTGCCGTTATCGAGAAAATCAATTAATCCTTGCAGGTTTTCGGTCAAACCGTTAAATGCCTGGACGGTCCGCTCATGCAGGAGCTGTTCGCGACTGTCGCCGGCCGGCATGGTGCTGTAAGTCTTGAATTGCTTTTCCGCCTCGGCGAGCGTTTGTTTGGCGCTGTCCATCAGCGGCGTAATCATCGTCAGCGGGCTGTGGTAAACATAACCCGTTGCCGCCCGGTTCAGGGTGTTGCGGGTTTGCAACAGACTGGACCAGGTCTGGTTCAGGTTGTTGCGCTGCTGATTGACCAGTTGCACGCTCTGATTAAGCTCGGTACCGCTGCGCAGGTTGTAGTAGGAAACCGCCGCTACCACCACCTGCATCAGGCCAAACAGCACCACCAACACCACCAGACTGGTGGAAATTTTAATACGCGATAACATCGAAAACCCCTTGCCGTAGCTACAAAAAGATAAATCAATACGCTTAAAAACTTTCCCAGTTGTCCGCCGACAGGGCGGCGGCTGTTTCCAGATGGAACACCGACACCGCATGGGTAAGCCGTTCAGCCTGCTGCTGCAAATTCACCGCCGCGGCGGCGGATTGCTGCACCATGGCGGCATTTTGCGATGTGGCGCGGTCAATATCGATGACCGCCTGGCCAACTTGATCGATACCGCGGCTCTGTTCATCGGACGCGGAGGAGATCTCACCCATAATGTCGGTAACGCGGGTCACCGCCGTAACGATTTCCTGCATGGTTTCGCCGGCGCTTTCCACCAGAACCGAGCCCTCTTCCACCCGGCTGACAGAATCGTCGATGAGGGTTTTGATCTCCTTGGCGGCCTGCGCGCTGCGCTGGGCCAGATTACGCACCTCGCCGGCCACCACCGCAAAGCCGCGGCCCTGCTCGCCGGCGCGGGCCGCCTCCACCGCCGCGTTCAGCGCCAGGATATTGGTCTGGAAAGCGATGCCGTCAATCACGCCGGTAATATCGGCGATTTTCTGCGAACTGCCGGCAATGTCCTGCATGGTGTGGACGACGTTATCCACCACTTTACCGCCGTGCCGTGCGGTGTCCGAGGCATTCATCGCCAACTGTTTCGCCTGCCGCGCGTTATCGGCGTTTTGCTTCACGGTGGCGGTCAACTGCTCCATGCTGGCGGCCGTTTCTTCCAGCACCGACGCCTGCTGTTCGGTGCGCGCGGACAAATCGTTGTTGCCGGCGACGATATCGCCGGTGCCGCTATAAATGCCGTCGGCGCTGCCGCGCACCGCCCGTACGGTATCGATGAGGCTCTGCTGCATCTGACGCACATTGTGCGCCAGCGTTCCCATCTCATTGTGGCTGTCGATGGCAAGACGCTCCGTCAAATCGCCCGCGGCAATACGCTGAATATGTTCGATAATGCGATGCAGCGGCGTCATCAGCACCCGGCTGATGGCGAGCCATAACACCACGCCAACCGCTACCACGCACAGGAAAATCCCGAGCATGATGGCCACCGAGCGGTAAATAATGTGGCAGGTTTGCACCACCGCCTGCGAGAATTGGCGGTCATTGCCGTTCAGGTACTGGCGATAGGCGCCGTCGACGGTATCGTCGCTGCTGTCTCGAAGCGATATGGCGGCCTGCTTTAGCTGCTCATGGAGGCGGGTGAAGGCGCTTTGCAGGGTAGCGAAATTGTCGGGTGTCGTCTTATCAGACTGCACCATCGCGGCGAAGCGGCTAAAGGTTTTCTGTGCATTCCCCAGCGCCTCCAGCGCGGCCGTGGTTTGCCGGCGCAGATCTTCCGGGCTGGCGCCGTTAAGCACCGAAATACGCGCCTGATTGAAGCCGTCGCGCGCCTGGAGGATCGCTACCCAGCTGGCGCTAAGCTGTGCCTGCTGGTTATGCAGGTTTTGATAAACGTTAAAATGATGTCTGTCTTGCGTCTGGACCGAATAGAATAATCCGCCGCTAATTATTTGAATCAAGCCATAGCACACCAGGGCGATTAAAATAACGTTAACCACTCTCATTCTGTTTAACATTTTATTTATTCCTGATTCACCTAATGTTGTTTTATCGACATCGGCCCGCCAAACTTTATGCCCGGCGGCATAAAAAAAGGGGAAGCCCCGCTCCCGCCTTAGGTTGTCCATCCTGTGCCTTTAGGCGACGCTATCCACCAGCGCCATCTCTTCGCTGCTGAGTAGCCGTTCAATATCCACCAGGATCAGCATGCGGTCTTCCAGCGACCCCAGACCGGTCAAATATTCCGTAGCCAGCGTGACCGCAAATTGCGGCGCCGGCCGAATTTGATCGGCGCTCAGGGACAGGACATCGGAGACGCCATCCACCACAATGCCCACCACCCGCTGCTGGAGGTTCAGCACAATCACCACCGTATTGTCGTTGTAACAGACGTCGTTTTGCGCAAATTTAATCCGTAGATCGACAATGGGTACAATAACGCCGCGAAGATTAGTGACCCCTTTGATAAAGGCCGGCGTATTGGTGATGCGCGTCACCTGGTCGTAACCCCGGATTTCCTGGACCTTGAAAATATCGATGCCGTACTCTTCGCTTCCCAGGGTAAACACCAGAAATTCTTCGCCCGCGCTTTCGCCGGCTAATGTCGTCATATTTGCAAGTCCTGCCATGGTTTACCCTTTTAATAGACATGAGTGAAAATCAGATTAAGCGGCGCTGGCCTGGCATTTGTCACGGTTCAAAGGCTGTAGAGCGGAAACGTCTACAATCAGCGCCCCGCTGCCATCCCCCATGATGGTCACGGCCGAAATTCCCGCCACCTTGCGGTAATTGCTTTCCAGATTTTTCACCACAATCTGATGCTGGCCGACCAACTGGTCCACCAGCAGCGCATACCGGCATCCCGCGCTTTGTAAGATAACCGCAATCCCCTCGGTGGGATCGGTTTTGGCGCCGGGAACATTGAAAACATGATGCAGCGCAACCAGCGGCAGGTATTCCCCGCGCACCTGTAGCACCAGTTCATCACCGCCCATGCGATAGAGATCCTGCGCCTGGGGCTGGAGAGATTCCATGACGGTATTCAGCGGCAAAATAAACGCTTCATCGCTGATCCGTACCGACATTCCGTCAAGGATGGCCAGCGTCAGCGGTAGCAGAATACGGACGGTGGTACCTTTGCCCGCCTCAAACAGAATATCCACATGGCCGCCCATCGCCTGGATGTTGCGCTTCACCACATCCATGCCCACGCCGCGCCCGGAAACATCGGTTACCGCTTCCGCGGTGGAGAAGCCCGGGGCAAAAATCAGCCTGCCGACGTCCTCATCGCTGAGATGTTCACTAACCGCCATGCCTTGGGCGCTAGCCTTGGCCAGGATCTTTGCCCGGTTCAGGCCGGCGCCGTCATCACGCACTTCGATACAAATATTGCCCCCCTGATGTTCGGCGGCCAGCACCAAGGTGCCGACGGCAGATTTACCGGCCGCCAGACGGGCGGCGGGGAATTCCAGAACGTGATCGAGGCTGTTGCGCACCAGATGGGTCAGGGGATCGATAATGCGCTCAATCAGGCTTTTATCCAGTTCGGTGGAGCTGCCCTGCATCTCCAGGCGCACCTCTTTACCGAGTTTGGCGGCCAGATCGCGCACCAGACGCGGGAAACGGCTGAAGACGTATTCCATCGGCATCATGCGAATCGACATCACCGACTCTTGCAGATCGCGCGCGTTGCGCTCGAGCTGCCCCATGCTGTTAAGCAGTTCACTGTAGTGGGCGGGATCCAGTTCGCTGGAACGCTGCGCGAGCATGGATTGGGTGATGACCAGTTCACCTACCAGGTTTATTAGCTGGTCCACTTTCTCCACCGCCACGCGAATGCTGCCGTCGGTGCTCTTCACCGCCATTTTTGGCGCAGCAGCGGGGACGGAGGTCGACGACTGCCGGCCCGCGGGCGCCACATCCTGTGCGTCGGTGGCGACATCGGCGACGGCGCCGATATCGGCGGCCATGGCGGCTTGCGCGCCGGCAAGATCCTGCGCGCTGTCCGCCTCTCCGACGCTGGCTTGCCCGGCGGTGCTGACGTCGGCGGGTGCAGGAGACGCCGCGGCATCGCCGGGGGTGCAGGCCGGCGCCGGCCGGTCATCCACGTTCTGCTCGTCGGCGCACTGTCCGGTTTGTATTGGCGCGCCAGCGTGGGCAAATCGGATTTGTTCCGGCTCCAGCACGAAACACAGTACGGCGACGATATCCTCCTCGCCAAGGGTACTTTGCAGGCGAACGCTGAGGCCGTTTTCGCTCTCGCTGTCGGCGAGGACGTCCCCCAAATTCGCCAGTTCCTCGCGCATCAAGGCGATTTCCTGCTGGGTCAGGCCAGTCAAGACGATCTCATGCACCGGTTCGTCCGCGGCCGCCTTGGCACGACAGGCGCCCGCCGACGCGACACCATCGCCGCCTTTCGCCGTCAGCGCCAGTTCACGAAGCGCTTCGCAAATATACCGGTAGCTCTCTTCATCGAGTTGCTGGGCCATTTTGTAGGCGTCCAATTGATCCTGCATAATATCCTTGGTCTTTAAAAACAGATCGACGCTGTCGGTATTCAGGGACATCTCACCGCGGCTCACCTCATCAAGCAGGTTTTCCAGCAAGTGCGTGGTCTCCTGCAATGCGCTGAAACCGAAGGTTCCCGCCCCGCCCTTGATGGAATACGCCGCCCGGAAAATGGCGTTCAGTTGCTCGCTGTCCGGCACTTGCGGATCCAGCTGCAGCAAATGCTGCTCCATGTCGGCCAACAGCTCATCGGCTTCATCAAAAAAAGTCTGATAAAAAGCGCTCAGATCCATGCTCACGGCTTCACCTCTGCGACGGGAAAATTCATTTTGTCGGCGCAGCACCGTCCGCGGCGGAAACGTCGTGCAGCAGGTCCGGCCGCTGGCGCACGTCGGCGCCAGCGGCAATCACATCCTGATTTTGGCCGTTTTCATGAGCCAAAGACCGCTCGGTCCGCTTATTCAAGACCAGCAGGCTGATGCGACGGTTGATGGCCGCGTCGGGATGCTGATTATCCAGATTAATTGTGGACGCCATCCCTACCACTCCCAGCACCTTGTTTTCGGCCAGGCCGCCCAGCACTAATTCCCGCCGCGACGCGTTGGCTCTGTCCACCGATAATTCCCAATTACTGTAACCGTGACCGCCGTTGGTATAAAGCGTGGCGTCGGTATGGCCCGAAATAGAAATCTTGTAAGGAATATCATTGAGCACCGGCGCGATGGTGCGCAGGATCACGCTCATATAGGGAGCGACTTCCGCGCTGCCGGTGCTGAACATCGGGCGATTCTGGTTATCGATAATCTGTATCCGCAAGCCTTCTTCCACCAGATCGATAAGCAACTGGGGACGCAGCTTTTGCAGGCGGGGATCATTGGCGATCAATTGTTCCAATACGTCCCGCAGCCGCTTCAGTTTTACCGCGTCCTGGCCGGCCTCCGACGGGACAAGACTCTTATGCACATTCCCTTCCTGACGGGTGGGATCTTCCCCGTCGCCCGGTATCGGACTAAAATCCGAGCTGCTGCGCTCGCCCTTGTTAAGCGCCACTTCCAGCGGCGTGCGGAAGTATTCGGCCAGCCGCGTCAGCTCCTGCGGGCTCGCGATCGCCAGCAGCCACATGACCAGAAAAAAAGCCATCATGCTGGTCATAAAATCAGCGAAAACGATTTTCCAGCTGCCGGCATGCGCACCCGAGGCACGCGCGGGTTTACGCTTGCGAACAATGATAATAGGCTTTTGCATTACGCCGCTTCTTGCACCCCATCCTGCGCCGCCGCTTTATTCAGTCCCCGCGCTTGTTTGACATGATTCTCCAGCTCAAGGAACGAGGGTCACTCGGTGGTAAACAGCGATTTACGACCAAATTCGATGGAGATTTACGGCGCATAACCATGCAAATTGGAGAGCAGCGTGATTTTGATGCACTAAAGCACTTTGACGGTTTCAGTTTTCTTTAAACGCAGCAGCGAGGCCAACGGCGAAATAAACGCATAGGACAACAGGATGCCGAGCAGGGTGCCGACCATCGCCTGTGCTATCAGTACGCCCAGCTCCACCACCGGGCGATCAACGGCTCCCAAGGCGTGGACCATGCCCAGCACCGCCGCCACAATACCAAACGCGGGCAACGAGTCGCCCAGCAAATTGATACTGTTGGCGGGAATCTCGCATTCCTCTTCAAAAGTATCGATTTCCACGTCCATCAGCGCTTCGATTTCAAACGCGTTCATGTTGCCGCTTATCATTAGCCGCAGATAATCGGTGATGAAATCCAGCAGGGAGGGATCGTTAAGAATGCGCGGATACTGCTTGAATATGTCGCTTTCGGCGGGATTCTCCACGTCACGTTCCAGGCTGAGCATACCCTGCTGGCGCGACTTCACCATCAGCCGGAACAGTAACGTCATCAGGTCCATGTAACGGGCCTTGGTATATTTGGCGCTGCGGAATAACAGCGGTAGCGCCCGGAGCGTGGCTCTAATGGCCTTCGCGTTATTACAGACGATGAAGGAGCCGATACCGGCGCCGCCGATAATCAGAAATTCGGCCGGTTGTATCAGCGCGCCAAGATGGCCGCCGGCCATCAGAAAGCCACCCAAGACGGTCGCAATAACAACAATGTAACCCAGTATGACTAACACGATAGCGCTCCTTCAGCGAAGAGAAGGCAAGCAAAAGCGACCCGATCGGCACAGGTGGGTCACTCGTCCCTCACCGTTGCGGTGAGGGCGGGATCAACCTGCCGCGGCAGGTCGTCATATCGCGACACTTCTCTACCCATCTGACAACATAATATTATTATCGGCAGCATCCGGCAAAAGTTTACGTCTTTTTACCGCGCGCGACGGCGGCTGGCAGAGACTGCACACAAAACTCTGGCTTGGTTGGTGGACATACGTGATGAAATGACCGCGGCAATGGGCGCAAGGAGTCAGTTGCAGCATACCGCTGTCAACGAATTTCACCAGCGTCCAGGCTCGGGTCAGAGCCAGTAACGGAATATCGCCATCCTGCTCCGGGCACTGCTCCAGATAGAGGCGATAAGCGCCGATCACCGCTTCCACCCATGAGCAACGGCCGTGGTTAAGCAGCACTTGATAAATGTTATAAAACATCGATGACGCTTTGTTGAATAAATCCGAAATTTGTGACGACTTCCTCCGTATCAGGGCGATTGTTACATGATGCGGACGTGTTTGGCTTCCTAACAGCGTCCGCATCATGTAACAATCGCCCTGATAGGGAGGAAGTCGTCACAAATTTCGGATTTATTCAACAAAGCGCAAGCCATACAGTCAGGTCCCCCCGCTGCCTGAGCGCATTGTTGTATGCGGGCCAGTTGGTGATTTTAAACTTTTGCTTTGCCATGGGGACCTGATGTTGAAACGAATGTAGTGATCAGAGCCGCCAGTCACCTAAAAGTTCGATTTATTCAACAAAGCCCATCGATGAATGAATATTGTGTTCCCAGGTCATAAACCAATCGGTCGAAAACAGCAACATCCCCTTCGGGGGCGGGTTGCCGCGAATTTCCTTATACAATTTTATTAACCGGCCCCGGCTAAGCTGCGTTTCACTTTCCAGCATTTGCAACCGTGCGCCAAGAGAAATCAACTCCATTGCAAGCTGGATTTCTTTTACCTCTTGGACAATACTTTTTTCGGCCATGTTTAACTCTTTCTTTTAGGCGTTGAGCCAGCTTTCGTGGTTAATTGCTCATTTAATCGACTAGACAATAAAATACTGGCGTGTATTTGATTGAGATCTTCCACCCGTGAATCCTGTGTAAGCTGTGTCATGGCTTTCGGATCTTCAAAACGAAACACGCAAAGTAGCTGATTCGTTTCTGCCAGTTTTACCATTTGCGCCATGGTTAATTTTTGCAATGTTTCCGCCATGGGTTCACTAATACCCAATCGAAACATCGCGGAAGATTTATCTGTTTGAATCAAACGTTGCGCTAGTGATAAATAAGACAGATTGATACCGTAGATATTCTTCAGCACTTCACTGGTATTCATTTTACATCCCTAATGACTATGTTCAGGTGTAGTCGGGTCATCATAATCTCCTTTGTTTAGGAGGCTATGGTTATTAGAACAGGATATTGGCCAAATTGTGATCACGTGGCCAGCGTACTAGCGCGGCACACGCTGTTATTACCCTCTGCGAAATTTGAGCCAACACAAGCAGAGCCGCTGACGCCGAGTATGCTGGCTCGTCAGGACTCATCCATGAGATTCAGTAACAAATAATACGATTAATCCGAAAGTTGGCTAACTCTACCGCTGAATCTGGCTGTTACACAATCAGTGAAGTGGAAATATTTACCAAACGTGATATACATCATACTTCATGAACTTTTTAGCCTTTTTTCTTGCCAACTAACAGATTTCACATTCTAGTCAAGTAGTTTTTCTACCGATAATCGGCTAAAAAACGTCTGATAAAAGTCTAAAATAAGTGATTTAGTCCTGAAAGGCGTGTTATGACAGATCAAATTTCTATGATTTCTTATTTTGCAGTCAACTATGCCAATAACGTCTCAATCATTAGATAAAACCACCACCAAATCCATATTGATCACTTTTTAAGCAAAATGAAGGCGATTTCACTTCTCCGTAGCCGTTCCGGACGGGATCAGCGCCGCAAGCGTTATCGGCGCTTAAGAAAGCGTCGAGATAGCGTTGGGTTTTACCTATGAAAAGTAACCGTATGTGTAATCCTGGAACAGGCATTATGGCGATTAAGCTTGCCGGCCTGGATGATGTCGTTAATTAACGCAGTATAATGTTACGTCAGCGTTGCCAAAGTTGCATTTTCGTTTATTTCCCGCGGCGGCTTAAGGCTATTGCCGAAAAGTATTCCTGTCGCCGGCGCTAAAGATGTTACTCACGGCCGATACAGGAGAGAAATGTCGCCGCGCTACGTGGCTGTGACGGCGCGGGGCGGGTTTAGGCGAACTTCCCTATTGGCAATCATTTTTTTGGCATTGCGCCTGACGTGAACTTATTTTTTCTGATGCGATGCAGGTCAAATAGTCACCACAATCAGCTTAAAATATCATCTCTTTCACGCGAATACCTCAATGACAGAATGCAATGAAGCACGCGCACTAAGTGCGGTAATATAGACGTCCTTTGAAAATTATTAGAAGAGGTCTTCGGTTATTTCGACCGCGGCATCAGTCATAAAAAAATTATTTCATCCCAGCACCATTGAGAATAAAGCGATCTCAGGAGTGGAACAAATCGTCGTACGCATTTATTTAACGCTCGATCGCGAGTATAAATTAATATCCTCCGTCAGCGACACAAGACAAAGACGCAAAGAGGCTTCCCTCTGCACGATAAAAGACGCTTCCCGAGATAATGCAATAATAGACGCCGATGTTTGTCGTCTTTTGAGGCTTTGTTGAATAAATCGAACTTTTAGGTGACTGGCGGCTCTGATCACTACATTCGTTTCAACATCAGGTCCCCATGGCAAAGCAAAAGTTTAAAATCACCAACTGGCCCGCATATAACAATGCGCTCAGGCAGCGGGGGGGGACCTGACAGTATGGCTTGATGAGTCAGCCATTGCTGCATGGACTGAGAGTACACCACCTGAACATCGTGGCCGGCCGCTTCACTACACCGATATGGCCATTACCACGGTTCTGATGATAAAGCGCGTGTTTAACCTTTCGCTCCGGGCGTTACAGGGTTTCGTTGACTCGATTTTTAAACTGATGGGGCTGTCGCTGCGCTGCCCAGATTACTCTCTGGTCAGCCGGCGAGCAAAAACCGTCGACATCAGCATAAAAACGCCAACCCGCGGCGAAATCTCACACCTGCTCATCGATGGCACCGGCCTGAAAATCTTCGGCGAAGGCGAATGGAAAGTCAGGCAGCATGGGGCTGAGAGGCGCAGAGTATGGCGCAAGCTTCATCTGGCAGTAGATAGCGCGACACATGAAATTATCTGTGCCGATTTATCGCTAAGCGGTACGACAGATGCGCAGGCGCTGCCCGGGCTGATTAACCAAACCCACCGGAAAATCAGGGAAGCGTCGGCTGACAGTGCTTACGATACGCGTTACTGTCATGATGCTCTGCTGAGGAAAAAAATAAAGCCGCTTATCCCACCGCGAAGTGGTGCGCAATATTGGCCAGCTCGATACCATGAGCGTAACCATGCGGTGGCAAATCAGCATCTGAGCGGCAATAACGATACCTGGAAAAAGAAAGTAGGTTATCACCGGCGTTCACTGGCTGAAACGGCCATGTTCCGGTTTAAAATACTTCTGGGTGGTCATCTGAGTCTGCATGACTATGACGCGCAGGTAGGTGAGGCTATGGCAATGGTCAAAGCGCTTAACCGGATCACGTTGTTAGGAATGCCAAACAGCGTCCGCATCATGTAACAATCGCCCTGATAGGGAGGAAGTCGTCACAAATTTCGGATTTATTCAACAAAGCGGTCTTTTGATTAATCTACAATGCGACGGTAAGCCGGTAAATACCCGCGCCGGTTTAAACAGGCCATTGCGGCAATGAGCCTAATCAAGGCAATAGGCAGACCGTTTGCAGCGCTGCAATGAGTACACCACCGGAAGGCCGGTGGGTGTCATAAAGGCGCGTTAACGCCCGCCCCTGGCCGTGTTAACTGTGTAACAAAGCGCGCGCGGGGATAAAGCCCGTTAGCGCGGCAAAGGTAAAATTTCCAGCACCGTTTCCGCAGGCCGACAGAGCCGCGTACCGATGGGAGTCACCACTATCGGCCGATTCATCAGGATGGGCGCCTTAAGCATCGCCTCTATAAGATCCTCCTCGCTAAGCTGCGCGTCTTCCAGCCCCCATTGCCGGTAAAGCGCTTCTTTGCTACGCAATAGATCACGGGCGCGCAGTCCCATAGCGTTGAGCATCTCTTTCAGCTGTGCCCGGCAGGGCGGCTGCTCCAGATAGTGGATCACGCTCGGTTCAATGCCGCTGTCGCGGATCAAGGCCAGCGTTTTGCGCGAAGTGCCGCATGCGGGGTTATGGTAGATCGTAACTGAGATCATAGGCTTCCTTTTTTGCCGTGCGCCGTCGTTGAGCCGGCACAGAGGAAATTCGCCGGCACAGCGCCGTGATCGGGCCGCGCACCGTTCATTCATCATGACGGGTAACCGTGCCGGTCCGCATCTTACCGAAATGGCTTATAAAGGAGACATTATGACCGAAAACGCCCTGCCGGCATATCGTAAGTCGCTCATGCCGACCATTGTTCACCCGACAGGGGGTCGCTCACGCCTGCGTAGCCTGTCCCCAGCCGGTCATGCCAGCGGGGGCGGCGTTTATTTATTGCGCGATGCAGGTAAACTGGGGAGAAAAGGCGCTGCCGAAAAGGTAAGTGTTAGGCGCAAGCGGTGTCACCGACAACAAAAGCACATTTTTGTCGGCGGTATTCTCACTCCAGAATTCATCGAAGACCGCTTCCTGAGTTTGGTCTAGCGGCGATTTAACCACATTGTCGATTTGATAACGGTAGGTATCTTTCCCCACCCGCTGCGCATGGCTTAGATACACCGTGCGAGCGAAATAACTGTCACTACCGTTATGATTGGCATACCCTTCATAATACAAAGTGCCCTCCCCTTTACCGAATAACCGCGCACGCACATTAAGGGAGAACCTAAACCGCTGGTTACCATCATCGAGGTTATTCACCGAGAACGCTTTACAATCAATCTGCCGCAATGGGTTAAAAAGGTCTTCGCCAGCGCTCAGAAAGTGCAACAGTGCGCCGGCGGCAACAATGACCGCCAATGCAATCACAATAACGCGTTTATACTTCATAACGTTTTCCGGTTGTAATAATAGAAATTCTCACAGCTGATATTTTCCTGCTTACCACCGATATGGCACAGCGAGAGCAGCGTGCGGCCGAAACTGACGGGGTCATTGTCCTTCTCACTGACGAAATAGACGCGCTTCTCTTTGTCACAAACCCTGTCATTTTCCTTAATAATGGCATTTATTTCTTGTAACCTGCGGGCGCGAGCCGCCTCAGGTAAGTCCCGCATAAAGGTGATCTGGCATTTTCCCGAGGCGGGAAGCGTGAGGGTATGGGCGGCCACCGCGCCCGAGGTCGACCAAAAGGAATAGCTCAGCCCGCCAAGTATGATCATCAGTGCCAGCCCGCCGAATAAGGCCAAATGGCGTTGATGATTGCGCTTCGCCCCGCGCTGATGACCGGCCGCGAGCGGCGGCGCAGGTTCGACGGGAGCAGGGAACCCGTCAATGTCGGTCGGCGGCGACTCCCCCTCCATCTCCGCCCCCGGCGGCAGGGTAATGGTGACCGCCGGATTCAATTTGAATCCCACCTTGGGCAGTGTATCAATAAAGTTATTGATGCCAAGCCCCGCCAGAGTGCGCCGCAGTACGCTGACATATTGATTCAGGTTATTGCCGGAGGCGGTGAGGCCGTATTTGCTCCACACATTTTCCAGTAGAGATTCGCGAGTAAGAATGATGCCGCCGGAATTGACGAAATACTCCAGCAAACGCGAGGCGGACAGCGTGAGCGGAATCGCATCGCCCGTGTTGATATAGACGAGGACACATTCATCTGCGTTAAATTCAATGATATCATTGATAATATACTTTTTAAGCACGATAAGTTGCACCTGTATGACGCAAAGTCAGATTAGTAGTGGGTCCGAAGCCAGGCAGGTCGTCTCAACAGACATATTCATTAGCGATAATTAAGCATGACGGGATAATTCAGGACATAACGCCCACTGCGCTGAAAATCCATCTTTCAGCACAATTAAATAACATTCTCCACAAGCCATTAAAATATGAAACCCTGACTTCACAATAAGTAAATTCAAATACTTAATAGTAATGTAAATCATTATACACAAAAAATGATTTGATATTAAAATACCAGGAGTTCATTTAATTTCCATTTATTGGTTAGTAGGATTACCATTAGTCTCTTTATTACTTGCTAATCGAAGCCGCTATTCCTTTGAGGTAAGACGGGCTGTCCCCGCCGCCGCGAGCATTATATCGGCGGGCGCCCCTTCCCTGTTTAACCGGCGCCTATCGGTAGCCCAGTGTTATCCCGATACCGGCGGCATAAACGCAGCGTTTCGCCAACCCATTGCGGCCCCAGGGAGCGTGCCTGCTCGGTCTCGGCATGGGAGCCCACCCACGCCAACAGTTGAATACGCCGCTGCATGAACAGCGCCGGCAGCACCGCCTTATCCTCCTCACCGAGCGGGCAGTGGCGCTGATGGCCTTCTAACCAGCCCGCGACCCATTCCGGCGCGGCGGGGGGGTGTTCGACAAAGCTGACTGCCGCCGCCAGATCGTGTAAATACCAGCCGAAGCCACAGTCGTCGAAGTCAATCACCCTCGTTTCATCCCGGTACCGCATGACGTTGGTCAGCCGTAAATCGGCGTGGATCAGCCCAAAACGCGCGGGAGATTGCCCATAACGTCGCAGGGCGTCCACCGTCCGGCTCAAGCAGTGCTCAATGAGCGCGCAATCGTCCGGGCTCAGGCCGTGCTGGTTCCGGTCACATCCGATCACCGATTCCGATTTCACCCGATCACTAATTCTGATTTCATCCGATCACTGATTCCGGTCGCCCGATCAGCGATTCCGATTCTGTCCGATCGCTCATCTTCTGTTCCGCCATACTCTGGAGACTTTTAGCTTCCGGGGGCATGGCATGGCACGTAAAAAGAAGAAAGCGAGAACGGAAATGTGCAACTATATTAATGTCTTACGTATGAAATTCGAGCAGCGTCGCTCGAATCGCACTATCGCAGCAGCGCTCGGCATAGGCTGTACTACCGTGCACGATATCCTCGGCCGATTCACGGTAGCTAACCTGGTCTGGCCATTGCCGGCGGAACTGTCCCCCGTCGACCTCGACCGCCTGCTCTATCCCGGCAAATCCGGAAAAGTTATCAATACCTTACCCAGCTGGCTTGATATCGATACCGAGTTAAGCCGCAAGGGCATGACCAAGCAGCTGCTCTGGATGGAATATCAGTCCGCCGTGGGCGGTGATGCCCTCGGTTACTCACAGTTTTGTGCACTGTTCCGTGACTGGAAAAAGAAGCAGAGGCGTTCCATGCGCATGGAGCACAAGGCTGGCGAAAAGCTCTTCATAGACTTCTGTGGCCCCACCGTACCTATCGTCAACCCTGCGACCGGTAGCGTACGCCAGGTCGCTATCTTCGTCGCTGCCATGGGCGTGTCAGGCTATGCGTATATCGAAGCCTGCGAAGGCCAGGACATGGCATCGTGGCTCAACGCCAATAGCTGCTGCCTGCACTTCATGGGTGGGGTTCCGGAGCTGATGATACCTGATAATCTGCGCAGCGCTGTCAGCACCCCTGACCGCTATGAGCCGGTCATAAACCAGAGCTACCAGGCGCTGGCAAATCACTATGAGACAGTGGTGCTACCGGCGCGCCCGAGAAAACCGAAAGACAAGGCGAAGGCAGAATCAACTGTGCAGCTGGTAGAACGCTGGGTTTTGGCCCGGTTGCGTAAACGTAGGTTCTACTCGCTGGCCGAACTCAACCAGGTGATACGAGAACTCAATCATGAGTTGAATTTGCGTCCGATGCGTCATTACGGCGGACAAAGTCGCCTTGAACGCTTCGAGCAGCTGGACAAACCGGCTCTTGGGCCTCTACCGCCCACACAATGGGAATACAGTGAGTATCTCGTTGCCCGAGTGGGACCTGATTACCACATAGACTACGGCAAAAACTGGTACTCGGTGCCGCATCCGCTGGTTGGCGAGCGCGTTGACGTCATCGCCACCCAACGGCTGGTGCAAATCCACCATAAGGGCGTCTGCGTGGCTACGCACACTCGCAGCGATAACGCCTATAGGCACACGACTCAGGCGGCGCACATGCCGGCTAACCATAAGGGGCAGAGTCAGTGGACGCCGGAAAGGTTGTGCAGTTGGGCGCTGTCGGTGGGTGTGTGCACACTGAAAGTGGTCGCGTCCATCCAAAAGAGTAAAAGCGGGCTTACCGCTCCGTGCTGGGGCTACTCAATCTGCAACGGCGCTATGAGACGACGCGACTGGAGAAGGCCTGCGCGCTGGCGTTGGAAAAAGGGTGCATTAACCGCTCTTTCATAGCCAACGTATTGAAACACGGTCGTGAAAGTGAGGTCACCCAGGACGGAGCCGGCGTATCAATGCTGGTTCACGAAAACCTCCGAGGTCCGGACAGTTATCACTAAGGAGAATAAATATGGATACACTGTTAATGGCTCTGCGAGAGCTGAAGTTGTCGGCAATGGTCCAGGCGTTGGAGACGCAACGCGAACTCCCGGGGAGTTATGGGGAGCTGGGGTTCGAGGAGCGGTTGTCGCTGATGGTAGAAGCGGAAAATTTACATAGAAAAAACAATAACATATGCCGTATGCGACGGCAATCGCAAATGCGCTTGCAGGCAAAACCGGAAGATATCCGCTATATCCCTAGCCGAGGAGTGACACCGGAACAGATGCGAGATCTGCTAGGGGGACAATATCTGAAATATCAGAAAAGCATACTCATCACGGGGCCAACAGGTACGGGCAAAACCTGGCTCAGTTGTGCGCTTGGTGAGCAGGCATGCCGGCAGCAATATAGCGTGCGTTACTGGCGAGTGGGTCGGTTGCTGGCCCATCTTCACCAGTGTCAGGTAGACGGGACCTATCTAAAACAGCTTAAGCAGTTAGAAAAAATAGAGTTACTGATCTTGGACGACGTGGGCCTAGAATCAATAAGTCCGATGCAGGCAACGATGCTGTTGGAGGTGATGGAAGATCGCTACGACAAAAGCAGCAGCATCCTGATCAGTCAACTGCCGGTGAAAAAATGGTATGGACTGATAGAAAACCCCACTACAGCTGACGCGTTACTCGATCGGTTAGTACACCCCAGCTATAGACTGGAACTTAAAGGCGAATCACTACGCAAAGAGCAAGGAGTAGCCAGCACAGGAAAAATAGACTAAACTCGAGTCAGAAGATGAGCGAACACGTGAACGAATATCACTGGAATGGGTGATCGGAAAATATCGGAATAACTGATCGGATGTCGCCGGAACAGCTGATCGGATACGTCGGAATCTGCAGGCCGGAGCCTGTTTAGAAATTTGTGTATTTGCCTGATTTTGATATGTTCAATCCAACATCAAAAACAGGTTAATTTATGGACGAAAAACAGTTGCAGGCTCTGGCTAACGAACTGGCCAAAAATCTCAAAACCCCTGAAGATCTCAGTCACTTCGATCGGCTGCTGAAAAAAATCAGCGTCGAAGCAGCTCTCAATGCCGAAATGACCCATCACCTCGGCTACGATAAAAATCAGCCTAAACCGGGGACCAACGCCCGCAACGGCTATTCCACAAAAACCGTTACCACTGGCGATGGCCCGCTGGCGCTGCGTACTCCGCGCGATCGTGACGGTTCCTTTGAACCGCAACTGGTGAAGAAGAACCAGACCCGGATTAGCGGGATGGATAACCAGATTTTATCGTTGTACGCCAAAGGGATGACCACCCGCGAGATCGCCGCCGCGTTCAAAGAGCTGTATGACGCCGATGTCTCGCCGGCGCTGGTCTCAAAGGTCACCGATGCGGTCATGGAGCAGGTTGTCGAATGGCAAAACCGGCCTCTGGATGCAGTCTATCCCATTGTTTATCTTGATTGTATCGTTCTAAAAGTCCGGCAGGACAGCCGCATCATCAACAAATCTGTGTTCCTGGCGCTGGGCATCAACATCGAAGGCCAGAAAGAGTTGCTAGGTATGTGGCTGGCCGAAAATGAAAGCGCAAAGTTCTGGCTGAACGTGCTGACAGAGCTGAAAAAACACGGCCTGAACGATATCCTTATCGCCTGCGTAGACGGGCTGAAAGGTTTCCCTGACGCTATTAACGCGGTGTATCCGGAGGCGCGGCTCCAGCTGTGTATCGTACATATGGTGCGCAACAGCCTGCGGTTCGTCTCCTGGAAGGACTTCAAGGCCGTCACCCGCGACCTGAAAGCTATCTATCAGGCCCCTACGGAAGAAGCCGGCTTGCAGGCGCTGGAAGCGTTCTCCAGTGCCTGGGACATCCGCAAGGTGATCTACACGACCAACGCCATCGAGTCGTTAAACAGCGTGATCCGGCATGCCATCAAAAAGCGCAAGGTGTTCCCGACCGACGACGCAGTGAAAAAGGTGGTGTGGCTGGCGATACAGGCGGCCTCACAGAAATGGACAATGCCTTTGAGGGACTGGCGCATGGCAATGAGCCGCTTTATTATCGAGTTCGGTGACCGCCTGGACGGTCACTTCTGAGAAAAGGCATTTACACAGAATCGTGTACAGGGTCGCAGGCGGGCACCGACCGCCAGTGTCCCCAGAGCCCTTTCGCCCCGACCATCGAATCATGATCCCAGGTTAGGCGGCTAAATTCGGCCGGCAGCATCCATTGCCGGCTTTGCTGGTGCAAGCGCGCGGTAATTTCGCCCAGCACCACGAAATCGATTTTGCGCACGCTGTCGACATCGCTTTGCAATACCGTGCCTTCAATCCAGTCAATAGCACCGCATAGCGAGTCTGCCCGTTAGCGGCGCGCAGGGAAACCACGGGCAGGCCGTCCTGTTGCAGCCTGGCCTTTGACACCGCAATGCCGGCGGCCTGTAGCGCTTGCAGCCAGCAGAGTTCACTTCGGATATCCGCTAATGAATGGTAATTCGGCCGATGGATGCGCAGCGCATAGCCTTGATTATACTGATCAATGACGCGCAATGTGGCGTTTTCGGAGCGACAAAACAGACTCACGCGCCGTGGCGTCAGCCAAGGAAAGGCGGCGAGCGCTTGATGGGCAACAGACTGTCGTACTGTTCGGCGGCCATGCTTAACTCCTTGAGAGACGTGAGGCAAATAAGCATGCAATTCCGGTGCCAATTCTCCCGATCGCGTTCAGTCCCCTAGCGCGACAACGTGCAACAGCCGTTGCTACCAAAGATTTTCCCGAAAGCGCTACGGTCGTTAGCCGTGAGAGGCATTATCGGTAGGCGCCCTCGCTGCGACAGCAATTATCGCTATTGTTGGCAATTAAGTATCGGTTACTCTGATGGGAGTTGGTGGCTGATACGCAGTCATCCGTACCGGGCCGCTTGCCGCAGGCGGCGTAACGGATGGCGGGCGCAGCGGATCCCCTTGTCTAATAAAAGGCTGTCGTTACTATGTCAGAGTTTCCTTTACATGCCGGACACCCGGCCTTGGCGCGGGAAGCGGTGCGCGATTTGCGCTTCTCCGCTATTCGCGACGTCGCCAACGCCGGCATCGGCCGCGACGATATTTTGCCGTTCTGGTTCGACGAGCCGGCTTTGCGTGAGGCGCTGGCACACTCCCTTTCGCGGCTGCACCAGCCGGTGAGTGCGGAGCGGATCGTTGTGACCTCTTCCGGAGTATCCGCGCTGATGCTGACCGCCCAAGCGCTGTATAGCCCTGGGGATCGGGTGGTGGTGGTGACGCCGGTATGGCCGAACCTGGTGGAGATCCCGCGCATTCTCGGCGCGCAGGTGGAGGAGGTCGCGCTTGAGCTGCGGCCGGACGAGCAGGGCATCGCCCGTTGGCATCTCTCACCGGAAACGTTATTGCACGCCTTGACGCCCGATTACCGGGCGCTGGTGATCAATTCCCTCAACAACCCCAGCGGCTGGGTGATGCCGGCGGCTCAACAGGCGCAGATATTGGCGCACTGCCGGCGGCACGGTATCTGGATCGTTTCCGATGAGGTCTATAGCCGCATTGTGTATGACGGACCCCCCGATCGCTGCGCGCCGTCATTCCTCGATATTGCCGATCCTAACGACAGGCTGGTGGTCATCAATAGTTTTTCCAAAAGTTGGCTGATGACCGGCTGGCGGCTGGGTTGGGTGGTCGCGCCGCCGGCGCTGATGCATGAATTGGGCAAACTGATTGAATATAACAGCAGTTGCGCCCCCGGTTTCGTGCAAAAAGCCGGCCTGGTCGCGGTAAACCAGGGAGAGGCGTTACGCCAGAAGACGGTGACCCGCTTTCAGGCTTCCCGCGACTATCTATATCAGCGGTTCGGCTCGCTGGCGGATGTCGAAGTACCGCTGCCCCAGGGCGCCATGTATCTCTTTTTCCGCGTACACGGCCTAAACGACAGCTTAACATTTTGTAAAGCGCTGGTGGCCGAGGCCGGCGTCGAGCTGGCGCCAGGCAGCGTATTCGGCGAAGCGGGCGAAAGCTGCCTGCGGTGGTGTATTGCCAGCGCTAGCGAAAAGCTGGAACAAGGCGCCGGTATACGGCGGCCAGAGCGTCTAACCCGTGCGGCGAATCGCGGTAGTCACAGCATTTCTTCCCCGCGGTGAGTTGAAGTGTAGCGAGATCATTCCGGCGTCATCGGCGGCACAAACGCCAGACAAATCGGAACGGCGCTGGGATGGGGCACAAAAGTCATCTCCTCGCGATAACCGATGGATAATGCCGGCCAGGGCGCCAGTATATCGTTGAAATCCGCTTCGCCGCAGTTCTGCCCGCGCGGCCCCAGCAGCAGTACGCCATCGTGCAACAACCTATCCTGACGCAACGAGCGGGTGTAGATATTCGGCCGCCGATACACGGACCAGGGGGTAATCACCGCCGGACGGTCATCAGTGTAGAACGTCAGCCACTGGGATAAATAATCGCCCCCGACAAAGCGCACCGGCTGGTGATACTGCCGCTGCCAGCGTTCGTTTACCTGCTGGCTAAAGGGCTTGATGCCGGCTAATTTTTCGCCGGCACCTCGCAGGTTTAACAGCATCACCGCGCTGTAGCCCGCCAGCACCACCGGCGCCCACAGCAACAGTTTTTTCAGCGTGCCCGCCAGCGGCCGGTTAGGCGGTTGCATCACGCAGGCCATCATCAGCGCCGTGGCGGGCATCATGTAAGGCTGTAGCCATTCGGTGATACGGCCGCCGTCGTGAAGGTGAACCACACCAGGATAGGCGCCAGCGGGATCACCATCATCCCCAGAGCCGCCCGGCCCTGCGGGGTGGGTGGCCAGCCCAGACGGGCCCGCAGCACGATGAGCACGGCGGCAAGCACCGCCAACGGATAAAACACCGTCGCTGCCGAGCGTAGCCCGTACAGCGTCACACCGGGCGTGACCTGCGAATCCACCCATTTAAAGGCGGCAAAGTCGTTTTGCCACAACCACCATCCGTTTGGTGCCACAATAATAAGCCATACCAGAACGGCCAGATAAAACGCCGGTTGGCGATAACACCGGCGGATGGCCGGTATTAGCAGCGTCAACATCCAGGCCGAGAACATGAACGAGAGGCTGGAATATTTCGCCATGCACGCCAGCCCCCCCCCGTCACGGCGAACGCCAGCCACCAACCGGGGCGATCGAAGGCGGCCCGTAGGAAAAACACCCACAGCCAAGGCCAGAGCATGACTAACAGATAATTATCGTTAAAGGAAATGATATCGAAATTGATGACGCCGCTGAGGTTGAGCGCCAGCCAGGCCAGGCGTCTGTCGCCGCTTAGGCGCCAGGCAAGTTGCCAAACGCCAAACATGCCCAGCGCAACCGCCAAAAAATGCGTCGCATACCAGTAAAAGCTCAACCAGGGTGCCGACAGCCACAGCGCCGGCCGCATGACCAGGCCCACCAGCCAGGGATTTTTGGGCGATCCCCATTCCGCATTCATCGCCCAATTCAGCGCCTCGATAGCATCATAAGGAACGGTGGGATCTAGCAGGAAGGTGACACCCGTCCATAGCATGGCATAGCCGACACACCAGCCAAGCAGAAGAATTTGATCTCTTTTCATGTACTTCGGTAAATTAATTTTTTCCTACCATAGTGCCGCAGCGATAAACGTTACTTAAACATCTATATCGCCGGCGGGGAAAATCCCGGCGGCGTCCCGTCGCCGCCAGGTGGCTATAGCGATAGCGGCGGGATTTAAGCTACACTCTCAAGGGGTTTTCTACCGCGCGGAGAGCGTGTCATTTATGGCTTATATTCCAAAAAATTATGCCCGACTGGAAAACGGCTATCGTGAAAAAGCGTTGAAGCTGTTTCCCTGGGTTTGTGGCCGTTGCAGCCGCGAGTTTACCTATTCCAACTTGCGCGAGCTGACGGTGCATCATACCGATCACGACCACGGCAACAATCCCGAGGACGGCAGCAATTGGGATATGTTGTGCCTGTATTGCCACGACCATGAGCATGAAAAATACACTGAGGCAAGTCTGTACGGCTCGACGGTGGTCGCGGGCGAGGATGCGCAGCGGGACGTGGGGATGGCGACCCACAACCCCTTTGCCAATCTGAAGGTCATGATGAAGAAATAGCCGGGTGGGCGCCGATTAGCGGATGACCAGCACGTCGGTGGGGCAATGCATATAGCCCGCGATCGCGGTCTTCCACATCGCCTCATCGTCCAGCGGCCGGGTAAGGGCGCCGGCGGTGGCGAACGATGACAGATAGTCAGGCAGATAGGCCGGTTTACCGATCGCCTGAATGCGCTGGCAGATGGCCTGATGCCCCTGTTTATCCGCAAGGGTCGCTTTCGCCACCATCCAAAAGGCCTGCCGCCGGCGCTTATCGACGCTCTTCAGGGTTTCCGCCAGCAGCAGGCTATGCGCCTCCCGCGCTTCATCGCTATCCACCCGCAGCGCGTCATACCAGCTGTAGCTGCCCGCGCGAGCAAACAGCAGCACGCCGTCCTGATAATGCTGCGCGCGAACGCAGCTCGCCAGCGCGCGATAGAGCATCGGCGGCGTCTGCCGGTTGGTTACGGCGCCGCCAGCCGTGCAGCCGGGATCGGCCACGCTTGCCAACCAGGCGCGCGCGGGGTTGTCGTCGGCGGGCCCCCAAGCATAGCCGCTTAACGCCAGCGTCGCCGCCAGCGCGATGGCGACGCCAAGGCGGCGATCCCCTCCGCGTTGAGGTTGAGATTCAGTCATCATTGCTCCCATTATGCCTTTATGCCTTCACTAATCACTGCCGCTCTGACGACAGACTGACGATGCGCGCTAAGGTTCACGTATCGGCAGGGCATGTTCGCCGGCGAAATGCCGCATCAGCCGATCCGACAGCGCTTGCAGCCCTTGTTCACTGAGCCGGCGGGCTTTTGTGCCATAGTCAGGGCAAGAGGCCATCTGCCGCGTTGCCGCGTCGATAAACGCCTCGGCATCGAATTCCGCGACCTGATCGCCATGTTTCATGATAAAACTCCCGCCGTCGTGGGCGATGATGTCATATTTGCCGCGCCACAGCGCGCCTATCTGGCGCTTGAGCCGTAGCGCGGCGGCGCGGCGAACCGCTGGCACCCACAGCTCCAGCGGCGCCGGAATCGACGGCTCGGGCTGTTGCGCCAGCCACTCTTCCAGCAGCACCAGCAGCAAATCAGCATGGGACAACGCCGCCGTAAGCAGCGCGCGGGTGTGGTCCTCAACCTCGCGCTGCAGCGACAGACGCAGACCCTGCCGCTCGGCAAGATAGTCGGCCACCGCGTCCGCCGCGGCCAACACTCCCTGCTGGTATCCTTCGCTTATGGCCTGGCTTCGCAAGCGCTCCGCCTCTTCGGCGGCCTGTTTAAGGCATTTCACCGTCTCGCGGCGGGTCTGTTTGATTAAATCCATCGCGCAACGCTGGCGCTGGAGGTGTTCACGTTTGATCAATATACCGCCGTAAACCGGCGGCATCCGGCGTAGCGGGATGTCTCTTGGCATGTTGAAAGGCAAGTTTGAGTAATAGTCGACAGGGGGACGGTCGGGACAATCCATATGAATCATCCCGGCCCTCCTCCGGCGGGAACAGCAGATCCAAGCGCTGGCGCAGGCCGCGAGGCAAACCGTCCGCAAACGCCAGCAATTCATATCGCCCCCACGCTAACAGCCGTGCCGGGCTGGGCAGGCTCTCCGTGGGCGATGATCGGGATGCCATCAGCGGTAGCGCGGCGAACTGTCGCAACCAATCGGGAAAACCGGCACCGCACCCGCCTCTGGCGAGCGAGGCCCGATGACGCTGGCAGGCCATCAGCAGCGCCGTTTGGGGCAGCAAATGCCACGCCTCGACGAACTGGCGCGGCAAAGAGTGCGCGGGCAGCGCCGGACGCTCAAGACTGAGCCCGTACAGGCTTATCAGCATACCGTTAAGTATCGAGCGCTGCGCGATGCCGTCCAGCCTGGCAGGCAGCGCAAAGCGGGCCGGATGGATCCACGTCAGGGGATCGTACATAATGCTATCAAGGGGCACGACACTCATCGCTCATCTCGCGCGCATGGCCGCAGCCCGCTTTTTTCGCCACCATAATCCGGCCGACAGCAGCAAGGCCAGACCGGCGCCAACGCCCCCCAGTCGCCAGCCGTTAAGCGATGCCGCCGCGGTGGGCGACTGACGCACCGGCGGTAGATGCTGCGGCACCGGCCGGCGGGAGAGGACGACTGAAATATGCTCGTAGGCCACCTCGGCGAAGCTGTTTTTCAAGAAACGTTTCACATCGCCTATATCGCCTATCAAGAGCGACGGATCGCTTTCCGGCTCATAGCTCACAAGCGCGGAAAGGTGTACCGGTCGGGGCGTCCTGCCGTTCTCGCCGGCGTCGATATCGTAGCTGACGTGAACGCGCGCATTCACGACCCCCTCAAGCACCTGCAATGATTGCTCCAGGCGCTGTTCGATAGCCGAATACAACCTTGCCTTTTCGGCGCGCGGCGAAGAAACCAGTGAGTCGCCGGGAAACATCCGCGCGATTTCCATGCGGGGCGGCGAAGGTAACTGGTAAGTTTTCAACAGATCCACGGCCGCCGGCAAATCCACTTTGCGAATGGTAATGCTGTAACCACTTTTGCCGTGGTCTCTCTTTTCAGCGGAGATATTGTTGCGTTGCAGCGTGGCAATGACCTCGTTAGCCTGTACCTGATCGAGGCTTTTAAGCAACGCCTCATCTTTACAGGCGCTCAGCATGGCGCCGCAGGCCAGGCGGCTGGCGCTGCTCATGTGCCTAGCACGGTCTTTACCGCCTGGGTGGCTTTATTGACCAGTGCCGCTATCAGCGAGGTGCGCATGGTGTATTTCATGCCGTTGACTTGCTGCCGCACCATGTCCGTCAGCGCGTCATGCCGCTGGCTTAGCGGGGGCGGGGGCCGCAATAGCGCGAGCTTGTCGTGGTGGTTCTCGGCCACGCCGGCGACAAGGGTGTGCAGTAATTTCTCCTCCAAGCTGCAGATCCCCTCCCGCGCGACGGAAACGGTCGATGAGTGCTGGAGAGGGTTGCCCCGCTAAAGGGGGCTGATGCTTGCGTGCATAATCTCGTTTCCTTTGAGAGTGAGGCAAGTTTCCCGCCTTGCCGTTAGCGCGAGTTGCGAATGATTTCCGAGACGATATCGCTGAACATCTTCAATCGGGTCGTCAGGCTGAGAAAGCCGTTTTTAAGATTCGCGTCATTTTTCTGCGCCATGTATGCCGCCAGGGGATCAATATTATCCTGTTGATTTACCGCATTAGCAGCCCTATCGTATATCGACTCAATGTGATTTACGGCTTGGCTGGGATTGCCAGCGTACCTGCTCTGTTCACTCGGGCTTAGGCTACCGATACCGTTCACGTTTTATCTCCTTATCTGTTGTGATGACGACGGGGTGAAATGCCAGTGGCCGGCGTTGGGTTTGACAAAATTCTGCTGGCCGTAGGAAAAAGATTTTCCCGCCAGCGGGTCGTCCTTAAGGTCGACGGCGAACTGCACCATAGTTGCTGCTCCACCGCTGCTGGAAGGTTTCCACATAGCGGCGGATTCGCTGGCGCTCGCCGTCCTCCAGCGCACCGTTTATCACGAAGGTGACGCTGTTGGGATGATCGACACGCTGATAACCGACCGCCAGCTGTCTCAAGCCGTTTTCGACGTCGCGCACCACAGCGTCGTCGTCCAGCTGACCGAACGAGATCTGCCGCGCATAAGGCAACATTTCCAATAGCGCCTCGCTCAATCGATCCTGCTCCGCCGGGGAGAGCACGGCCCGCTGTCGGCTGAGAATCAGCTCCGGCGCGGACGGATCGTCGATGTGGATGCGATGGAAACCCAGCCAGGGATAGTACCGTTCCAGCCAGGCATGCACCCGCCTGCGCTCGTCGTTACGGCTCAACACCTTCACCACCTTCACCGCGGCGGCAGGGGTGTGGCGCACCAACGACTGGCGGCCCCAGGAGGCATCCCGCTCACTGTCGGCCAGCATATACAGGCTCCCGTCCTTGCCGGGCAAAAGATGGAACTTACCGTTGTCACCGGCAAAATGCCTGTCCAAGGTCGCGGCATCCTCATGACCCGTAACGATGGTAGTACCGCAGCAGATAACCCGCGCCAAGCAGGGCTATCAGCGACATCAGAGCCAGTACGCCCCTGCGGCGCCATCGCGACCGGCGTTGGCGTCTCGCAATAGTCCAGAATCGCCGCATCCCACGCCGCCGCCGCTTTGACCGCCAGCGCCTGCGGGCCGGCGGTCAACACCCGATTAGCGACCAGGGGTGTTTCGCGGGTACCGTCATCGTTTAAAACGCGCAGCACGCTTTTGTGCGGCGCGGCAGTATCAATGACAATTTCAAAGTTGACGCCGCCCTGATGACGCGGAATGAAAATGGTCTCCGGCGGCAGGGAAGGCGGCGCATGACGTGAGTCGGTCTGCCCCTCGCCACCGGCAACAAATAACGTTATGGGTTCGCTAAGGAAATATTCGCATCCTTTAAGCGAACCGTTCAGCAAGCGTAATACGAGACCGTCCCGGCACAGCAACCCAAGTTCGTTTTCTTTATTCATCATCCATAATATCTATCAACACCGTAACCTGCGAGGTACTTAATAATATGTATAACCTGTTCATTGGCGAAACTTCATGATGGAAATATGATGAATTATTATTGTGCGCGAGGAATTATTGCCGCCTGGGGAAATAAATTCTCATCATCGCCGTCGTAATACGCTTAAAGTGACGAGCTTTCACCGGGGCAATTTATTATTTCCCCTCAAGGCTCTTGCTATTGCCACAATGAAGCATCGCGGTGGCGCTGTGTTGAATAAATCCGAAATTTGTGACGACTTCCTCCCTATCAGAGCGATTGTTACATGATGCGGACGCTGTTTGGCATTCCTAACAGCGTGATCCGGTTAAGCGCTTTGACCATTGCCATAGCCTCACCTACCTGCGCGTCATAGTCATGCAGACTCAGATGACCACCCAGAAGTGTTTTAAACCGGAACATGGCCGTTTCAGCCAGTGAACGCCGGTGATAACCTACTTTCTTTTTCCAGGTATCGTTATTGCCGCTCAGATGCTGATTTGCCACCGCATGGTTACGCTCATGGTATCGAGCTGGCCAATATTGCGCACCACTTCGCGGTGGGATAAGAGGCTTTATTTTTTTCCTCAGCAGAGCATCATGACAGTAACGCGTATCGTAAGCACTGTCAGCCGACGCTTCCCTGATTTTCCGGTGGGTTTGGTTAATCAGCCCGGGCAGCGCCTGCGCATCTGTCGTACCGCTTAGCGATAAATCGGCACAGATAATTTCATGTGTCACGCTATCTACTGCCAGATGAAGCTTGCGCCATACTCTGCGCCTCTCAGCCCCATGCTGCCTGACTTTCCATTCGCCTTCGCCGAAGACTTTCAGGCCGGTGCCATCGATGACCAGGTGTGAGATTTCGCCGCGGGTTGGCGTTTTTATGCTGATGTCGACGGTTTTTGCTCGCCGGCTGACCAGAGAGTAATCTGGGCAGCGCAGCGACAGCCCCATCAGTTTAAAAATCGAGTCAACGAAACCCTGTAACGCCCGGAGCGAAAGGTTAAACACGCGCTTTATCATCAGAACCGTGGTAATGGCCATATCGGTGTAGTGAAGCGGCCGGCCACGATGTTCAGGTGGTGTACTCTCAGTCCATGCAGCAATGGCTGACTCATCAAGCCATACTGTCAGGTCCCCCCGCTGCCTGAGCGCATTGTTATATGCGGGCCAGTTGGTAATTTTAAACTTTTGCTTTGCCATGGGGACCTGATGTTGAAACGAATGTAGTGATCAGAGCCGCCAGTCACCTAAAAGTTCGATTTATTCAACAAAGCCTCGCGGTGGTTGAAAGTCTTGCGCGCCAAGTTCCAATATCGGGTTTTGACCTGACAATAACATCGCGCTATAGCGGACTTATTGTCACCCACCCGAGGCATCGTCTATTCCCCAGCGCAACATCGTAAGTTATTGCCCAAACGAGGCACGCGCAAGATGCGCCCCGCGTTCTTCACGCGGGAACGGCACAGGTCCATCCATCAGGGACAGTCGTCCAGACCGGCATTATGCTGTTCCTGACCCGCTGATTGACTCAGTTCGTCGAGGCTCTGGCGCGCCCAGCGGGTCAACTCGTTTTGCTGGCAATGATCAATGACCAATTGAAAATAGCGCTTCGCTTTGGCTTTTTTATGCATCAGCGCCTGACACTGGCCGCTGTAGAAAACCGGTCGGTAATCCTGTTTCGCCATAGAAAACGCTACCGCATAAATATCCGCCGCCTTTTGATACTGCTTTTGTAACTGATAGACTGCCCCGAGGCCAATATAATAATCCGGGTTATGGCAGTCATAAATGCACAGAAAACGGAAAAAAGCCGCGGCATTTTCCAGCTGCTGATGAAGATCGTCATTATCGTCACCGCCTGCAAGATCCGTCAGCCAACCTTCAGGTAGATCGCGCATGGCCCTTTCTCCGGCGCCGCTGTTTACCACCTTCCATAATGCTTCAGCAATATTTTTTTTCCGAATATAATTATCAGCGATCATGTTTATCTCCTGAAAATAGCCATATCAAATAAGATAAATTATCAGAGTAAAATAGGGGTTAAATGACACACTTAGTTATTATGCAAAAGAAAATCTATTCATCAATTCTCTTTTGCATAATCGCTGTGTTGAATAAATCCGAAATTTGTGACGACTTCCTCCCTATCAGAGCGATTGTTACATGATGCGGACGCTGTTTGGCATTCCTAACAGCGTGATCCGGTTAAGCGCTTTGACCATTGCCATAGCCTCACCTACCTGCGCGTCATAGTCATGCAGACTCAGATGACCACCCAGAAGTGTTTTAAACCGGAACATGGCCGTTTCAGCCAGTGAACGCCGGTGATAACCTACTTTCTTTTTCCAGGTATCGTTATTGCCGCTCAGATGCTGATTTGCCACCGCATGGTTACGCTCATGGTATCGAGCTGGCCAATATTGCGCACCACTTCGCGGTGGGATAAGAGGCTTTATTTTTTTCCTCAGCAGAGCATCATGACAGTAACGCGTATCGTAAGCACTGTCAGCCGACGCTTCCCTGATTTTCCGGTGGGTTTGGTTAATCAGCCCGGGCAGCGCCTGCGCATCTGTCGTACCGCTTAGCGATAAATCGGCACAGATAATTTCATGTGTCACGCTATCTACTGCCAGATGAAGCTTGCGCCATACTCTGCGCCTCTCAGCCCCATGCTGCCTGACTTTCCATTCGCCTTCGCCGAAGACTTTCAGGCCGGTGCCATCGATGACCAGGTGTGAGATTTCGCCGCGGGTTGGCGTTTTTATGCTGATGTCGACGGTTTTTGCTCGCCGGCTGACCAGAGAGTAATCTGGGCAGCGCAGCGACAGCCCCATCAGTTTAAAAATCGAGTCAACGAAACCCTGTAACGCCCGGAGCGAAAGGTTAAACACGCGCTTTATCATCAGAACCGTGGTAATGGCCATATCGGTGTAGTGAAGCGGCCGGCCACGATGTTCAGGTGGTGTACTCTCAGTCCATGCAGCAATGGCTGACTCATCAAGCCATACTGTCAGGTCCCCCCGCTGCCTGAGCGCATTGTTATATGCGGGCCAGTTGGTAATTTTAAACTTTTGCTTTGCCATGGGGACCTGATGTTGAAACGAATGTAGTGATCAGAGCCGCCAGTCACCTAAAAGTTCGATTTATTCAACAAAGCCTTGCATAATCATAATGCCCGGCATTTTCTACATCTTGTAACCAGCTTAATAACCTGAGCACCTCGTCAAGCTCGTTAATCTTGACAAAAGAATAGAGGTGATGGGTATGGTAAATCCGTCGGGCCAATTTCACATCTTCAATCACCGGCACGCCGACCTTTTTCGCATATGCGCGCACGGCCAGCGCCCGTTGATTACGCTCCAGCACCGAGATAAATGGCACAGGGGTCAGTTCTGGATTATGATAAATACCCACAGCAAGATGAGTGGGATTGGCAATAATCAATTGCGATCCTTTTATATCGGATTGGGTCTGTTCAGATAAGATCTCCATGTGGGCTTCGCGGCGGCGATGTTTTATCTCCGGGTCTCCTTCCTGCTCTTTCATTTCCCTCTTAATCTCCTGCTTATCCATTTTCAGATCGCGCAGGTGCAAAAAGTAGTCGGCAATAGCGTCAAGGATCATTACGCAGACGATACACAATAAGCAGGTAAGTACCAGCGACATAAGCAATTGTCGCCAGATGGTCACGATGTCCGGCGGATTGGCAAACAGCTGCGCAAAGAGTAATTTCCGCTGACTGCGCCAGATGATCACCAGCGCCATGGCGAACCCCCCCAGATAGAGCATCGCTTTTACGCCGTCTTTCGCGGTACGCAGACTAAATATTTTCTTAATCCCGCGGGCGGGATTGAGGACCTGGAAATTGAGCTTGAACGCCCGGGTCGCCAGCAGAAAGCCGGTTTGCAGCAGCAACGGCAGCGCCGACGCCGCAATCCCTATCGCAATGACCGGCAGCGGCAGCAGCAGGGCGAGAAGCACTAGCGCGTTGCGGTAGGCGCTCAGAGATAACGAAAAATTGCCGGCCACCAGTTGGCGATAAAAATCCATTAGGCTCTCCAGCGAGGTAAAGGAGGTTAGCCAAGCGACGCCGCAAAGCATCGTGCAGGCGATGATGGCATCGCGGGATTTAAACGTTTGCCCTTTTTTCGCGGCGTCGCGCAGGCGCTTAGGCGTCGGCTTTTCGGTTTTATTGCTCATTGCCCCTCTCCCTCGATGGGTCGTCGCTCAGCCAGGCTTCCAGCTGGGGGGGCGTCAGCCAATATTGACGAAACATGTCCGGCAGCAGCGGCGCGAAGTAAATCAAAATAATGAGGAAGGTCACGCCGCTCTTGAGCGTTAATGCGATGGCGAAGGCATTCATCTGCGGCGCAAAGCGGGAAAGCAGGCCCAGCAAAATCTCAATAAGCAACAGCGCCGCCAATACGGGGCTTGAAAGCACCAGGATACGCGGCGTCATCGTCTCTAGCAGGGTGGTCATTTTGCCAAGCGGCGGCAGGCAGGGCTGTAGTGGATCGCACAGTTGATAACTGCCGACAAATACCTCGAGCAGCAGCGTCAAACCGCCCCCCTGCAAAAACACCGCGGCAAAAAAGAGATTAAATAAATTGGCCAGTTCCGAAGTATCGACGCCGCTGATGGGATCATAGGCGCTGCTGAGCAATGCGCCGCGCTGATAGTCAATTAGCGCCCCCAGACCATGCATAACCCAAAACGGCAGCGCCAATAATATTGCCAGCAGAAGGCCGATCGCCGCCTCGCGCAACACGATTTCCAGCATGTGCGCGCCCTCAAGGGAGGCCATGGCGTCGAAGGAGTAAGGCCACAGGGCAGCGCCGACGAAAAAAATGACCGGCGTGCGGACGGTAATGCTAACAATGTTGCCGCTGAAAAACGGCAACAGGAAAAACGCCGGCGTAATGCGTGCCGACACCACCGCCAGGGCAACGAGCCATTCATACAGGGAAGACCACAGAGGCGAGATCATCAGTCAGGCGCGGCTTAACGCCACCCTTATCACTTCATGGCCAAACTGCAACAGCGTTTCGCCATACCAGCCGGATAGCAAAAAAAGGCACAGGGTGACGCTCAACAGTTTGATGCCGAACTGCAGCGTTTGTTCTTGCAATTGCAACACGGTTTGGCACAGCCCCACCAGCAATCCCACAAGCGTTGCCACAATGATCGGCCCCGCCGCCATAATAAGCACCAGATACAAGGCTTTGTTACCGGCAAACAACAAATTATTCATCCTGGGCCTCCTGCAATATCCGTGCCGGCGCCCATATCGAGATATTGCAGCACCAGCCCCTGCGACAGCAACGTCCAGCCGTCAAGTACCACAAACGGCGAGTACAGATAAAAGCCGATTCGGAAAGAGTCCTTGATTTCACTCAGCGCATAAGCGGGCAATAGCGCCAGCATCGAGGGGGTATGGTCTGGCGCCTCGGCGTTGTGCGCGCCGCCGTGCGCCCGGTCGAAGAACGCCGTCAGATGCGGATCGGCGTATTTCTGTAGATAATGCCGGTACGACTCCATGCTGTTTTCCAAAAATTCCAGTACCGAGGCGGCGCTGCTCAGTGTTACCGGCTGCGCCTGGTAGGCATGGTAAGCATCGCCGGCGATAGGCCCCATAATAAACATCGCCAGCATCAGCGCGATGCCGTTCAGGGTGAGGTTGGAGGGGACCTGCTGCAAACCCAGCGCGTTGCGCACCATAACGAAGACGATGGAAAACTTGATATAACAAGTGCCGGAGGCGATGATAAAGGGCAACAGCGTCGCCAGCGCCAGGATCCCGATAAGGCTCATCTCGTTGGGCAAGCCGAAATTAGCGGTCATAGCGGTTATTCAGCGACAACTCCATTAACGCCACGCCCAGGCGACCTTCGAGCTGTACCAATTCGCCGAGCGCCAGCAGATGCCCATTGGCGCGTATCTCGATATGTTTTTCCCCCTCCGGATCCAGCTCCAGTACCTTTCCCTGACGAAACTGCTGTATTTCCCCCAACGACAGATAACGGCGCTGCAAAATAAATTCCAGCGTCAGCGGCAGATTGGCCAGCGGATCCTCCCCCTCATCGCTAAGCGGTGTTCGCCCCGCCGGGGCTGGCCCCTCGCCGCCGGCGTCGGGATGCGGGACGCCGGCGGCGCCAGAGTCGGCCGGCGTCTGCGGTAGACCGGATGAGGCCGCGGGATAACTGCCGCACTCCCACGGGTGGCCAGCCGTTACGATACGGAAGGCGCTGTGGGATTGACCGGCGGCGTGCGCATTACCGGGCTTCGCGGCAGCATCGGCCGCGGCGAAAGCTAAATCGGGCGTTAGAGAAACATGGCCGGGGGCCAGCGTGCCTTCATCGTTATCATTGGCCTTCATGCTGATTTTTCCTTCCTGTTGTAAATAAAAACCGATCGGACGTCCTTGGCATTTCACTTGGCGAGTCAGCCGCGAGATAAGCAGGACATCGCCGGACGCCAGTTGGCTGCGCATCGCCGCCGGAAGAAGACTGCTGCCAATCACCCATTCCACTACCAGGGGAACGCCGGACAGACAGGGCAAACCGGCGGCGTGGATAGGGGGTAGCGGCGCGTTGAATTGCGTCAGCCAAACCGGACACTCCTGCGCGGGCAGATACAGACAGGGGCCGGCGCCGGCGCGATAGTGCATCAGCGGGCCGATCTCCAGAGCCTGGCCGGACAATACCGCCGGCGCGAAAGACAAAGGCTGCGGCATGGCCTTTATCAACGCCTGGATTTGGCGATCGCTGATGGCTTCGCGCGCCAGCGCCGCCAGTTCCGGACTGTGCCAAGCCAGCCACTGACGCGGATCGATCATCCCCCGCCAGCGATCGTCGCCGATGGACAGATAGACACCCTCCGGAGGAGAGCGCAAACGGGCGGGCATGCCCTGGGCGTTCCATGCCGCCTGCAGCCGCCGCCAGCGGACGTCGGCTGGCGTCAGCCTGCGTAACCGAAATGCCTTCACGTCGGCGTCTCCGGCAGGCCCGGCGCCGACGCCGCTGCCGGGACATTCATCAGGCGAACGCCCGCAGGCGCGCCCGGAAGATGCGCCGCCAGGCGATCCCTTACCTGATGGCTGGACGGGATCAGCCGATATCCCCCCTCATCCATCGCCGCCAGGATCCGCACAAAATCCCCTTCATCGCCGCGGAACCGATAGATCCACTGCGCGGTCGCCGCCGTCATCTCCTGCGGCGCGGGGGACGGCAACGGCTGCGGTTCCGGCTGGCGCGGCGCCCGCCGTTTCTGCCGGTAGCGGGCGCCGGGTGCATCATGGCGCTCGGCCAGTACTGTGGACATCAGCAGCGGATCGGCGGCGCGCTGCAGCGCCAGCCACTGGCTTTGCTCAATCTCTTTGACCAGGGCCGTATGAAGCGCTTCCGCCAACGCTCGCGGCTCCGGCTGCGCGATCGGTGCGCGCAACTTGCCCGCACCGGGCCCGTGAAGCGCCGCGCGCCATTCACCGCCGGGCCGCCGCCCTTTGCCGGCTCCGAGTGACGGCCGCCCTGCGCCACTGCCCCTGCAACGAAGAGCACGACGAAAACGCCTGCTCCCCCCATGCAGATGACCACTCCTCCAGCAGGCGGTCTTCCGTGACGGCGACCTGCTGACGCTCCCCGCCGCCGCACGATGAAGGCGCGGCGCGCCAGTCTGCATGCACATTCTCTGGCGATGAGGCGGAAACTCTCTCCGCCAGCGGCGTAATGGCCGGGGATGCCGCCGTGGCTGACGGCCAGTCCCTTATCCTTGCGAGCGGTTCCATGTCATCATCTCCTCTGTTTCTGTCTCCTGCCGGTACAATTGCATTAACCGATTGGCGTGCCGCTGCCGTTCAAGCCAGCCATCGTACTTTTCCCGCTTCCTCTGCCACGCGCGCCGTTGGCCAAGCGCCTCACGCTGCTGCTTATCCAGCGCTAGCACCGCCTGTTCCATCTGCCGCTGCCGATCCGCCAGCCGCCGGCTTTCTTCGCGCAGGGCCATCAACCGCTGCTGATGCAACATCATTGCGCTGCGATCGACGACCCCCTGTGGCCGGACAAGCGCCGTTTGCCGCGCGACGGTCCACTGCTGCTCCCCCAGCGTCTTGAGCCGGGAGGCCAGCGTTTCCCGTTGCCGCACCAGCGCCGCGAGCGTCGCCGTCAGCGTGCGGTAACACAGCTCGCAGCGCGCGCTGAGTCGTTCGATATCACGTATCAAGGGCATGCATTAGCCTCAGCGTCTGGCCGACATCCTCCGCCCGATCGGCGTCTTGGCGAAGGAAGTCCCATAGCGCCTGTTTTTTGGCCTGCGCTCGGTCATTTTCCGCGTTATCCCCCGGGCGATACTCCCCTAAATCGATCAAGGTCTGCATCTCCTCCAGCCGGGTCATCAGGCCACGAATGACGCCGGCCAGCGACTGTTGCCGGGATTCGGTCACCTGCCCCGCCACGCGGCTGGCGCTGCGTAGGATATCGATAGCCGGATAGTGATTCGCCGCCGCCAGTTTACGGCTGAGGTAAATATGGCCGTCGAGAATCGAGCGGATTTCGTCGGCGATGGGATCCGGCTCGTCATCGCCTTCCAACAGCACCGTGTAAAATGCCGTAATACTGCCGGTATGCGTATTCCCCGGCCGCTCCAGAAGACGCGGCAGCGCGTCAAACACCGAAGCGGGGTAGCCCCGTCTGGCCGGCGCTTCGCCCGTGGCCAGAGCCACATCCCGCAGCGCGCGGGCAAAGCGAGTCAAGGAATCCAGGAACAGCACCACCCGTTTGCCTTGATCGCGAAAGTATTCCGCCACCGTCGTCGCCACCAGCGCGGCATTGCATCGCTCCAGGAAGGCGTAATTGGAGGTGGCATACACCAGTACGCATTGATGTCGGCGGGGGGAGAGGCGTAATGCCTCGGCGAATTCGGTCACCTCGCGACCCCGCTCTCCCACCAGGCCGATAACGAACACCTCGGCGTCGGCGTGGGCAATCAGCTGATGCATTAGCAGGGTTTTGCCGCACCCGGCGGAGGAAAAAATTCCCACGCGTTGGCCGATGCCGCAGGTCAGCAGCCCATCAAGCGCGCGGATGCCGGTGATAAGGGGTTGCCGCACCCCCACGCGTTGACGATAGTCCGGCGCGGGCGCATCAATGGCGCGCAGTTCAACGGCGCCGGCCTGCGGCGGCGGCGGCACCAGGCGCTCACTCAGCCGGCCCGAGGGCAGGATGATGGTGCCGAGCAGCGTGTCGCCTACCGCCACCCGCAGCGGGCCGCCGGTGGGATGGATCAGCATCTCCCGCGACAGGCCGTGGGCGGCGCCGATAAGGCTGAGCACCGTCCGCTCGCGGTGAAACCCCAGCACCTGCGCATGAGCGATCACTTCGCGCGAGCGCCAATGACGGCGGATCTCGCAAATCTCGCCTACCACCACCTCCGGCAGCGCCGCCTCAATAATTGGCCCCGACAGACGCAGGGGAAGCGCCTGTCGTCGCAGCATTCTCAGCGGCCACTCCATTTAGCGTAACGCCTTAGTGAAACGTTCCAAACGCTCGAAGAAGCCGCTTAATGCACTGGCGAAATTTTGTTTGTTCTCCAGACACCAAGGCAACAGCAGCGCCTTAAGCTCAAGGTAGCTTTCATTTTCAGCCAGCGAAAAATGCCCCCCGCGAATATACTCCGCGCCTTCAAGCAACTCTTTTAATAAGTTATACGAACATTGCTCAAGGATAGTGTCCTGATATTCCGCAATGCGCGACCACAGCCAGATATCGTCATCGCTGCTGCTGATATAAACACTTGGAATGTCATTAAAATCCAGCGCAATCGTGGAATGACTGTCGAAATTACCCAGTAAACTGGGATCGCAGCCGTTGTCCAGCAGCGCCTCGCGTACCAATGCCGCAATATCAACGTACATGTCGTATTCCTTTTGGTTTAAATTGTTTTGATGACATTTACGGTTACGCTGTCTGTTAATTCATCGAATGACAGCACTTCCAAATCGCGAAAACGATGTTGAATAAGTGATTTGATAAAACGTCGAATATCCGCCGCCGCCAGCAGCACAATATCGCGCTGGACGATGGGCAAGTTTTCCAGGGCGGCGGTAAATAACGCCATTAATTCTTCCGACACCTGCGGACTGAGATTCAGGAAAGTGCCCGCCGACGTGCTATGGATGCTGGCGCGAAGGGTTTCCTCCACTTCCGGCGACAGCATGACCACCCGCAGCAGGTTATCGGTGGCGAATTGGTGGCAGATATAGCGCGCCAGCGCGCAGCGTACGTGCTCCACCAGCGCGGACACATCTTTTTCCCGCGGCGCCCACAGGGCCATCGCCTCCATAATCAGCTTCAAATGACGAATGGAAATGCGCTCCATCAGCAGCCGCTGCAGCAACTCGGCGATGCGCTGCACCGTAGCGTGGCGCAACACTTCCTTGAGCAGATCGGGCGCATGGCCTTCCATTTGATCCAGCAAGTGCTTGGTTTCCTGCACGCCAAAAAATTCGTTGACGTGGTGAGTCAGCATCACCGCGAAGCAGTGATAGAGTTCATCCACCGCCGGGCGCAGCACGCAACCCGCGGCAAGCAGCTTCTCCCGATCATTCGGCGACGCCCACACCGCCTCCTGATCCTGATGCAATGTCACGTCGGACGGACAGGGCCGGTCGCCGGGTATGCTGCGCCTCAACATGTCGAAGTGGATGGTGAAGGTGTCGGCGCGAATTTCATTAAGCAGTACCCCCACCGTCCGATCATCCGTATGTTCGCAGGGGCGTAGCATCAAAGGCGGCAACGTGACGCCAAAGTCGATAAGGAACTGGCCGCGCAGTCGTTCGCATAATTGCTCTTTTTCCAGCCGGGCGTAATTGGCGCGCGACACCTGTAGGATCACCACCAGCGCCTCGGGCATCATCCGATCCGGATAGCCGCCGGCCGGCTGGCCGTCCCCTCTTCCGGCGTGCAGCGTCATGCCGCCGGCATAGTCCGCGGGCGCGGGCAGCGGGACGGTGCGGGTTTGCCGCTGGCGCATCAGCAGCAATGTCCCGAGCGCCATCGCCAGCATAACGAACACCGGCAGCGGAAAGCCGGGCAGCATACCGATGGATAGCGCCAGCACGGCGGTGACAAGCAGCACGAAGGGGTTTCCCAGCAATTGCTGCATGATATTGCGGCCCAGATTATCGCCATCGCCGTTGACCCGGGTGACGATGAGGCCTGCATTAATCGAGATCAGTAGCGTCGGAATCTGGCCGACCAGCCCGTCGCCGATGGTCAAGAGAGTAAACGTGGACAACGCCTGAGACAGATCCATGTGATGCTGGTTCATGCCCACCGCGATGCCGCCGATAAAGTTGACGAAGGCGACGATAATGCTGGCGATCGCATCGCCCTTAATAAACTTCATCGCGCCGCCGAACGCGCCGTAGAGCTGACTTTCACGTTCCAGCACGCTGCGCCGCTCGCGTGCGCCTTCGGCGTCGATCACGCCGCCGCGCAGGTCGGCGTCAATACTCATCTGCTTGCCGGGCATCCCGTCCAGACAAAAGCGCGCGGCCACCTCGGCGACACCTTCAGAGCCTTTCGTGATGACGATGAACTGAACCACGGTCACGATGGCAAAAATGACAAACCCCACCACCAGGTTATCGCAGATGACAAACTGGCCGAAGGTGGCAATAATTTCACCAGCGTCGGCGTCGGTCAGGATAAGCCGACTGGTGCTTATCGTCAGCGCCAGTCTGAACAGAGTCGTTATTAACAGCACCGCGGGAAACGTCGAAAAGCTTAAAATGCGATCGATATAAAACGCCCCCATGAATACCAGCATGGCGATGACAATGTTCAGGCCGATAAGAAAATCCACCAAATAGGTCGGCAGTGAAATTATGAGCATGGCAATGATTGTAATCACCAATACCAGAATCAATAATTCAGGACGGGAATGAATGTGGTTTAAAAATCGATTAAGCACGTGAATGATCCATTTCGTTCAGCCAGATAGATATCAAGCAAGGACGCGACGTCCGCCGCCCGTTATTCCCGTCGAGCGGCGACGCGTTAACCGCACTAGCGCCGAGCCGCCCGCGCGATCCCAACAGCATTTTTATTTTTATGATGAAAAATTATATGCATGATTAATAATTATCGCAGCCGCGGAGATAAATGAAAGACGGCGGTCGGAATCACGGCCGCGCCGCGGCCTTAGATTTAGACAAGGTCGCGCGACAATATCGTGTCAGCGGACGGGATAACCTTGCTCATATTAACCACATTTGCTCACCGCCGGGTAAACCGGCGCACATTTTCTCGGCTAATAAGAATTTTCACCGCCTTGTTATCTCCCGCCGCCGTGTTATTTGGACGGTTACTGCTGGCTGGCGAGGTAATTATCGGCCCAGTCCTTCAATATACCCTCATGGCTGCGTGCGGCGATGGAACGGGCAAACGCGGCAGCGTCCTGCTGCAGCGGCGCGGAAATTTCCCGCGGTTGGATGAGAAAAATTCTGACCATATTGGCCTGCTTATCGACGCGATGGCGAAACAAACCGCCAATCAGCGGTATCGGACCCCAGACCGGATAATCGCCCGCGGTTATCCCGGATCTCATCCCGGGTATAGCCGCCAATCAGCAGGCTCTTTCCCCGCGGCACGCGCGCCACCGTGCTAATATGGGTGCGTCCCACTTCCGGCAGATCATCCGGACCCGGATTTCTGTGCTGCCGGGCGACTTCGCCGCCGTCTTCGATCGTCAGCGCCATCTCCACCTCATCGCCGCCGGAAAACCGCGACAGCACGCTTATCATGGTGCCGTAGGTCACTTCGCGCAGCACCACGCTGCGCTCGCCCAGAAGCCGCGTATAAAATGTCCGGTTATTGTCGAAAATCGCCGGCACGTTCTCCTGGGTCAGGATAATCGGCCGCGAACCAATGTTGGCGCGGTGTTTTTTGGCCAACGCCAATATTGACGCGACAAATCGCGCACCGTCCAAGGCGCTATAGGATCCTTGATTAAGGGTGACGTCCCCCCGCTGGCCGATGCGGGTGCCGCCCTGCCAATTGATGCCGAACTGATCGAGGTCGCTTTTCTCCAGATCGATTATCCATAACGATAGCTCCGCGTGGCGCTTAGGGATATCCAGTGAATGCACTAGATTGCGCACAAATTGCACCTGGCGGCCGCTCCCCTTGACCAGCAGGCTGTTGTTGCTGGGATTGGCGATAACCTGCACCGGCCACAGCGGCGATTCCGCGTCCTGCTCCCCCCGCGTGTCCACCGCGGGAAGCAGCGCCTCTGCGGACATGAGCGAGCTGGGGGGCTCGACCACAGGCAGGCGCCCCTCCCGCCTCATCAGCCGCTCGATTACCGTGGCGATACCGGGAATAGTCACTTTCTCGCCGCGCAATGCGTAATGGCGATCGCCGACAAAGGTGTAACTTAGCGGGATCACCTCGGCCTGCTCGCGCTCGTGTATGCCGTCCGGCTCCTTATCCAGCAGGCGGGCCGCGTTCTCCACCAGCTCGATATAAACCGGCGGCCCCGAGAGATAAAGGACGTGACCACCGGGATCTCCCCGCAGCGGGTAGCGCGAATCGTGCAATTGGGCCTGCTGGAGAAAATGGCGCAGCGCCGCCGGTGAAATGCTGCGCAGCGCCACCACCGCATGGCGCATTTCGCTGGCGTCATAAATATAGATTGCCTGGCCGTCGCTGTACCACATCAACCCCATTTGTTGGGTAATGCGCGTCAAAAGCGCCCGCGCATCCGCCAGGTCGAACTCGCCGCTTATCTGCTTGCGCGCCGCCAGTTTGCTGACAATCACCGGTTGATTAAGGCGTGCCGACAGCGCATCGAAAAAGACTTTCACGCCGTCTTTATTGGCCACATAACCTTCGCCTTGCCGGGATAATTCCGCCGCCCGAACGTCGACGAGCGGGCCGGCGCAGGCGAGCAACATAACGCAGAGCAGGCCGCGGCTTATCTGAGCGATGTTATTCATTGTTCCGCTTTCTTGTTGATCATATTCCATATCCCGCGGGGGGAGACCCCAAAGGCGTCTCTGACATCGTTGGAGAGGTGCGAGGATGAGGCATAGCCATAGCGCATGGCGACCTCGGTGAGGCTTTGCCGCTCTTCGACCATATCCAGCAGCGCCCTGGCGATACGCCAGCCCCGCAGCTCATTTTTAGCCGAGTTTCCCAGCGCGTTGCGGCACAGGCGGCGGAAATGTGAATAAGACAAGCCGTAACGCGCGCCGAGAACGTTCAACTTGCCATTATTGACAGACTCATTTAATAGAAATCGTATTAACCAATAACACTCCGTCTGGCGCAAAAATACCGCCAGCGCATTCATTTGGGACGGCGCGCTCTGATAATTCCCCAGCATCCACTGCTCTATATCGGCGCAGGTGCCAATATGCGGAAAATCATTCAACTCGATCTGCGCCCATTGCTGCTGGGCATAATCCACCTGCACGCCGCGGGACTCGTCGATAAATACCTGTAATTTTGCCAGGGCAAAGAGCGGTAATTCCTGATGCCGCGCCGTACCGGCGCGCAGAGCCAGATTCAAGCGCTGCATTAACAACATGCCGCGCCATCCGGCGGATAATGTCAGACGCGACGACTCATTCGCCCAGCGAACATGAATATCGCAATTACCATCAGGAATTTCCAGCAACCAGCATTTTGGCTCCGAGATATCCTGCTGATGATATTCATTCAGCAACGAAGTGGGTGAGACAATAATTCCTTTGCTCATCATTATCCCAGTTCGCTTTTGCTTAATATTCATAGCAATACATTGCCTATCTCTTTCGAAGAAATCATGATGAAAATATGACTCAGGGTGAGAAATAATTGCAGAAGCCTCTCATGGCTTAAACGCTCACAGCATGCCTGACGCGTGGTAAACGCTTTCTCTCATTCCAGGCAATGGCGAGGAGACCACCCGATTTATCGGGACTTAGGTTACGCCGCGAAATAATGCGCCCGACGCGCAGGCGCTTACTGGGCCCGCCGCCGTCGGCGCGCTTCACAATGCATCGGCCGTTGCGACCGGCTCATTTTTTTCTTTTCTCCTGACCCGGCATAGCTGACCGACCGGTCTCCCCCTCCGCTGTTTTCCCCGCCGCCAGTCCCATCGCCTTCATACCGGGCAGCGCGCCCAAAATCAGAGGCTTCAGCGTGCGCAGAAAGCGCCCCTCGCCCCCCAAATGGGCTTTGGCCACCCGCTCACGCAGCAGCAGCAGATGATCCTCGGCGCGCATCAACTCAATCCGCAGCGAGGGCGCGCCGCCGAGGTTCAGCTCGTAACCGGTGAGGTAATAGTCCGGCCGGATTTTGTCCAGCAATTGCAGCGTGGCGTCAGTGGTGCGACAGTTCATGGTCAGCGAGGTCGGCAACACATGCAATCCCAGCGGCGAGCAGGGAGCCAGTTGCTGTACGATGGCATCCTGCAAACCGACGGTGTCGATATCACCGGCCAGCCGGAAGGGAAATACCGCCAGCACGCAGCGCGCCGGCATTCCGGGCTGGGCGGGCAAGATGCGCGTGACCGGCAGCGTAAACCGGTAGCCTTTACCGTAAACCGTATCGATATAGCGGTGATCTTTCTCCTCTTGTAAGATACGCCGCAGCACGTAGATACAGCGCGTCAGCGATTCTTCGCCGACATTGCCGCCGTACCAGACTTCATGAATAATCTGCGCCTTGGTCACCAGTTCGCCGGCGGATTCCAGTAATAAACTCAGCACCCCCAGTTCCTTGGGGGAGATGCTGAGCCGTTTGTCTTTATGAAACAACACGCGGGAGGAGTTCAGCAGAAAATCGCCAAAAGCGTATTGTACGGGCGGCAGAGTATTTTTTCCTCCGCCAGCCGGGCCGATGGGCGCTAAAAGCGTACATGCGCAAGACGCCTGATTTTTTTTCAGAGCTATATCCATCCTTTAATATCTCCTGTTACCCGATAAACTTCCATTACATTATTTCATCACGGAATAGTGTCCAGCGTAGCACATGGCAAATGCATCATTCTTCAATGCAATCTTTAATTCGCCGCTAAAAATAATGATTATTTATCTTGGGGTTTAACGAATTAACCCTCATCTAATTATTAAAGGTTATAGTATTGACTTAAACCAAAGATAAACATACGAAGCTATAAATCGACGGAAAATTGAGCGCTAAAGAAGTGATTAACCCGGCATGCTTGTGAAGAAATAGTGCAATTAAAGCTGAGCAGAATTATAACCGATATAGTTTATAAAACTAATATAATCATATTTTAAATAATTAATTTAATCCTTACTACGACGACCTGCGCGCTAGGCGGTTCGCCTTCGACCTGCCCTGCGGCGATTTGGATCGTCCTCAGGGTCTTAACCCACGGTGGGCAAGAAACACTGCTCCCCTATCTCGAGATCGTCAGCGTATCGCGCGGACGCGTGCCGCCGATGCGTATTACTGCGCGCCGTGTACCGCGCGGACGAATGCCGCCGCGTCTGACCATTATGCCCCAAGCCGCTATACTTGACAGGCGCCAGCGGTTAACCGTGGGCTAACCGACGTTAGCGCACCTAAACGGGCGCAGCATCCTGTTTCTCTCTTTTTGACGATATGGAAAGGCCGAAATCCCTACGTCCGACCCGTCTTGGCACCACGTTACGCGGCGGCGGGGGCGATACGGCAAATGAAACGCTTTTTGACGAAACGCTTACAGAATAAGCATCAAAATTACTTTAATCTGTTAAGATAACACGATTTTAACCAGAACTGGCCAGCCCCATCCCATGAGAAGATATTCAAAGCAGACGATTAAGTGGCGTAATGTTTTAGTGGTGGTTTTGATACTGTTGTTGATTGCCGGCCTCGGTTATTACCTTTTCGCTCACCGCAGCGGCAGTGGCGCTGCCCCGGCCGGCCGGGCGGTATGAGAATGGGCATGGGCGGCCCGACAGCGGTACACGGCGGTGTCGCCAAGCAGGCGGATGTTCCCGTCACCTTATCGGCCTTGGGTACGGTGGTGGCGAACGCCAGCGTGACCGTAACCAGTCGGGTGGATGGCCAACTGCTCAAAGTCTATTTTACCGAAGGACAGAAGGTCGAGCAGGGGCAGTTACTGGCGCAGATCGACCCGCGCAGCTATCAGGCCAGCCTGGAGCAATATCAGGGCGATTTGGCGCAAAACCAAGCGCTGCTGAAGAGCGCGCAGCTGACGCTGGCGCGTTATCAAAAACTCTATGCGCAGGATTCCCTGTCGCGTCAGGATGTTAGAAACCCAGACCGCCACCGTAGGCCAGTACGCCGGGGCAATTAAATCTTATCAGGCGCAGATTGACGCCGCGAAATTGGATCTGGAATATGCGCGGATCACCGCGCCGGTCAGCGGCCGGGTCGGGCTGCGGCTGGTGGATCCCGGCAATATGGTGCATAGCAGCGACACCACCGGCATAGTGACCATTACCCAGACCCAACCTATCGCCGTCACTTTCAGCGTGCCGCAGGCCAATTTATCTACGCTACTACAAGCTTTGCATCACGGCCAAACCTTGCCCGCCACCGCGCTGGATCAGGATGGCACGACCGAGCTGGCGCAGGGAGAGCTGAACTTTATCAGCAACGAAATCGACAGCGAGACCGGCAGCATCAAGCTTAAAGCCATGTTTGCCAATCACGATGAAAAACTCTATCCCAATCAATTTGTGAATGTGCGTTTGCAAACGAATGTACTGGCGGGCGCGACGGTTATCCCCGCCCAGGCCTTACAGCTGAGCAGCGACGGGGATTTCGTGTATGTAATCAAGCAGGATAACAGCGTCGAACGCCGTCAGGTCAAAGCGGGACCGAGCTTCGGCACCTCGCTACAGGCCGTTCTGAGAGGCGTATCGCCGGGCGAACGTGTGGTCACCGAAGGCATTGACCGGTTGAGCAACGGCGCGAAAGTGACGATCGTCAGCGACAACGATACCGGCGGCGGCAGTGCCGTGGAAAGCGGCGCGCCCGGCAGTGCGACTCGCGTCAAGGGCAGCGCCGGCACAATGGACAGCGGCGCCACGGGCGGTAACGGCAAGGCGGAAGGCGTCACCAGCCGGCAGCGCGGCGACGCAGCGCGCCTCGACGACCGGCGGTAACGACGGCGCCGCGCAATGAACCCTTCTAGACTTTTTATCGAGCGCCCGGTCGCCACAATTTTATTGATGATTGCGGTGCTGATTTCCGGGCTTTTCGCCTACAAAATGCTTTCCACTTCGGCGCTGCCCCAGGTGGATTATCCCACGATCCAGGTGACTACGCTTTACCCGGGCGCCAGTCCCGATGTGATGGCGTCCTCGGTAACCGCGCCGCTGGAGCGGCCGCTCGGCCAGATGGCCGGCCTCAACCAGATGTATTCCACCAACTCAGGCGGGGCGTCGGTCATCACGCTGAAATTTTCCCTCGACCTGTCGCTGGATGTGGCGGAGCAGGAAGTGCAGGCGGCGATCAATGCCGCCAACAGCCTGCTGCCAAACGATTTGCCCAACCCGCCTACCTATAAAAAGGTGAACCCGGCGGATACCGCCGTCATCACCCTGGCGGCGAGTTCGGATATGCTGCCGCTGATACAAGTACAAGATCTGGTCAATACCCGTCTGGCGCTGAAATTATCGCAGATCTCAGGCGTCGGTATGGTCACCCTGGCGAGCGGTCATCAGGCGGCGATCCGGGTACGGATGGATCCCCGCGCGCTCGCGGCGCATCATCTGACGTTGGAAGACGTGAATACGCTTATCGGCAATAGCAACGTCAATACCGCTAAAGGCGGCTTCGACGGGCGTTATCATTCGATCACCATCGACGCCAACGATCAACTACGCACCGCCGCCGAACACGGTAATCTCATTCTCACCTATCAGAACTGCGCCGCCCTGCGGCTGAAAGATATCGCCCACATCGAGGAAGCGGAAGAAAACACCTTTCAATCCGCCTGGGCCAACCGTAATCCGGCGATTGTCATCAGCGTACAGCGTCAGCCGGGCGCCAACGTTATCCAGGTGGTGGATAATATTAAAGCGCAGCTTCCCACTCTGCAGGCGGCGCTGCCGGAGGGGGTCAAGATCCAGATCCTGTCCGATCGCACCCAGACCATTCGCGCCTCCATCAGCGACGTACAGTTTGAGCTGATACTGTCCATTGCGCTGGTGGTGATGGTGACTTTCCTCTTCCTGCGCAACATCGCCGCGACCCTTATCCCTAGTGTGGCGGTACCGCTGTCGCTGGTGGGGACCTTCGGCGTGATGTATCTGGCCGGCTTCAGTCTGAACAATCTGTCGTTGATGGCGCTCACTATCGCCACCGGGTTCGTTATTGATGACGCTATCGTGATGGTGGAAAATATTTCCCGCCGGCTGGAAGAGGGGGAAACGCCCATGCAGGCGGCGCTTAACGGCTCCCGACAGATAGGTTTCACCATCATTTCGCTGACCTTCTCGTTAATAGCGGTATTAATTCCGCTGTTGTTTATGGGCGATGTGGTCGGCCGTCTGTTCCGGGAGTTCGCCATCACCCTGGCGGTATCGATTCTGGTATCGATGCTGGTGTCGCTCACCCTCACCCCGATGCTATGCGCTTATCTGCTGCGCCATATTCCGGAGGAGGAACAGAGCCGTTTTTACCGTAAGGGCGGCGAGATTTTCGACCGGCTTATCGCCGGCTACGATCGGCTGCTGATTATCGTACTTGACCATCAGCGCCTGACGCTGCTGGTGGCGCTGGCGCTGACCGCGTTACTCTATGTTGTGGTGCCGAAAGGCTTCTTTCCCCAGCAGGATACAGGGCTGATTCAAGGGGTGACGATTGCCTCGCAGGACGTTTCCTTCGGCGAGATGGCTCGGCGACAGCGGGCGCTGGTGGACGATATCCTCAAGAATCCACAGGTGGAAAGCGTCTCCTCCACCGTCGGTATCGACGGCAACAATACCAGCCTGAACAGCGGCCGCCTGCAAATCAATCTGAAACCTTTTTCGGATCGCGACGATCGCGCCGATGTCATTATCAAACAGCTGAAAGAGGCCACCCAACAGGTCGCGGGCATTACGCTGTATCTGTAATCCTCACAAGATCTGACGGTCAACGATCAGGTCACGCCCAGCCAGTATCAATTCACTCTCGAGGATGCCGATAGCGAAAATCTGGTGAACTGGACGCCGAAACTCGTCGCGCGCCTGCAGCAGGAGCCAGAATTCAGCGATGTGGTGAGCAATCTGCAAGATCAGGGGCAAACGGTGTACGTGGAGCTCAATCGCGACGCCGCGGCGCGCTACAGCATCACCGCGGCGGATGTGGATACCGCGCTGTATAACGCCTTCGGGCAGCGGTTGGTATCGACGATTTTCACCCAATCCAATCAGTACCGGGTGGTGCTGGAGGTTCAGCCCAAATATCAACAATCGCCGGCCTCGCTGGATGATATTTATCTGGCCACGAGCTCAAACTCTAGCTCCAGTTCTAGCTCCAGTTCAAGTTCTAGCTCGAGTTCGAGTTCCAGCTCGGGCAGCGCGACGGCGATAGTCAAACTGACCTCTATCGCTACGGTGCACCGCCGGACGGGGTCGCTGGTCCATGTCAGGCTGAACCAGTTCCCGGCGGTAACCGTGTCATTTAATCTCAATGACAGCTATTCAATAGAAGATGCACAGAAAGCGATTACGCAGGTCAGCCAGTCGCTCGAGCAACCGTCGAGCATTACCCTGCGCTATCAGGGTGAGACATCGGCCTTCCAGAGCGCCACCGATAATACGCTGTGGCTGATTCTGGCGGCGCTGCTCACCATGTACGTGGTACTGGGTATTTTGTATGAGAGCTTTATCCATCCGATCACCATTCTTTCCACCCTGCCCTCGGCCGCGGTAGGCGCGCTATTAACCTTGCTGCTCGCCGACACCGAATTCAGCCTGATTGCGCTAATCGGCGTTATCCTGCTGATAGGCATCGTGAAAAAGAACGCCATCATGATGATCGACTTCGCGCTAGAGGCGGAAAACAAGCACCACATGACGCCGCGCGAGGCCATTCATCAGGCTTGCCTGCTGCGTTTCCGGCCGATTCTGATGACCACCATGGCCGCGCTGCTGGGCGCGCTGCCGTTGATGCTGGCCCACGGTTCCGGCGCCGAACTCCGCCAGCCGCTGGGGCTGGTGATTGTCGGCGGTCTTATCTTCAGTCAGGTGCTGACGCTGTTCTCGACGCCCGTAATCTATCTGTGGTTTGACGGCCTGGCGCAACGCGGGCAGCGCTTCGTGCGGCGTAAACGCAGGCAAGCGGCGCCATGAATATCTCACGGCTGTTCATCTTCCGGCCGGTGGCGACGCTGCTGCTCACGCTGGCCATTTTGCTGCTTGGCCTACTGGGCTACCGGCTGTTGCCGGTGGCGCCGCTGCCGCAGGTTGATTTTCCCACCATCATGGTCAGCGCCCGCCTGTCGGGCGCCAGCCCGGAAACCATGGCGGCCACCGTGGCCACGCCGCTGGAACGATCGCTGGGCCAGATTGCCGGCGTCACCGAGATGACCTCCAGCAGCAGCACGGGATCGACCCGGATTATTTTGCAGTTTGAGCTCGACCGCGATATCAATGGCGCCTCCCGCGATGTGCAGGCGGCAATCAATGCCGCGCGCAGCTTGCTGCCGAGCAGCATGCCGTCGTTGCCCACTTACCGCAAAGCCAATCCGTCCGATGCGCCCATCGTCATGCTGGCCCTGACCTCCAACACCCGCGCCAGCGGCGAGCTCTACGATCTGGCCTCAAGCACCATTTAGCAGAAAATCGCCCAGGTGCAGGGGGTCGGTCAGGTGTCGCTACTCGGCAGCGCGTATCGATTTGCAGCCGCAAATGCTAAACCATCTGGGGATTTCGCTCGATACGGTGCGCAGCGCCATCGCCAATAGCACCACCAATTTACCCAAAGGCATGTTGCAGGGCGAAACTACCTCGTTTGTGGTAGACGATAACGGCCAGTTGGACAAGGCGCGGGATTATCGGTCGCTGATTATTACCTATATCAACGGCACCGCTATCCGTTTAAGCGATGTCGAGCTGCATAAGGTCGTGGACCGCTCCCCCACCATCCGCGCCTCGCTGTACGACACCGAGGAGACGCTGCTGATTGCGATTTTCCTGGTGATCGCCGTGGTGTTTATTTTCCTGCGCAATCTGCAGGCGGTGATTATTCCGGCGCTGGCGCTACCGGTGTCGCTCATCGGCACCTGCGCGGTCATGTATTTGCTGGATTACAGTCTGGACAACCTGTCGTTGATGGCGCTGATTATCTGCACCGGCTTTGTGGTGGATGACGCCATTGTGGTTCTGGAAAACATCACCCGCTATATCGAAGAAGGCCTGGGGCCGGTGCGCGCTTCGATTAAGGGCGCGCAGGAAGTCGGTTTTACGGTCCTGGCGATGACGCTGTCGCTGGTGGCGGTGTTCATTCCCATTCTGCTGATGGGCAGTATCGTCGGCCGGCTGTTTCAGGAATTCGCCGTCACGCTCACCGTCTCGCTGCTGATTTCGATGGTGGTGTCACTGAGCCTGACGCCGATGCTGTGTTCGCGTCTGCTGCGGCGCAAACCGCCAGTGAGCAAACGTCCCAACCGGTTGTATCTGCTGATTGAGAGCGGGCTGGCCAGGCTTTTGGCGGGGTATGCCCTGGCGCTGGGGTGGGTGATGCGTCACCAAAGGCTAACGCTCTTTAGCCTGGTGCTGACTATCATGCTGAATCTTTTTTTATACGGCATGGTGCAAAAAGGCTTCTTCCCCAATCAGGATACCGGCCTGCTAATGGGGATGGTGCGCGCCGATCAAAACATCTCTTTCCAGGCGATGAAGCCCAAAGTCGAGGCGATAGCCAAACTCATCCAGCAGGATCCTGCGGTGGACGGCGTGATGTCATCCATCGGCGGCGGCGCTTTCGGATCACGCAATAGCGGTACATTTTTCGTGCACCTGAAGGATTATGACAAACGCAGCGATAGCGCAACCGTGGTGGCGAACCGGCTGACCAATAAGTTCCGCAATGAGGCAGGCATGCAGCTGTTTCTCATGGCGGCGCAGGATCTTCATATCGGCGGACGCAGCGCCAATGCGGCATTGTCGGTGGCGCATCAGGGGCAATCCGCCACCAGCACCGTCGCCTTTAACCTGGCCGATGGCGTGTCGCTGGAGCAGGCGCAGGCGGCGATTAAGGGCGCGATGGTGAAGATCGCCCTGCCCAGCACCATCCAGGCCGGCTTCCAGGGAACCGCCAAGGCGTTTGCCGCGCTGGCCGCGTCAATGCCCTGGCTTATCCTGGCGGCGCTGGCGGCGGTCTATATTGTGCTCGGCGTATTGTATGAAAGCTACATTCATCCGCTGACGATATTATCCACCCTGCCCTCGGCGGGTCTGGGGGCGCTGTTGCTGATGCTGGTCACGGACACCCAGTTGACCGTGATCGCCTTGATCGGCATTTTGTTGCTGATAGGTATTGTGAAAAAGAACGCCATCATGATGATCGATTTTGCCCTGGCGGCCGAACGCAATCAGAGGCTCACGCCGCAGCAGGCCATCACCCAGGCCTATCTGATGCGGTTTCGGCCGATTATGATGACCACGCTGGCGGCCTTTTTTGGCGCGCTGCCCCTGGCGCTCGGCAGCGGCGACGACGCGGATCTGTGCAGCCCGCTGGGGATGGCCATCGCCGGCGGGCTGGCCTTGAGTCAGCTGTTGACGCTGTTTACAACGCCGGTGGTATATCTCTACCTCGATCGTCTTAGCCGCAATAGTCAGCACGCCTGGCATCGCTTGCGTAAAACCGGCACGGCATGAAGCCGTTAGAAGAGTGAAAACACCATAATGAATGATTTACACCGCGCACTGAAGTTACTCCCCCTGGCGCTGGCCCTGACGCTGGCGGGCTGTAGCGTGGGGCCGGACTATCACCGGCCCGCGACGGAAGTGCCGTTGCAGTTTAAAGAAGCCCAGGGTTGGATCCGGGCAACACCGCAGGATCAGCTCAGCAAAGGCGAATGGTGGGCGGTGTATCGGGATCCGGTCCTGTCCGATCTGCTACGCCAAGTGCAAATTTCCAATCAAAACGTCGCGCAATATCAGGCACTGTATCGCCAGGCGCTGGCGCGGGAATCGCGCGCCGATCTTTATCCCAGCGTCACCGGTACAGCCTCTAGCACTCGGTAGGGCAACAGCAGCACGACCAGCAATAGCCATAGCGCCACCACCAGCGCCAGTTGGGAACTGGATCTGTGGGGCAAGCTGCGCCGCACGCTGGAAGAAAACCGCGCTAGCGCCCAGGCAAGCGAGGCGGAATTGGCCAATATCACCCTCAGCGCGCAATCAACGCTGGCGCAGGACTACTTCCAACTGCGGATGATGGATCAGCAACTAGCGCTGTATCAGCAAAGTATTACCGCTTATGAGCGCTACGTACGCATCATTAATAATAAATATCAGGCCGGCAGCGAAGGGCGCGATACCTTGGCGCAGACGCAAACGACCCTTGAGAGCGCCCGCGCCTCGGCGCTCGATGTGCAATGGCAGCGCGCCCAGTTGAAGCATGCGATCGCGGTGTTAATGGGCAAACCGCCGTCGGCGTTCAGCCTGCCCGCCGCGCCCCTTATCGCCGCCATGCCTGCGATTCCGCCATCGCTGCCGTCGCAGTTATTGCAGCGCCGTCCCGATATCGCCTATGCCGAACGCAACGTGGCGGCCGCCAACGCCGCAATCGGCGTCGCCAAAGCGGCCTATTATCCCGATTTGACCCTCAGCGCCAGCGGGGGCTTCACCAGTTCCGCGCTGCACAATCTGCTGTCGCTGCCCAATCGGACCTGGTCGCTGGGGCCGGAATTAAGCGGCACCCTGCTGGATTTCGGGGCCACCAAAGCGCAGGTGGAACAAGCGGAGACCAGCTATGACGCGAGCGTCGCCAGCTATCGCCAAGCGGTGCTGGCGGGGTTCCAGGAAGTGGAGGATTATTTGGTGCAATTGCGCACCCTAGAGAGCGAAATCGCGGCCCGGCAACGGGCGGCGCAGGCCGCGCAGGCCGCGCAGGAATCGGCACGGGTCACGTATAATCAGTATAAAGCGGGGATGATTGATTACCTCGATGTCGCCACCACGCAAAACACCAGCCTTTCTCAACAGCAGAGCCTGTTATCGCTGCAAAGCACGCAGTGGGTGACCAGCGCTTGGGGGTTAACCCGCTACCGCGATGGCACATTGGAAAAGAAGAGCCGTTTCCTTGGGGGCGTCCCAGCGACAGCGCGTGAAAATCACAGTGGGGATGCGTGAAAGCGCCAGCAAAAACGCGTGGGCCTCGCAGCAGGATCGGGTGGAAGCGCCAGCGGAATTGGGTGGGAATCAATCACGCGGGACGCGGGTGAATTTTACGGGTGCGCGAGACTGCCCAGGTGCCCCCTCGTTCGTTAGGCCAGCATAGGCACTGGCGCTGGCGCTGGCCTCAACGGTAATCAGATGGGCTATCAGGCGTGTTCGACCGTGGCCGCTTGCGCGCCGCTCATATGCCGGCAGGTTTGGCTTAACGTCGGCCAGACCGCCATCAGCGTGCTGACAATGCCGTTAAGATCGTCTTCGCTGGCGCCGTCTCGCGCCTGAACCGACATCCCCTGCAGCGTGCAGGCGAGATATTTTGCCAGACCCGCACAGTCGGTGCTGGCCGGGAGTTCCCCCTGCTGCTGTCGCGTCAACAGAAAATCCAGCAGCGTGTGTTCTTGCAAATGGTGGCGCGAGCGCAGGATCTGCGCCACTTCATCCGACGACGCGGCCAGCGCTGCCGAAGTACAAATGATAAAGCAACCGGACGGTAAACTTTTATCGGTAAACATCGCCGCGGCGGCGCGGTAAAAGTCTTCAATGGATTGCGTGACGGAAAGACCGGGGCGCGCCAGCAGGGCTTTACCCTTTTCGGCGAATTTGGTTACGTAACGCTCCGCCACGGCGCGGAATAACCCTTCTTTATTACCAAACTCAGCGTACAGTGTGGGCGCCTTGGCCCCCGTGGCCTCGACCAGATCGACAAGGGAAGTCGCTTCATAGCCATGGCGCCAAAACAGTTGCAGCGCTTGGTCCAGGGCGGTTTCACGATCGAATTGTTTCGGACGCCCGCGCCCCTTTTTGACACAGGCGGCTTGATGGTCGCTCATAGTTCCTCTCTTGCCGAATGGTGAAAAAATACACTAAATTAATAGTCATTATAAAAAATACTCTCCCCGGTGTCGAGAGACTTTTTGCATTATGTACGCTTGGGAAAGTATTATTATAATAATCATTAAAATATTATCTTGATTCATCAGTCGCTGCGGTCTATCATTTAGTTATCAAATGTTAACTATTTATCCAACCGCCATCCTTCTGACGGTGTAGTCGGGAGAAAATTCGATGAAAAACAGACAAATATTGTTCATTGCCGCCGCCCTCAGCTTACTTTCCGCCGGCGCGCTGGCCGCAGTTCAGCCTCCGGCCCATGAGCTCCTGCCCATTGCGTTGGTCGCGACCTCCAGCCATAGCGGCGTTGGCACCTTTTATGGTGAGCCGGGAGATAAAGTGAACGGAGACCACTCCCCGAGCTATCCCCCGACTTCACTGTCGGGGCAACGCGACATGCACGGCACCGCCGTCATTTATAATTAAACCCACACCCGGCAAAACCGGGGAACCGCCGTCTGCATTGTTGACCGCCCAAAGGGCGGTCTTTTTTTGGGCCTAAAACAAGCCGAAATCACTGTGCTGGGACATGGACAGGAAGTATCAAGTTAATGCGATAATAAACTATACGAGATTAAATTAAGACTTCTCTTGATTGTCATTTCCATTCTACTAGATGACAATTATTCAGCTTCTTCCTATAGTGTTCATCATCGCCGTTTCCATTTTTTCGCTGATCGTATTAATTATCCGCAACTTGTTACAGCGGTCATTGATTTTACAATTCCTTTACTCTGTCGAGCATTGATCAAAATACCTCCCCGGTGAATGATTTAATACATCAAATTATTAATCCATGGAGTTAATGCATGCGTCATTTAATTATGTTTCTCGACATTGTCTTTCTGAGCGCCGCCTTGAGCGGTTGTCTGTGGCCGCCCCCCGGCGGCGGTGGTCCGCATTGGCAGGGCGGTCCGCCACGTTAACCGGGCCCGCCGGCGGCCTTGTGTCTTCCGGCCGCCGGCGGCGCCGTTCAACTGCATCCCGTTCGCGGGACGGCCCGTCCAGGCCCTCTCGCCAACGGGCGGATACACCCCATTCCCCCTTCGCTCGTCGGCCATCCCAGTCCCTTCTCCCCCACGGGGGCAGACAGGCAAACTCCCTCCTTCGCTGGCCGCGACTTCCAGGCGCTCTCGTCCGTGGGCGAGTGCGGGCACACGCAACCCGCCGCAAGCCGCTCCATCCAATCCTCTAACCTCCGCAGGCGAGTCGTCTTACACCGCTGCAGCATTTAGCCGCTTTGTTGAATAAATCCGAAATTTGTGACGACTTCCTCCCTATCAGGGCGATTGTTACATGATGCGGACGCTGTTTGGCATTCCTAACAACGTGATCCGGTTAAGCGCTTTGACCATTGCCATAGCCTCACCTACCTGCGCGTCATAGTCATGCAGACTCAGATGACCACCCAGAAGTATTTTAAACCGGAACATGGCCGTTTCAGCCAGTGAACGCCGGTGATAACCTACTTTCTTTTTCCAGGTATCGTTATTGCCGCTCAGATGCTGATTTGCCACCGCATGGTTACGCTCATGGTATCGAGCTGGCCAATATTGCGCACCACTTCGCGGTGGGATAAGCGGCTTTATTTTTTTCCTCAGCAGAGCATCATGACAGTAACGCGTATCGTAAGCACTGTCAGCCGACGCTTCCCTGATTTTCCGGTGGGTTTGGTTAATCAGCCCGGGCAGCGCCTGCGCATCTGTCGTACCGCTTAGCGATAAATCGGCACAGATAATTTCATGTGTCGCGCTATCTACTGCCAGATGAAGCTTGCGCCATACTCTGCGCCTCTCAGCCCCATGCTGCCTGACTTTCCATTCGCCTTCGCCGAAGATTTTCAGGCCGGTGCCATCGATGACCAGGTGTGAGATTTCGCCGCGGGTTGGCGTTTTTATGCTGATGTCGACGGTTTTTGCTCGCCGGCTGACCAGAGAGTAATCTGGGCAGCGCAGCGACAGCCCCATCAGTTTAAAAATCGAGTCAACGAAACCCTGTAACGCCCGGAGCGAAAGGTTAAACACGCGCTTTATCATCAGAACCGTGGTAATGGCCATATCGGTGTAGTGAAGCGGCCGGCCACGATGTTCAGGTGGTGTACTCTCAGTCCATGCAGCAATGGCTGACTCATCAAGCCATACTGTCAGGTCCCCCCGCTGCCTGAGCGCATTGTTATATGCGGGCCAGTTGGTGATTTTAAACTTTTGCTTTGCCATGGGGACCTGATGTTGAAACGAATGTAGTGATCAGAGCCGCCAGTCACCTAAAAGTTCGATTTATTCAACAAAGCCGCATTTAGCCGGTACCGATCCGCCGATGGGTTAATGAAAATACATTTATACCGCCGTCGGTTTGCGGAGGATTGCCGATCGGTGTGCCGAGCGGCGCAAAGCATTACACCTATCCTTAGCGGGCCAGAAAAAGCTGCTTATATCAGAGTGTTATTATGGCTTAATAGGCGCCTGTCGCTTAGCCGTTGCCGTGCTCGCCCAAAGCGCGGCGAGTATGATCGCGCATCGGGCTCGTTTTGTACCCTGCCATTCGCTGTATTTGCATAAAATGGTCTTTAATAATCTCCCGCGGGCCGCCATTACCTGACATTATTTATTTGCCGGCAAATTCTTTCTTGCTGGCGTTATTCTACCGAGAGGCATAATACAACCCAACGTTATGGGGATGACGATCCTGAAAAATAACGCCGGCAGGATAGCGTAACAGGAATTTTCTCATTATACGCCGCTTGGAGTAGTCTTCCTCTTGAAAGCCCGCGCGCGGCAATCCTTTTGGCCCGATGATTACCAGGAAAATTATGAGTGAATTACGACGTTTCAAACAAGTCGATGTTTTTTTCGCGGTGCCGCTCAATGGCAACCCGCTGGCGGTCGTGATGGATGCGGATGGCCTGTCTGATGACCAGATGTTGGCTATCGCCCGTTGGACTAATCTGTCAGAAACCACCTTTGTACTGCCGCCCTCAGAACCACAGGCCGATTATCAGGTGAAAATCTATTCGCCAGCCGGTGAATTGCCTTTTGCCGGCCATCCCACCCTGGGTACCGCTCATACGCTGCTGGAAAACGGCTTTAAACCGAAACTCCCCGGTCATCTGGTGCAGCAGTGCGGCATCGGTAACGTCACTATTGCTATCGCCCGTGACGGTATGCTGGCTTTCGAGGCGCCCAAGGCGACAATGACGCCGCTTCCCGCACAGAGTTATGGATTGTTGGCCGCGGCCGCCGGAGGAGAACCTTCGACAGGCAAGGGGGCGCCAACGGTGGTGGATATGGGCATTCGCTGGTTGATGGTCGAGGTGTCCAGCGCCGGCGTCTGCTTAGCGCTGCAACCGCAAATTACCGCGCTGGCAGAACTGCTGGCGCAGTGCGGCGCCACCGGCGTTGCCTTTTATGGTCGGCATGCCCCGGCGGGCGATGTCGATTTTGAAATGCGGGCATTTATCATCGAGCACGGCTGTCTGGTGGAAGATTCCGTCACCGGCAGCGCCAAAGCTTGTCTTGCGCGGCTGCTGCCGCAGCGTGATTTTGCCGGCAATCCAGCGTTCGCCGAAAGTTATCGGGTACGTCAAGGCACCTGCAGGCAGCGCGCCGGGCGGGTGTTTGTGGATTACCTGCGGGCCGAGCCCTGGATTGGCGGCTATTCCGCGACGTTAATCGAGGGAAACATCACGCTTTAAGCCGCGCAAACCCGCTGTAGCCTGTATGGCCTGCGCATAGTTCAGGCCTATTGCGGCCCCATCGCGCTTTGGTCGACATCACGCCCCACCCGCTACACCGGCGGCGCTTCGTCACCGTCCGGCGCTTGCTGTTGCAGGTCGCGCTCGTTTTTGGCACGCAAGGCCTTCGCGCGGCTTTCCAACCCGAGGTAAAGCACAATCGCCAACAGCAGCGGTGCGATAAAATAGAGGGAGCGGTAGGCGAGCAGTGCGGCGATAATCGTGCCATGGGAAATGGACTGGCCGTGCAGCATGGCGACAAATACCGCTTCCAGCACGCCAATCCCGGCCGGAATATGGATAATCACCCCGGCAATACTGCTTACCAGCAATACGCCCAGCACCAGCGGGAAGCCCACTTTGTAGTTCAGCAAAATATAAATGATGCCCGCCATGACGATCCAATTAGCAACGGACACCCCCAGTTGCGCTACCGCCATACGTAACGACGGCAGCACCAGCTTTTGCCCGCGTACCGTCCAGCGGCGGCGCTTGGAGAAGGCGCACAAGCCCAGATACGCCAGGATAAATACCAGCAGTCCGACGCCGATTAGCCGCAGCGCCACTTCGCCGATACCCCAGTTGGCCGGTAGCTTGATAACGCTAAAAGCGCACACCAGCCCGGCCAGCAGGATATATCCCAGCCAGTTGGTGGCGATACTCAGGGTAAAAACGCGAGTAATGGCGCTATTGGACAGCCCCAGCCGCGAATACAGCCGGTAGCGCATGCCGATACCGCCCACCCAGGTACTGAGCGTGAGGGTAAAGGCATAGCAAATGAACGACACCAGCATCACTTGGTGCTTGGCGAGCTTGTGGTCGCAGTAAGCGCGCCCGATCAGATCGTAGGCGCCGTAAATCAGGTAACTCACCACCACTAAACCAATCGCCGCCAGCATGGCGCCGGGGCTATAATTCTTCAGCGCATGCAGCACGTCGTCCCAGTCCACCTTGCCGGCATACACCACCATCAATACAATTACGGCGATCAAAAACAGCCAGGTGACGACTCTTTTGCCCCTGGTCAGCCAACCGCGCTTAGCGTCGTCGCCGCGCCAGCTTCGGCGTGTGGGCCGGCAGCCAGCCGACCCAGGCCGGGAAGTGGCGCAGAAAATAAAACACCAGCACGTTTTTCGCTAAATGCCAATAGGTCTGCCGCGGCACTTTGCTTTCATCCACCCATTGGCAGTCGTTGGCGATAAGACGGTCAAGGTTATCCCGCAGCTCGCGGTTAAAGGCGCGATCGTGAATAATGACGTTGGCTTCCAGATTGAGCGCCAGACTCAATGGGTCGAGATTGCTCGATCCCACGGTCGCCCAGGCGTCATCTTTCAGCACCACTTTGGCATGCAGCGGCCGAGACGGCAGTATTCATAGATTTTCACCCCTTCCGGCACCAGGTAGTGATACAGTATGCGCGCGCCCACCTGGACTATCGGCATGTCCGGTTCACCCTGCACTATTAGTACAACATTGACGCCGCGCCGGGCGGTGCTGGTTCCGGTCACATCCGATCACTGATTCCGATTTCACCCGATCACTAATTCTGATTTCATTCGATCACTGATTCCGGTCGCCCGATCAGCAATTCCGATTCTGTCCGATCGCTCATCTTCTGTTCCGCCATACTCTGGAGACTTTTAGCTTCCGGGGGCATGGCATGGCACGTAAAAAGAAGAAAGCGAGAACGGAAATGTGCATCTATATTAATGTCTTACGTATGAAATTCGAGCAGCGTCGCTCGAATCGCACTATCGCAGCAGCGCTCGGCATAGGTTGTACTACCGTGCACGATATCCTCGGCCGATTCACGGTAGCTAACCTGGTCTGGCCATTGCCGGCGGAACTGTCCCCCGTCGACCTAGACCGCCTGCTCTATCCCGGCAAATCCGGAAAAGTTATCAATACCTTACCCAGCTGGCTTGATATCGATACCGAGTTAAGCCGCAAGGGCATGACCAAGCAGCTGCTCTGGATGGAATATCAGTCCGCCGTGGGCGGTGATGCCCTCGGTTACTCACAGTTTTGTGCACTGTTCCGTGACTGGAAAAAGAAGCAGCGGCGTTCCATGCGCATGGAGCACAAGGCTGGCGAAAAGCTCTTCATCGACTTCTGTGGCCCCACCGTACCTATCGTCAACCCTGCGACCGGTAGCGTACGCCAGGTCGCTATCTTCGTCGCTGCCATGGGCGTGTCAGGCTATGCGTATATCGGAGCCTGCGAAGGCCAGGACATGGCATCGTGGCTCAACGCCAATAGCCGCTGCCTGCACTTCATGGGTGGGGTTCCGGAGCTGATGATATCTGATAATCTGCGCAGCGCTGTCAGCACCCCTGATCGCTATGAGCCGGTCATAAACCAGAGCTACCAGGCGCTGGCAAATCACTATGAGACAGTGGTGCTACCGGCGCGCCCGAGAAAACCGAAAAACAAGGCGAAGACAGAATCAACTGTGCAGCTGGTAGAACGCTGGGTTTTGGCCCGGTTGCGTAAACGTAGGTTCTACTCGCTGGCCGAACTCAACCAGGTGATACGAGAACTCAATCATGAGTTGAATCTGCGCCCGATGCGTCATTACGGCGGACAAAGTCGCCTTGAACGCTTCGAGCAGCTGGACAAACCGGCTCTTGGGCCTCTACCGCCCACACAATGGAAATACAGTGAATATCTCGTTGCCCGAGTGGGACCTGATTACCACATAGACTACGGCAAAAACTGGTACTCGGTGCCGCATCCGCTGGTTGGCGAGCGCGTTGACGTCATCGCCACCCAACGGCTGGTGCAAATCCACCATAAGGGCGTCTGCGTGGCTACGCACCCTCGCAGCGATAACGCCTATAGGCACACGACTCAGGCGGCGCACATGCCGGCTAACCATAAGGGGCAGAGTCAGTGGACGCCGGAAAGGCTGTGCAGTTGGGCGCTGTCGGTGGGTGTGTGCACACTGAAAGTGGTCGAGTCCATCCAAAAGAGCAAAGCCCATCCGGAGCAGGCTTACCGCTCCGTGCTGGGGCTACTCAATCTGCAACGGCGCTATAAGACGACGCGACTGAAGAAGGCCTGCGCGCTGGCGTTGGAGAAAGGGTGCATTAACCGCTCTTTCATAGCCAACGTATTGAAACACGGTCGTGAAAGTGAGGTCACCCAGGACGGAACCGGCGTATCAATGCTGGTTCACGAAAACCTCCGAGGTCCGGACAGTTATCACTAAGGAGAATAAATATGGATACACTGTTAATGGCTCTGCGAGAGCTGAAGTTGTCGGCAATGGTCCAGGCGTTGGAGACGCAACGCGAACTCCCGGGGAGTTATGGGGAGCTGGGGTTCGAGGAGCGGTTGTCGCTGATGGTAGAAGCGGAAAATTTGCATAGAAAAAACAACCATATATGCCGTCTGCGACGGCAATCGCAAATGCGCTTGCAGGCAAAACCGGAAGATATCCGCTATATCCCTAGCCGAGGAGTGACACCGGAACAGATGCGAGATCTGCTAGGGGGACAATATCTGAAATATCAGAAAAGCATACTCATCACGGGGCCGACAGGTACGGGCAAAACCTGGCTCAGTTGTGCGCTTGGTGAGCAGGCATGCCGGCAGCAATATAGCGTGCGTTACTGGCGAGTGGGTCGGTTGCTGGCCCATCTTCACCAGTGTCAGGTAGACGGGACCTATCTAAAACAGCTTAAGCAGTTAGAAAAAATAGAGTTACTGATCTTGGACGACGTGGGCCTAGAATCAATAAGTCCGATGCAGACAACGATGCTGTTGGAGGTGATGGAAGATCGCTACGACAAAAGCAGCAGCATCCTGATCAGTCAACTGCCGGTGAAAAAATGGTATGGACTGATAGAAAACCCCACGACAGCTGACGCGTTACTCGATCGGTTAGTACACCCCAGCTATAGACTGGAACTTAAAGGCGAATCACTACGCAAAGAGCAAGGAGTAGCCAGCACAGGAAAAATAGACTAAACCCGAGTCAGAAGATGAGCGAACACGTGATCGAATATCACTGGAATGGGTGATCAGAAAATATCGGAATAACTGATCGGATGTCGCCGGAACAGCTGATCGGATACGTCGGAATCTGCATCTGGTGCGCCTTCTGTCGCTGCCGGCGTCCGACAGCGACAGAAGGCGTATCCGTTTGCTAGCGTTTCTTCCGCGTTCAGGAGAGGCGATCGGAACAGGGCGTCCGTTTTAGACCGATGTTACCGGCGGGCCCCCGGCGGGTAGAGCCTCTGATAACCAATTCCGCGCCCCGGCTCAAGCAGGGTTGCCGAGGTGTCTGACCGTACATCAACAAAAAAAGTTGATCGATGGGCCAGCCTGGCCACTTCATCCAGATGCAGATTCACCGCCGTCAGCCCCGGCCAGGTTTCACGGGCGCGGATACCGTCATAGCGGGTCGCGATACGCATCTCCTCGGGAATTGACACGCCCGATTGAGTAAAAGCACGCACCGCGCCGGCGGCAAACGTATCGACCAGGATCAAAACGCCATCCACCTGCGGCGCGTCCCGCCGCAGAGCCAGCGCCGCCTGGAACCCCGCCTGTTCGCCATCGATCTCATTTAACCGATAAACGCGCGGCACAATGCCGTGCTGCGCCGCATAGCGCAAATAGTCTTGTTCGGTGTCCTGATAAGCGCTGCGGCCGGTATCGCCGATAAACAGGGCAATATCGCGCGCGCCGCTGGCGCTGAGGTGGGCCAACAGCAGCGCGGCGGTCTGCGCCGATTGCAAATCCACGAAGGGCATCACGGCCTCGGTGTCCGGCGGCCTGCCGATAGACACCACCGGCACACCCCGCCGCCGCAGCCCGCTGAGATAAGGGTCGTCCACGCACGGCTCGATCACTAAAGCGCCATCCATTTTCAGATCCTCTACGCCCAAACTTTGCGGCGGCACCAAAATAAGCGCCAGCTTTTTTTCCAACGCCGCCAGGGCCGCGGTCATCGCCACTTCCATCATAAAACCCAGTTTGGCTGGTCCGGATGAGACGGCGGCAGGCATGGAGGAAAACAGCGCAATCGTATTGGCTTTGCCGGTACGCAAACCGCGGGCGCGCAGATTGGGGATATACCCTAGTTCGCTAATCACCGCTTCGATGCGCAGGCGGGTACCGGCTTCCACATACCGCCGCCCGTTGATGGCATTGGAGACGGTCGCAGGCGAGACGCCGGCGCGACGGGCAACATCAATCAATGTGGCGCGACGGGCTAAACTCCCTGGCGGTGGCGGAGCAGCGGACATGATAATTTCCTTAGCGTCATCGAAGTTACTTATACATTAAATAACATTTAATTATACATAAATTTTGTTTAACGGCGTCTTGACAGGATCAATAGTAAAAGGTTTTACTAAAAATATATAGCGCCCCTTGTTATCGCGAATAATCAAGCACGCCGCGTTTTTTTCCCCTGCCTAGTAAAACGTTTTAATCCCCCATATTGGGGCAATAATTGGAGCCATTATGTCCCAAACCGCAACCCTCTGTGATCAAGTAACGGTACGCCGGCGCGCCACCGGCCTCATCCTGAACGACCGGCAGCGCAGCGCGGGAGGGTTTACCCTGTTTGCGCCGCAAACGGCGCAGGGAAAGGTGTACCTGATAGATAGCGACGGTAACATCGCCCATCAATGGCAATTGCCGGTACGGCCGGGACGTGATGCGGTGATCTTGCCCAATGGCAACCTGGGTTATAACGGGAGTCACGCCACGCCTGCCGCGCTGTATCCGGCCTGGGATATTTGGCACGGCGGCGATTTTTATGAAGTCACGCCCGGTGGCGATATCGTTTGGCATTATGAGGACATCCACCATCATCACGATGCCCAATGGCTGGCCAACGGCCATCTGCTTTACACCGCCGCGGAGCCTATCCCGGCGGCGACCAGCGCCGGGATGCCCCTGACGGCGTTATCCAGGGGGATGTGGTGCGGGAAGTGAATCGCGCGGGGGAGATTGTTTGGGAATGGCGTTCCTGGCAACACCTGCGGCCGGAAGATTTCCCGGTGCAGGCTATTTTTGATCGTCGCCACTGGCCCATGATCAATGGCCTGTCCTTGACCCCTGAGGGCCTGGTGCTGATGAGTCTACGCGTTACCTCGGGGGTAGTGGCGGTCAGCCGCGCCAGCGGCGAAGTGGTCTAGCATGTAGGCCATGACGTCCTGGCGCAGCAGCATACCCCGGTGCAGACCGCCAGCGGGACGGTGCTGGTGTTTGATAACGGCAACGTGCGCGCCGGCGTCACCTCGCCGCACTCCAGAGCGCTGGAGTGCGATCCGCAAAGCGGCAACATTACCTGGCAATACAGCGATCCGCGGCCGCGGGCTTTGTTATCGGTGCCAGCCTGGGCGTTGTCACCGGGCTATTAACCGGGCGGATTGCGCTATTTCGCCTCTTGCTGGCGCCCTTTTTGAATCTGATGCGGCCTATTCCGGCCATCGCGCTTATTCCTGTCGCGATTGTTTGGTTCGGCATCGGCGAGGGGTCAAAGTATTTCGTTATTGCCTATACGGTCTTTTTGACGGTGTAGTTTAACACCCATCACGGCATGGAGTACGTCCCGGAAATCTATTTGCGCGCCGCGCGTTCGCTGGGCGTCAGCCGTCTGCGGGAATTTTTCGTGGTGGTGTTCCCGGCCGCCGTCCCGCATATTTTCTCCGGCATCCGACTGGGCGTCGCGCTGGCCTTCTTAAGCCTGGTGGCCGCCGAATTGTCCGGCGCCTCGTCCGGCATCGGCTACCGGTTACAGGAGGCCCGACAATATATCAGTACCGATCGCATGTTCGCCCTGCTCATTGAGCTTGGGATCCTCGGCGCGCTCATGGACGTCCTGATCCACCGCATCGGGCACCGCCTGGTGCATTGGCAACAATACTAATCCGGGAGGGTAAAGCATATCAGGCCACGTTGCGATTGACGATATCAGTATCCGTTATCTCGCCCGGCGCCAGGCGCAATTGGCGCTGGACGTTACCCGCTTCGAGCGGGCGCCGGGCACCTTTAGTGCTATTATCGAACCGTCCGGCTGCGGCAAGTCGACATTATTAAACGCGATTGCCGGTTTTATTGCGCCCGCCAGCGGCCAGATCCGGATTGACGGCCGCGTGCTGAACGGCCCGGATGCGCAGGTGGGGGTTATATTTCAGCAATATGCGCTTTTCCCCTGGCTGACGGCGCTGGGCAACGTGAAATTCGCGCTAAAGCGCTTCAAATTATCCCGGGCGGAACAGCATCGGCGCGCATTGGCGGCGCTGGAAGAGGTCGGTCTCGCCTCGCTATGCCATCATTATCCCGGCCAGTTATCCGGCGGCCAGAAACAGCGGGTGGGTATCGCCCGTACGCTGGCGTTTGAGCCGCGGGTATTGTTGATGGATGAGCCCTTTGGTGCGCTAGATGCACAAACGCGCGGGGTTATGCAGGATCTGCTGTTGCGCGTTTGGCAAAAACACCGGGCGACGGTGCTGTTTATTACCCACGATGTGGACGAAGCGCTGCTGCTGGCGGACCGCATCGATGTGATGTCCGCCGCGCCGGGCAAAATTATCCGCAGCTATAGCCTGAACCAGCCGCGGCCGCGGGCGCTCAATCGCGAGAATGCCACTCTGTTGGATATCCGCGAAGAGATTCTGTCATCACTGCGCCCGCTGGTGCAGCCGTCATGACGCCCTATACCGACATCAACAGACGGCATCCTGCCGCGAACAACGGCTACCCCACCGACCAAAACCAACCACGGGAAACACGATGAGATTAACGCAAGTTTGGCGCATTGCTGCGGCGTTACCGACCCTAATGATCATGGCGGCGTCTGCCGCGACGGAAACGGTGACGCTTGCCTGGTCGCCGACCCCGCTGATGCCACAGGTAGAAATCGCCCTCGCTAAAAGTTACTTCAACGATGCCGGCATTAACCTGCGGCGCATTAATTTCCCCAGCGGCCGAGAAACCTTCGAGGCGCTGTTGGGCGGGCAAGTGGAGGCGGCGACGTTAACCGAATTTCCCGCCATCACCGGCGCACTGCGTCAGCAGCCCTTTGGCATCGTAGCCGATGTCGCGCGCTACCGGGGTACACGGGTCATCAGCTCGGCCAAATACGGCCCGCTGAGCAGCGTAAGCGATCTGGCCGGGCTGAAGATCGGCACGCCCCTCGGCACCAACACCGATTACTATCTGAGCCAACTGCTGAGCCAGGGGGAGGTGAGCGCTGAACGGGTCAATGTCGCGCCGGTGGATCTGATCCCCTCCCTACTCCGCGGCGATATCCAGGCCATAGTACCGTTCGCCGGCGTCGAAAGCGTCGCGCGCAAAGCGCTGGGCGCCGACTATCGCGAACTGCAAAGCGAAAGCTATCAATCCCACTTTCTGCTGGCGGTGTCGCAGGCCGTTATCAACAATAAGCCCGCGGTGGTCAAAGGACTCCTGACGGCATTACTGCGCGCGGACGCCGATCTCAAACGCGATCCCGCCGGTGCCATGGCGCTGGTAGCCACATCCATGCACGCCACATTGCAGCAGGCCGCGCTGGAAGCGATGTGGCGCGATACCGATTTTGGTATTCAGTTGAAAAGTGATTTGCCAACGCTGCTGGCGTCGGAAGGGAAATGGATCGTACAACAACGCATCATCAAAGCCACCGATCCTTCGCCACAGACCCTGAGGCCCTGGCTTATCAGCACGCCGCTGCGCGCGCTTGCCCCTGACGCAGTGGACCCGAGTCTGTAACGTGACGGCCGGTGCGGAGTCACATTCCCGCGCCGGCCCTCGCCAGGACAACGCGTGACCGTTGCTGGCGTCAGCTCATCGTGCGATCGTCAATATACTTGCGTTTATCCGGCGGCGGCGGGAAATATTGGTATAGCCAGGTTTCACTCAGCGCCTCCTGCCCGGTACGCAGGTACATACGCAGCTCGACGGGATCGACAGCGTCGCTGGTGGGCGTCCAGTCGAACAGAATGCGGTAGCCATCCATCGGTTTCACATACAGAATTTCAATATTGCTCACCTTACCGCTGGACAGCGTGATGACCGGCTCGATGCCTTTATCCGCCGACGCTTTCAGCTGCCCGCCGACGAAATCGACGCCGAAACGGCGCGCCCAGGTATCTGGAAAATGCTCGCCGGGCGCCCAGCCTTCAGGAAATCCTCCCATGCCGGTACGGGTCGCCTTGACCCGGGCCAGCGGGCTGCTGACAGGGGGCTCGCCGCTCCAGTAAAGCCGATAGCGGAAACTGTATTCATTACCGGCTTTAATCGGCTCGGCGGGCTGCCAAAAGCAGACGATATTATCCAGCGTCTCGCCGGTGGTCGGGATTTCCAGCAGATTCACGCTGCCCTTGCCCCAGGGCCAGACAGGCTCCACCCACAAACTGGACCGCTGATTATACCAGCCGATAACATCTTGATAGTTGTTGAAATTATGGTCAAGCTGCAGCAAACCGAACCCTTTCGGATTGTCATCCTGGTAGGCGTTAAACTGCAATTTTTGCGGATTATTCAGCGGTCGACACACCCATTCGCCGTTGCCGCGCCACATCGCCAGCCGATCGGAGTCATGTATCTGCGGATGAATGGTATCGCACATGCGGCGCTCGCTGGTACCGCAGCTAAACATACTGGTCATCGGCGAGATCCCGAGCTGTTTGATATCGCTGCGGGCATGAATGTATTTTTCGATATCCATCACGACGCGCTGGGGCTCGCAGTGGATAACGAAGCGGTAGGCGCCGGTCGCGCTGGGGCCGTCCAGCAGGGCGTAGACGGTAAAGGTGGTATCGCTGGCTTTTGGGGTTTCAAACCAAAAGGCGACAAAGTCGGGAAACTCTTCCAGCTTATCGGTAAACGTGTCGATGGCCAAACCGCGGGCCGACAGGCCGTACTGGTAGGTGTCATCCACCGCGCGGAAATAGCTGGCGCCAAGGAAGGAAACCACGTCGCGCCGGGTGAGTTCCGGAGCCTTATTGACCTTGAAACCGGCAAAACCGAGGTTATCACGCCCTTCCAACTGCTGGCTATCGACGCCGGCGTTATGATAGTTAAATAATTCTGGCCGGAAATGAATTTCCCGCTTCAAGGCTTGGCTTTGGTCCACGGCGTAAACGCGCACTCGGCGCTTGAAGCCCATACCGACGTGGAATAAATGGACATCCAGCTGGCGGTTGGGAATGTCGTGCCAGAGCGAATGATTGGCGTCGTATTGAATTTCGTTATAGGCCTGCGGCGTAAGCTCCGCCAGCGTTTTGGGCAACTCCGCCGGCGGCCCGCCGAAAGGCTTGCGTGACAAATCGGCAGCCAGGGTTTTCAGCGTGGAGAAATCAAAGTGGCTCGCGCTGCCGTCGGCAATGTTTTCCGGAGCCTACGTTGAACGTGTAAACAATGTGGCCATGGTCGGCGCGCCGCAGTAAGCGGCCAGCGCCAGGGACGTTTTGATAAATGATCTTCGTTCCATGCCGGAATAGGTTCCTGTACTGGGCGATGTATTGTCCGTGTGGAGCCGTCTAACTGCAATAAAGACACCGGACTGCGGGCATCATGCTCCACCGGGTTGCGAAAATTCTCGACACCGTCGGGCGCGGAAAATTCATTGCGACGTTAACACGCACCAAAGTTTACCGTAAAACGACACGGCCGGCATGGCCAAATTGCGGGCTTGGCCGGACAAACCGACCACGCCCGTTATTGCCTGAATGCGCAACATCTTTCTGCATTCGCTGCTGCGACTGGCCGCTTATACTCCAGCACTACGACCGGGGCGCTATAACGGCCGTTTGACGGCCCACGCGTTGTGCCGCCCCCGCGATTCATTTCCGGAGCAGTGATTATGCCTACGCCTTCTACCGCGCCGGCCCGGCAGGCCAGCTTCATCAACGTAGTCAGAGTAATCAGCGGTAACTTTCTTGAAATGTATGATTTTATAGTATTTGGCTATTATGCCAGCGCCATAGCCGCCACCTTTTTCCCTGCCGGAACGCCCTTTGCCTCACTGATGTTGACCATGATGACCTTTGGCGCCGGCTTTCTGATGCGCCCGCTGGGCGCGCTGGTGCTTGGCGCCTATATCGACCGCAGCGGCAGGCGTGCCGGGCTGGTATTGACGCTGGGACTTATGGCGTTCGGCACGCTGACCATCGCCTGCGTACCCGGCTATTGCAGGGGTTTTCCGCCGGCGTTGAACTGGGGGGGTGTCGGTCTATCTGGCGGAAATCGCGCCCGCCGGCAGAAAAGGGTTATACATCAGTTGGCAGTCCGCCAGTCAGCAGCTCGCGGTCATTTTTGCCGCCCTGCTAGGCATGACGCTCAATCATTACGTCGGCGCGGACATGATGTCGCGTTGGGGGTGGCGTATTCCATTTATCGTCGGCTGTCTGATCCTGCCCTGCTTGTTTTGGATCCGGCGCATGCTCGAGGAAAGCGAGGCATTCCAAAAACGCTGACCTCCGCCGCGCACCCGCGAGATTTTCCGCTCGGTGACGCGCAGCTGGCCGCTGATAGCCCTTGGCGTTTGCATGGTTGCCGCCACCACCGTCTCGTTTTATATGATCACCGCTTTTACCCCGACCTATGGCAAAGCGATACTTCATTTCAGCGCCGAGGAAAGTTTTATTGTTACGTTAGGCGTGGGTCTCTCCAATCTTTTCTGGCTGCCGCTGATGGGGGCGCTATCGGATAAAATCGGTCGCCACCCGCTGTTGCTGACCTTTACCAGCCTGATGCTGCTGACGTCCTATCCGGTACTATACTGGCTGGCGGACGCGCCTACCTTGCAGCGTCTCATTGCCGCGGAGCTCTGGCTCTCCTTTCTCTACGCCGGCTACAATGCCGCCATGGTAGTCACGCTGACGGAAATCATGCCCGCCGAGGTGCGCGCCACCGGTTTTTCCATGGCCTACAGTTTAGCGACAGCGATCTTTGGCGGCTTCACCCCCGCCATCGCGAGTGTGCTTATTCATCAAAGCGGCGACAATGCGCTGTCTGGCGTTTGGCTATCGCTAGCGGGCTTGCTGGGGTTAATGGCCGCGCTGCTGTTGCCAAGATTATACCGAGCCGGCGCCATGAAAACGGCTTATTCATCACCCGTGATAAGAACCCTGCGCCAGAAGTAATATATACCTGAAACGCGAAAAAGCCGCGCATGAAAGGTTCGATAATCAACCATTCTAGTGACAAATTAACTAGATTATGGAACGTGATTATTTTAAGAGCCACGCGAAAAAATAGATATAATACAATCCACCGCGGGATTAAACTCCCTTTCCACATTAATGGAACCATTTACCACTCAGTTGTTTACAGCGGGCCGTGAATTAAACTATACTGCCGTCTCTATATGTTATAAATCAAACGCATTTAGCGTTTATTTGGAAATTTTTTAGCCGCTCACCGTTTACGGCGCGGCTTTTTTCATATTACACGTAATAATACCGCTCGCTATTTTTCCGCATCCAGTAACGCTTCGCATTAAATTACTCTTTTGAAAATCAACTGAATAAGTAACGATTACTTGACTTATTCTGACAGCCGAAACAGGATAAATTTTCGTCTTCACTCCCTCCGCGGTCCATTGGCGGCAGCGGTTTATTGGGGCCAGGCGCTGGCGGCCCGCGCTGCCGATAGGTGCATACCGTTGCCGAGCCTGACTGCCTTACCTGGCAGGACATAACGTGTTAAAGGTGAATGAGATCGCTACGGCAAAGGGCGCGTTTTCGGTTTCATCCTCCGCATCGACGGCGACATTCGCGCCTAGTTTTCCCCGCGTCGGCGGTTCAAACACCCTCTTGTGGTTAGCAACGCCAGGCGGCGGCCCTGGCGATATTCGCTCGGCGAGCCACACAAGGCGCCTGTTTCACCTTTACATGGCACGAATGCCCTTTTCTGCCAAATCTGCGGGCGCAATCGCGCCACAGGGATTATGGCGTAACCGGACGGCAGCGGCGGCTGAGGCAACGGTGCATCCTTTTGCCGCCGCGCGGCCTCGGGCGTTTTAACGGATTGCAGGACACTTTCTCTTGCGCTTTATTACCCAGAACCCGGCGTCTCGATGCCGGGAGCCCAGCCCCTCAATGCCCGGGATCTTGCGCCTCGATAATCGGAGCCCGGCGTCTCAAAGCTCGAAATCACGTGCTTTACTGCCTTAAAGCCGAGGTTGTATTGCCCAAGAAAGTGTTTTGCCGGCCGCAACGCACGCAAAGCGGCCTACGGTGCGCTTGCGCTTGCCTTAGCCGACGACAGGGTCTGAATGAACCCCAGGCTGACGGCGCAGGAGCATTGAACCGTATTGCTCGGAGCCCAGTAAAACCGGCCCCTGACGGGCTACGCCTTCGCCACGTTGCCTATGCGCGTTGGCGCTATCGTTAATCCGGTGCGACCCCTGGCCGTGAAGATGTCCCCTACTCAACCGCATCATTGCACTAAAGAGTGCGATTTACCGGTACGCTAACTATACAAATAATGCGCGAAGAATATGTTCCAATAACCCTTTCCCGCGATAACATTAAAGAGTTATGACGAACCCGGGTTGTTAAAATTTGTTGTTAACGCTAATAATAGATATCCTTTTAAACCCTGCCCGTAGGGTGGCGGATCGGATAAAAATTATTGTGCCAAGTTAACGACTTCGGTATTTACAGCGCAATTTTCTTTCAATTATACTGAGAACGCTGTAAGACTAAACCTTACGTGGGATTTTATGGAAACAATATTGCCGCGCAGGTTTTTCGGCGCGGCCTTTTTTGCGAGTGATAATAATTCAGACTCACCATAATAGAGTGTTGATTATCGACTATCTCAGCATTATAAATCATTATTCAGCAAAGCTAATTCATTACGCTTGGCAAAATGAATCCCCCCTCCCCATTACGGCAAATGGAATAAAGTAAACACCTTATTAAACTAATTTCATAAAATACTCCGTATGCAGACGCTGCAGTTCTTTTTCAGTGAGTCCTGTGCAATTTTTAATTAGCGTGCGATCTACACCGCCGGCCAGCAGATGAGTGGCGATGCTAAGCGTAGCCTGCCTGCGCCCTTCTTTCTTGCCTTCCAGCCTGCCCTTGTCCATCCCTTCCAGGAGCCCCTCGAGCATCCCTTTGCGCATGCCCTCCATCAACCCTTCCAATCTGCCTTTTTTCATGCCCTGCAATTCGAGATAATGCGCAATATTCATCGATTCCTCACTGTCCTTATGGTTAATTTTGAGGCTAATCAATAGCGGCTCCTAAGCACGTGATGACGTCTCTTCCCTGGGTCATCGCGGACCAGCACGATATTAATTTTCAGCCGATTGAGTCTAACAAAAGGGGGGTATGACGGGAATATGGTAGCGCTTATTACATTCGTTACATGCAAAACATGTGATCCGTTTTTGATTTATCGTTCACCTTGTACCTTACCTCACACGAAAGCCATGTCATTAAATGCCATAAAATAGAGTGCCGGGATTAAATTTATCCCGACCATATGCCGGATCCTCGCGTCGGGCCATGCCCGCGCTGCGCTATCGGCCGCTTTGCCTGAAGCCACCAGCCTGACGCCCGGCGCACCCAGACGCACCGCCGCGTTGCCCGTTCGACGAGGGTAAACGGACTCGCGTCATCATTACCCTGTCGAGACGGCCGGCGGCCTTCACCCGAAGCGCAGCATGACGCTTGCCACGCGCGCGTATTGCTCCGGCACGGTTTTGTTATAGCAATAATAATTATTTATACAATATTGTAGAGACTCTACGTTTCATTCTCTTTTTGCGTTATCGTTTACTCCATCGGTCTAGGTACCAGGGGGTAAAGTGACGCATTCGGCTATTCTCATCAGCGATGCCCAGGAGGCGGATTTGCTCGCCATTCGTGATATCTATGCCTGGCATGTGCAACACGGTATCGCCAGTTTCGAGACCGAGCCTCCGTCCTTGAACGATATGATGGCCCGCCATACGGCGGTAATGGCGCAAGGTCTCCCCTGGCTGGTGGCCCGGCAGGACGGTGAATTGCTGGGTTATTGTTATCTTTCCCCTTACCGTCCCCGTTACGCCTATCGTTTCACCGTCGAGGATTCCGTGTACATCCATCCGGCAAAGGCCGGACGCGGGCTCGGTTCGCTGCTGTTGCGCGAGGCCATCGCCAGGGCGGAAAAAGGGGGCTGGCGCCAGATGCTGGCGATTATCGGTAACGCGGAAAATCACGCTTCGTTTCGTTTGCATCAAAAGCTCGGTTTTCACTTGATAGACAAGCTTCAAGCGGTAGGCTTCAAACATGGCCGATGGGTGGATACCCTGTTGATGCAGCGTAGCTTGGGGGAAGGCCAGCAAACACTGCCCCGCGACGGTTAAAAACGCGGTGAATCACCCACCGTCCCGGCGGGAAGGGCGCCAGGCCGCTTCGGCGCCGCCTGTCAACCCGCAGCCTTCGCTTACGCTTGGAGGCCGCCAGTGCGCTGGCGCCGACCTAAACAGACTTGCCGCGAAGCGCAGGCGGGCCCGACCTGGGCCGTGGCGCAGACGTTTGCAGGCTTGCGGCGTGAGGCGCACTCGGGCCTGCTTCTACGCCGGCAGATAAAAGATCAGGATTCGGGCGGTGTCGTGGACGACAGGTTAGCGTTCTCGACTATCATTTTCTGCGGCATCGACAGCGTTATGCCGTCGGCGCGCAGGCGCTTTAAGATCTCGAACAGCAAATCGCTTTTGGTGGATGCCACGACGCGCGGACTACTGACAAAACCGGTAACGCTCAATACGATACCCGATGGCGTCAGTTGGCTGAAAGTCACCGACGGCGCGGGCGCGCTTTGCACCGCCTCATGTTCGCGGTAGGCTTCCAGCAGCAGCGTGCGAACCTTTTCAGAGTCGATATCCAGCGGGAACGTCAGCGCGATCGTAGCCACGCCTTGCGCGTTACCCATAGTGGCATTGCGCACGTTCTGGGAAATCAGTTGGGAATTGGGCACGATTACCGTCGAGCGGTCGCCAAGCTGGATCTCGGTGGCGCGCACGTTGATGCGGCGAATATCGCCTTCTATGCCGCTGATACTGATTAGATCGCCGACTTTTACCGGGCGTTCCGTCAGCAGGATCAGGCCGGAAATAAAATTCTTCACGATCTCCTGTAGGCCGAAACCGATCCCCACCGACAGCGCGCTGACGATCCAGGCCAGATTATTCCACTGGATACCGAGTGTGGATAAAGTTAACAGGATCACCAGCACATAGCCGACATTGCTAAACAGCGTCACCAGCGAGGAACGCATCCCCGGTTCCATCATGGTCTTCGGCAGGAAATCTTTTTCCAGCCAGCGTCTGGCCGAGCGTAAAACATAGATGGCGATAGCCAGGAAAATCAGTGCATTCACCAAATGGGCAGGGACGATTTTAAGCTTCTCCAGTCCCTTTCCACCCCAGACTTCCAGCACTTTATGCAACAGCGCTAACGGGGTGGTGGAACCGAAATTGCCGTTAATCAACACGATAGCGCCAAACAGTAACAATAGCGTCTTACCGATGGCCGACAGTAAGATGGCTGCCTGGGAGAGATGCCGGTCGTCGAGATTAAACATTTGCTTTATTCGCTGCCCCAATGGCGTATTGGGGGCGAACAAACCGTCACATAGGTCCACCACTAAATGAATTAGAAAATAAAGCAGGGAGAGCACGATGCCCACCCAGATGAGTTCAAAGGTTAAGAAGCGTGCTAAGGAGATATAGCCAATCAACAACGCAAGCAAGATGGCAATTGCGGTCACTGTAACGCATATAAGCACCAGCCCCACCACTGCCGAGCGCTTTTGCGTCATTGCCGCATCGGTTAATTGCTCGCGCCGCGTCCGTTTGATGCGTATGAGGCCGGTAAGCACGACTGACGCTATCAGCAAAGATGACAGGCCGTAGCCTAAACTTGCCGTGGCTACGCTGGTACCCACACTAATATTGAGCTGATCAATGACACCTGAGATCCATACCACTCCCCCCAACAGCGGCGGTATCGATTTCATGGCTCGCGCTATTTCATCTGGCATCGCCGGCAGCCGCCAAGAAGGACGCTGATTTAGATAAAAAACCACGTCCCAGCCCGGCAATGAGTGATGAAAAAAAGGTCAGACGCAAAACGCCATCGGCGAAGTCGACCACCTCGTCGGAGATATCCGGTAGTCGAACGAACATGAAATGGATAAATTGCACGCCAATGCTGATACTGAACACCGTTATCAGCGCGGTAGAGCAGGCAAGGAAGCTGCGCCGTAGCCTTCCTTCGGGCAAGACATGGATGCTGAACCAGCCTAGCGGCTTATCCAGTATACGTGTACAGAAGCTCCACATCAGCAGCGCCAGCACGAGCAACATCGCCGAGCTAAGTCGCCACTCGGACGACCACGCTTCGTGCCAGCCATCGACGAGGTCGTCGCCAAAACCGGCCAGCCGACGCTTATCGGCAGACTGAGACTGCAATACCGGCGCCCAGAAACTCGCCGACAAAATGCTCCCCGAATTCAACGCCATTTGCGAACGCATGTAATTGCGGCGGATATCAACAAATTGCACCGACAATTTGGTGGCGCTGGCGCTAATGGTTTTGGCCCGCTCTATCTGATTATCAAGCAGGGTTTTACGCGCGTTCAGACTTTTGCGGCTTTGCGCAACCGCGCCGGTCTCTTTGGTTGCAGCATCGGTAGGGACGGGTCCCAATACATCCAACTGAGCCTGAAGTTGTGTACGATCCGGTTGCAGCGCGGTCACTAGCGCATCGGCGTCACTGGTCAACTGTTGGGCGCTATCGTTGAGCGCGTTCAGTTGATTATCGGCCGTGGTATTGGAGACCTGCTGCTTGAGCGAGTCGAGACCTTTTTGCAATTTACTTAATTCCGCCGCGGCATTGATTTTTACCGACGTGGCGCTGTCGCTCGCGGCCGCCGGCGCATCATCCGCCCGCGCATCGATCGTCAGGGTGCCAAACGCCAGCAACATGCTGAAAAACAAGCCGAAAAAACCTCTCATATCACATTTGGAAAACGTAGGCATAGCGTAAATTTTCTCGCAAATCATAAAAGCAGCCGCCGCACGTGCCGAGGGCCGGTCGCGTCAGAAAGAGTCCATCGCCGGCGAATGCAGGGTGGCGTCAACAATATTACCAGCTTATTATGTTTTTAGCGTCATCGTCAGCCGACAGTCAGCCTCCTCGCGGATCGCACCCTTTTGTTAAAAACGGTTTTAGGCGTGCTCAGCCCCTCACTATCCGCCCGTCTGTACTACAATCGTAGCAGCTGTCTACCCTGGCGCCCGTCGGTGCAAGCCGGCACAGTTCATTGTCATTAACCGAGGTAAATCTATGAGAAACTTTATTTTTTCGTCACCAGGAAAATACGTCCAGGGCAGCGGCGTCCTGGATGAATTGGGTCATTATCTGTCCGCCCTGGGCAGCAAAGCCTTTCTCATCGCCGACGATGTGGTATGGGGTATTACCGGCGAGCGGGTGCAGACCACGTTAAAAAAAGCCGATATTGCTTACAATTATGAACGTTTCAACGGCGAAGCATCGGGCAACGAAATCCTCCGGCTAGCGGGGGTGGCCCGCGATGCGCAAACGTCCGTGGTGGTCAGTCTCGGCGGCGGTAAAACGCTGGATACCGCCAAAGCGGTCGCGGATGAGTTGAAACATCCGGTGGCTATCGTGCCGACGGTCGCCTCCACCGACGCCCCATGTAGTGCTCTGTCGGTCATCTATAGCGACGACGGCGTTTTCGATAGCTACCGCTTTTACAACAAAAACCCGGAATTGGTGCTGGTGGACACCGCCGTTTGCGCCCAGGCGCCGGTGCGGCTGTTCACCTCGGGCATCGCCGACGGCCTGGCCACCTACGTGGAGGCCCAGGCGGTCAAACGCACGAACGCCCTGTCGATGGTCGGCGGCAAACCGACCATCGCCGGAATGGCGATAGCCGCAGCCTGCGAGGAGACCTTGCTCACCTATGGCTATAGCGCCTATCAGGCGGTCGCTAAGCGCAAAGTCACGCCGGCGGTGGAGGCGTTGGTGGAAGCCAATACCTTGCTTTCCGGCCTGGGTTTTGAAAACGGCGGTCTGGCCGGCGCCCACGCGATCCACAACGGTTTTACCGCCATTCAGGGGAATATTCATCATTTGACCCACGGTGAAAAAGTCGCCTACGGCACGTTGACCCATATGGTGCTGGAGCAGCGCCCGGATGACGAAATTGCCCGCTACATCCGTTTTTACCGCCAAATTGCCATGCCGACCACGCTTAAGGCTATCCACCTGGAAAACGAGCCCTATGAAAACCTGGTGAAAGTGGGCGCGCTGGCCTGCAGCGAAGGGGACACCTTGCGTAACTTGAACGCTTATCGCAGCGCTGAAGACGTGGCGCAGGCGATAATCGCCGTCGACGCGTTCAGCCGCACCCTTGCCGATTGACGGGCCGATGACCGACAAAGAGGCCGAATTACGTAAAGTAAAGCGTCTGGCGCTGACCTTGTTGGTCAGCGCCGCGGCGGTTTTTATCCTCACGCTTTTCCTGCCGGCCAATTTCTGGGTCAACGGTCTGAAAGCCGTTTCCGAGGCGGCCATGGTGGGCGCGCTGGCGGATTGGTTTGCGGTGATTGCGCTGTTTCATCGCGTCCCCCTGCCCTTTATCGCCCGTCACACCGCCATTATTCCACGCAATAAGGCAAAAATTGCCGATAATCTCGCTCTGTTTGTCCAAGATAAATTTCTTGATACCGCCTCGATTGTCGCCCTGATACGCCGCCACGATCCGGCGAGCCTCATCGCCAATTGGCTCAGCACGCCGGATAATGCCGCCCGGCTAAGCGGTTATCTCCTACAGTTGCTGAGCGATTTGCTGGATTTCACCGACGATCGGCGCATTCAAGGCTTCCTGCGCCAGGCGGTACATGCGGCGATCGATAAAATCGATTTATCCCGTTCCACGGGCTCAATTCTGGATAGCCTGACCCGCGACGGCCGCCATCAGGCTCTGCTGGATGCGGCAATTTCGCAATTGACCGTGTTGCTGAACAAACCGGAAACCCGTTTGCTTATCAGCGAGCAGATCGTGCGCTGGTTCAAGCGCGAACATCCTATCAAAGAACGGCTGCTGTCAACGGATTGGCTGGGCGAACACAGCGCCGACCTGATTTCCAACACGGTCAATTCCATTTTGGATGATATCGGTCAGGACAGCGGCCACGAATTGCGCCGGCGTTTCGATCGGGTTACCCGTCATATGATAACCCGGCTTAAGCAGGATCCGACGATGGCCGCCAGAGCCGAGGAGATCAAAGCGTATCTGAAAAATGATGAGGCGCTGAATAGCTATATCCGCGAGCTGTGGAACGATATGCGCGCCTGGCTGAAGGCGGATCTTGAGCACGACGCATCGTTGCTGCATGCCCGGGTGGCGGAATCCGGCCGCTGGCTGGGCGAAACCCTGTCCCGCGATCCCGGCGTGCGCGCGTCGTTAAATCATCATATGGAGTTGGCGGCGGCGAAAATGGCACCGGAATTCGCCCTGTTTCTCACCCGCCATATTAGCGATACGGTAAAAAGCTGGGATCCGCGAGATATGTCGCGGCAAATTGAATTAAATATCGGTCGCGATTTACAGTTTATCCGTATCAACGGTACCCTGGTGGGAGGACTGATTGGCGTCGTCCTTTACCTACTATCGCAGTTGCCGACGCTGCTGACGTTTGTGACCGGGTGACAAGCCCGCAGGCCGCCGCCGAGCATGGGGGCAAACGTCGCCGCAGTACTAGGTAAATAACACGCCCGGCCGGGTTGCATGAATTTGTGGCCGCTTGTGCGTTTTGTCAGCGCCCGTGCCCGGCCCTTAACGCGTGTCAGCTACACTAAGAAGTCATTGATTACCGATCCGCTGGAAGGAAAGCGCCCTTATGACGGATTTACCCAAACCCGGCATTACCCGCAATATTGGCGATCGCGGCATTATCGGCGACTTGCGTTCCGCTGCGCTGGTGGCGCGCGACGCCACCAGCGACTATTTCTGCTGGCCCGATCTCGACAGCCCGTCGGTTTTCGTCGCGCTATTGGATAGCGAGCAAGCCGGCCTGTTCAGTTTACAACCGGACTGGCCCGACGCGCGGCTACAACAGCTGTACCTGCCGGATACCAACATCCTGCAAACCCGCAGGCTGTCGCAGCAGGGGGTCGCGGAAGTCACGGATTATATGCCGATTAGCGACGATCTGGAACGTTTACCGCTGATTATCCGCCGGTTACAGGTATTAAAGGGTCGCGTCAGCTGGCGCATGCGCTGCGCGCCGATGCCAGACTATGCGTGCGCCCAACCTGATGCCACGTTAAACGATGGCGCGGTAACCTTTGTCACCCAAGGTCAGCCGTCGCTGCGGCTGGCCGCCAACGTTGCGCTGGAATGTGAAGATCACGCCGCGACAGCGACCTTTACGCTCGGGTCGGGCGAGCAGGCGATATTTGTTTTCGGTGGTGCCGACGACGACCGGGTGGCAGTGGACCATACCGACGTCTTATTCGCCGAAACGCTGCACTATTGGCAGCGTTGGTCGGCGCGTAGTAATTACCGCGGCCGCTGGCGGGAAATGGTAAACCGCTCGGCGCTGGCGCTGAAATTGCTTACCTCCGCCCGGCACAGCTCGATCGCCGCCGCCGCCTTCGGCCTGCCGGAGACGCCGGGAGGCGACCGCAACTGGGATTATCGCGCCTCATGGCTGCGCGACGCCTCGTTTAGCGTCTATGCCCTCATGCGGCTGGGCTATACCGATGAGGCGAAAGCGTTCAACCGCTGGGTCGGCCAGTGTATGGCCAACAGCCGTTTTGATCCGGAAAAACTGCAGGTGGTTTACCGTCTCGACAGCGGCACCGAACTGCCGGAAGCCGATTTACCTCACCTGACCGGCTATGGCGACGCCCAGCCGGTACGCATCGGTAATCAGGCTTACCGCCAGCGGCAGTTGGATATCTATGGCGAACTGATGGACGCCATCTATCTGGCCAATAAATACGGCGATGCAATCCCGCACCAGGGCTGGCAACACGTGGTGAATACCGTCAACCATGTGTGCGATTGCTGGCAGCAGGCGGATGCAGGTATTTGGGAAATGCGCGGCGAACCGCAGCATTTTCTCCATTCGCGCTTAATGTGTTGGGTGGCGCTGGACCGCGCGCTGCGCCTTGGCATGAAACGATCGCTGTTGATGCCCTATGACCGTTGGGACAAATCCCACGCCGCCATCCGCGAGGATATTTGGCAAAACTTCTGGAATCCGGAGCTCGGCCATTTCACCGCTACGCGCCACGGTAAAGATCTGGACGCCTCGATGCTGCTAATGCCGCTTTTCCGCTTTGTTAGCGCCACCGACCCCGAGTGGTTGGCAACCCTGGACGCCATTCGCGCCCATCTGGTGCATGATGGCCTGGTGCGACGCTAATATCGCCGAGGAGACGCCCGCTGCCCCCCTGGAGGGCGAAGAAGGGGCCTTTGCCGCCTGCTCGTTTTGGTATGTGGAATGCCTGGCGCGCGCCGGGCGTTTGAGCGAAGCGCACTTTGAATTTGAAAAGCTGCTGCGCTACGCCAACCCGCTGGGTCTGTATGCGGAGGAATTTGACCGTCGCGGCTATGCGCTCGGCAATACGCCGCAGGCACTAACCCATTTGGCGCTGATAAGCGCCGCCTTTTTCCTTGACCGCAAGCTCGACGGTAAAGATCCGCTGTGGCAGCCGTCGCGCCGCGGGCGATAGCCAGGTGCCCGCGGTTGCGATACGGACGTTATCCCTTTATGTTAGGAACCACTGCAACGGCGAATTCGACGTCTGGACGCTTTTTTCCAGCTCGATAAGGTGAGGGCAATGCGCATATTAGTAGTGGGCGCCGGCGCAACCGGCGGGTATTTCGGCGGCCGTCTGGCCGAGGCCGGACGCGACGTGACCTTTTTGGTGCGACGGACGCGGGCGCAGACATTGCGCCAACACGGTCTGCAAATTATCAGTCCCTGCGGCAATGTGGTGCTGCGGCCCACGCTTGTTGAGGCCGGCGACCTGGCGGGTCACTATGATGTGATCCTGTTGACGGTGAAAGCCTTTTCGCTGGCGGCGGCCATGGAGGATATCGCGCCCGCCGTTGGCCCGGAAACGGCTATCGTGCCCCTGCTCAACGGCATGAGGCATCTGGCGCGCCTGCGTGAACGCTTCGGCGCGGAGGCGGTCATGGGCGGGGTGTGCAAAATTGCCGCCACGCTGGACGCGCAGGGCCGCATTGTGCATTTTACCCCGCCGCACCAGCTATTTTACGGCGAACTGGACGATAGCCGCTCAGCGCGGCTAGCGCGTATCGATGCGGCACTGCGCAACGCCGGTTTTGACGCCTGCGCCGTGCCGTCGATCACCACCGCGCTGTGGGAAAAATGGATATTACTTTCGAGCCTGGGCGGCATTACTTGCCTGATGCGCGGCACCATCGGCCAGGTCGCGGCGGCGCCCGGCGGCGAAGCTTTCGCTCGTGCGCTGATAGAAGAGGTGGCGTCGGTCGCAGAGGCCGGCGGCTACCGGCGGCGTGATGAGGTTATCGCAGAGACCACCGCCCTGCTGACCCAGCAGGGATCGCCCATGACCTCCTCCCTGTATCGGGATCTGATAGCCGGCAACGCCGTGGAGGCGGATCAGATCATCGGCGATCTCAAAGCCCGCGCCGACCTGCCCGTTCCGCTGATAAGCGCGGTATGGACGCACCTGTCGGTATATCAGCAAAACCGCGGGTAACGCGCCCCGCCGGCGTTAGCGAAATTTGGCGTGATTCTCATCGCGGGTCTGCTTGAAGTGGCCCGCGATCTGCTTCGCCCCCTGTACATCGCCGTGGTCGACTCGCGTTTGCGCCTGCTCGATTTGCCCCAACAGCGTATCGATCCCCCGACGATAGTCCTGCATTTGCGGGCTATCCGGCGCCTGCCCGCGCAATTTCGGCGGCGTCGCTTCACGGGCATCTTTTGCCGCGGCGTGCATATCCGCCAGCGCCTGCTTCAAGGTGTCAGGATTATCGGCATGGAGCACCGCACTGTAGTTCGCGGCGATCATATCCATATCCTCGCTCAGATCGCGCGCCGTCGCCGGTGCGGTCAACAGAACGGCCAGAAGCGGTAATAGCGCGGAGGACAACCTTTTCATACCGGCGGCAAAGTTCATGGTAAGCATCCATTGTTAACAGGTGAAATTGTCAATGGTCAATGATTGGAGCATTGGCCAGCGATCATCATCATCGGCGCCTGACGTCCATCCGCCCCCGACACGCGTCATCAGGGATGAGAATTCATCGTCACTGGCCGGCGATTTTCATCGCTGACAGCAGCACCGAGCCGCACTGGATATTACTGCGCGTTTCGGTATTGCTGACGATATTGCGCAGCATCTCGCGCAGGTTACCGGCAATGGCTATCTCGCTGACCGGATATTGTATCCCGCCGTTTTCCACCCAGAAGCCGGCGGCGCCGCGGGAATAGTCGCCGGTGATCGCACTGCCCCCTTGCCCCATCAGTTCCGTCACCACCAACCCGCGTCCCATTTGTTTCAATAGCCCGGCGAAATCCACCCCCTGATGGGAGATGCGCCAATTGTGTATCCCGCCGGCGTGGCCCGTGCTTTCAAGGCCCAGCTTGCGCGCCGCATAACTGCCAAGCAGCCAGGTATTGAGCACGCCATCCTGGACGATGGCCCGATCGCTGGTCTTCGCGCCTTCGCTGTCAAACGGAGACGATGCCAGCCCCTTTAGCAGGTGGGGACATTCGTGGATAGACAGCCAATCGGGCAGGATAGCCTTACCCAGTGAATCGAGCAGGAAAGTGGACTTGCGATAGACATTACCACCACTGATGGCCTCCACCAAATGCCCAAACAGACCGGTTGCCACCTCGGCGGCAAACAATACCGGCGCCTCCATGGTCGGCAGCTTGCGCGGATTAAGGTGCGCCAACGTGCGGCGCGCGCACTCCTCCCCCACCCATTGCGGCGAGCTCAAATCGTCGAAGGCGCGACCGAGGGTATAGGCGTAATTACGTTCCATATCGCCGCCGCTTTCCGCTATGACGCTGCAGGAGAGAGAGTGACGGCTGCTGCTGTAGCTTTGCAGCATGCCGTGGCTATTACCAAAGACGCGAGTGCTGAAATGGCTGTTGAAACTGCCCCCTTCGGTATGGGTGATGCGCTTATCGCTGTCGAGGGCCGTCCGTTCCGCCGCCGCGGCCAGGGCTATTCAGCGCTCGGCGTCAAGCTCGGCGGGGTGGAACAAATCTAGATCCGGCGCCTCAAACGCCAACAGCGTTTTTTCCGCGGGTCCCGAGGCGGGATCGGGCGACGTGTAACGCGCAATATCCAGCGCGGCGGCGACGGTGCGGGCAATGGCGTCCTGGCTTAGATCGGTGGAGGAGGCGCTGCCTTTGCGCTGCTGATAATAAACGATTATCCCCAAGGCGCCATCGCTGTTGAACTCGACATTTTCCACCTCGCCATAGCGGGTGCTAATGCCGATACCGGTGGTTTTGGTCACCGCCACTTCCGCCGCGTCCGACCCGGCGCGCGCCAGTTCCAGCGCCTGTGCGACCGCGTTTTCCAAAAGTGTGCGTTGCTGGGCGACCTGGGTGACTAAATTCATGGTTCCGCTATTATTCATAGAGCATTATCCGCTAGAAGGGATCTCGCCGCACGCCCGGCAAAATCGGATTATACGGTCAGCCAATCTGAAACCGCTGTTGCATCATGTCTTCAGTCTAACAGTCTGTAATGCATTTGGCACTGTATGCACGAAGACCCACGGGGATAGCGCGCTAACGCGCCTTCCTCGTTGCGCGAAGGGTGCCCGCGCTAGCCGCCTCGGCGCGCACTCTGTAGCGTGTTTCCGCCCCTCTTGCCGAAGGCGTGTGGGAATAAACGGCGTTTTGGCGTGGCGCGGTGAAATAATGCCATTGATCATCCGAAGCAACCTGCTAGGATGAGCCTCTTTTTAAGGAACCCCTATGAATAAACAGCCTGAAGAGTGGCAGGACCCGCAGTCCGCGCAGCCGCAAGACGATGAGCAGGACGAGATAATTTGGGTCAGCAAGAGTGAAATCAAGCGCGACGCCGAGGCGCTGAAACAATTAGGCGTCGAGCTGGTGTCGCTCGGCAAAAACGCGCTGGATAAAATCCCGCTAGACGACGATTTCCGCGCAGCGATCGCGATCGCGCAGCGCATCAAGCGCGAAGGCCAGCGCCGCCAAATACAACTTATCGGCAAAATGCTGCGCGCCCGGGATCCGAAGCCTATCCAGCAGGCGCTGGATAAACTGAAAAACCGCCATAATCAGCAGGTCACCTTGTTTCATAAGCTGGAGGTGCTGCGTGACAAACTGCTGGCACAGGGCGATGACGCCATTGCGGACGTGCTGGAAACGTATCCGCAGGCCGACCGTCAGCAGCTGCGGGCGCTGGTGCGCAATGCCCAGAAAGAGCAGGCGGCCAACAACCCCCCTAAAACCGCGCGGCAGCTTTATCAATACCTGCGCACGCTGGCCGAGGCCGAATAACGCCGGGCGCCTGGGTTGCCGGCGGGCCGATGCTCGTCGCGTCTCCCTCGCGCTTATCGCCCGCCCCTGCGCCAGGGCGATGGCAATCACATCCGCCACAGCTCGATCGGAGCGCTAACCCGCCCGGCCGCCGCCATCTGGGCCATCAGCGCCGCGAACGTCACTCTGGCGCCGTGCCCCCCATCGGCGCGCGATGCCGTCAAGCGCCGCTGCCGTCGGTAAGCACATTGAAATGCAGCTTGCCCTGAAGTTCCTCTTCCGCTTCGTCAAACAGCAGTATCAACGCGCCAAAACGTCGTCTTTTCGACGCGGTTAAATGCAAAAATTCAATTTCTACCGGCAGCGGTAAATGCAGCATGACCATGCGCCACAGGCCGTCGAGGTTGGCGTCGTAAGGTTCGCTAATGGCAAATTGGCGATCAAAAGCGCGATAAAAAGCCGGCATGTCGGCTATATGATTGAAATCTAAGGATACTTTCATAAGGCGCTCTCCTCTAAGCCGGTTAAATTCCCCCCGTCAGGACGCCTAGGCGCCGCCCGCCAGCATGGACGGCCACCGGCGCCCTCAAAGTCCGCCGATATGCAGCGTTTTTACTTCCAGATAATCCTCCATGCCTAGCACCGATCCCTCGCGTCCCAGCCCAGACTCTTTTACGCCGTCAAACGGCCCCAGCTCGGTGGACACCGCACATTCGTTGATGCCGATCATTCCACTCTCAAGCGACGCCGCGACGCGAAACACCCGCGCCAGATCCCAGGTATAAAAGTACGCGGCCAGACCATAAGGGGTATCGTTGGCGCGCCGAATAGCCTCTTCCTCGTCGGCAAAGCGGAAACAGGCGGCAACCGGACCAAAAGTTTCCTCGCGCGCCAGCTGCATATCATCAGTGACATCGGCCAGCACCGTGGGCTGGAAGAAATTGCCGCCCAGCAGGTGCCGCTTACCGCCCGTGACCACGCGCGCGCCCTTTTTCAGCGCATCATTAACATGCTCCTCGGCCTTTTCCACGCCGGCGCGGTTAATCAGCGGCCCGACCACCACGCCTTCATCGGCGCCGTTACCTACTTTCAATTTCTCCACTTCCTGCGCCAGTTGCGCGACGAACCGATCGTACACGCCGTCCTGGATAAAGAAGCGGTTAACGCTGACGCACACCTGGCCCGCATTACGGAATTTATTGGCCATGGCGCCCGCCACTGCGGCCGGGATATCGGCGTCGTCAAACACAACATACGGGGCATTGCCACCCAGCTCCATGGAGATTTTTTTCATCGTACCGGCCGCGTTGCGCATCAAGGTTTTGCCTACCTCGGTCGAGCCGGTGAACGTCACTTTGCGCACCGTGCCGCTGGCCATGATGGCATCGCTGATAGCCTGGGTATCGCCGGCGACGCCCGTCCGGCACCCCGGCCTGCTGTGCCAGCGCCAACAGCGCGAACGCCGACAGCGGGGTAGCGTTAGCCGGCTTGATAAGCGCCGTACAGCCCGCCGCCAGCGCCTGCCCCAATTTGCGGGTGAGCATCGCCATCGGAAAGTTCCACGGCGTGATGGCCGCCACCACCCCCACCGGCTCTCGGGTGGCGAAAATGCGCGAGTGGGCCTTGGCGGGCGGTATGATCTCACCGTTGACCCGCTTGGCCTGCTCGGCGAACCACTGAATAAAACTGGCGGCATAGGCTACTTCGCCGGCAGCTTCCTTGACCGGTTTCCCCTGCTCGGCGCTCATCAGTTTCGCCAGATAGGCCTGATTTTCCATAATGAGCTGATACCAGCGGTAGAGCACTTCCGAACGTTCTTTAGCTGTTTTAGCGCGCCAGGCCGGAAAAGCCTTCGCCGCCGCGGCGATAGCCGCATCGGTTTCCGTTTTACCCGCTTTGGCGACCCGGGCTAGCACCTCGCCGGTGGCCGGATTCTCCACATCGAACGTGGTATCGGAGGTGTGCCATTAACCATCGATAAAATAGCCGGTGTTGAACAAGGTATGGGCCTTGAGCGTTGTGTCGTCTGTCATGGTGTCCTCGCAATCAAAGAGGTCCCCGCCGTGGGGGAAAAACGCTGTTAGCTATCAGTATAGTTGCCGACGGCGGGTTCGCGCGGACGCGGCGCAAGGAAATACGTTACGGGAAGCGCCGGCGCTAGCCGCTCAGGGCGTGGCGGTAGCGTTGGAGGATGTCGGTCAGGCGCGCTACCGATTCGATGATCTCCGGCGCGACTTGATAGGCCTCAAACTTATGCCGATAAATGCCCATCTCTGTGAGTAATTGATCAAACTTACGGCTGCGGCGCGGATCAGAGCGCGACACGAGCACCTGATCCTCGGTGGCGCGGATCTGGCGGTGCCAGGCCGAGAGATCTTCATTCACCGGGATATCCGCGCTGCGCAGCCGCTGATGCGCCACGATCAGCAGCAGCGCCAGGCGATATTTGGCCACATCGCCCGGAAAGATGGCCATCAGTTGAAAAAGCTGCTGATACAACAGCGGCAAATGGTTAACCCGCCGGCGGGTCTTATTGGTGGACATCGCCGACACCGCGCCGTAAACGAAGCGATTGAGCAGAATACGTCCCGCGCGCTGCTTCGAGGTATCGCGGATCAGTAAAATTACCAGCATCGCCAAAATACAACCGATAAGCTGGCCAATCGCGCTGTCGAGGAAGGTACTGACATTGAACGACATTGAGTTGGATAGCACCAGGACATTGATGGTGCCCGCCAGGGTACCGAGCGTCCCCAAACGCCGTTTTTGTACTTCAATACCGATGATAAACGCCAGAATACCCAGGGCAAGGCACAGCAGCAGCAGGCTCTGCTGGGTGGACGGCATGATAAGCATGTAATACAGCGCACCGATAGGCAGCGCCGCCGACATGCCGATAACGAAGTCTTTCGCCACCATTAGCGGATTAGGCAGCCGCATCGCCAGCGACGTCACCACCGCCACCATCACCATACAGGCGCTGCCGACGCTCCAGCCGGTCCACAGCCAGAACAAACAGCCGAGCGCGGTGGCGATACCGGTGCGCAAACCGTTGATCATCGAGTGGCGCCCTTCGGCGGACGGCGCGGTGACCTCCTGCTGGGTGGTAAGCACCGACGCCTCGACGCCGCTTATCCGGCTGTTGCTTTTCACCCCTTTCATCAGCAGCAGATAGCGCGTCGCGCTGCCCACCCAGGTATACAGGGTCAGCGGCGTATCTCGGCTTGGCGTGGTGGCGATCACCTGGCGCATCAGCTTCATCCGGCGATGAATCGCGCTCACCGTGTCGGCCGGCTCGCTCAGCAGCAGTAGCAAATGGGATTTAAGGTAATCAGGGTGATTTTGTAAGATCAAAAAGGTTTCACACGCCTGGGTAATCAGCGTGAGCGACAGGGTATTTATCGCCACCAGCCGCTGATTGCTGCGCTGCCAGTGGGCCGACTCCATCATGAGATTGCTGCGCATTCCCGACAGCGCGTTGGTGGCTTTCACCAGCTCGCTCCAGGCGCTATCCACCCCTTCTTTCGGCGCATTATTCACGCACAGTTGCAGTAGCCGATAGTGATCGATCAAAAGCTTATCCAGCGCGCGATCGATATCGCGCTTGATAGAGCGCGGCGAAAAAAGGATATCGGCCAGGATGGCGCAAACAATGCCGAGGACAATTTCGCTCACCCGCTCAACGGCATACTGCGGGGTCATTTGCGGGAAGCTCTGGATACCGACGATGATAATGAGCGCGGTGTACCCCGCCAGACCGAAGGCGTAAGAGTTTTCCACCTTTACCAGCGAGGAAATCCACATGCACAGGCCGGCCCAGAGGCAGCTCAACATCAGCATCACCACCGGCGCGCGGATCGTCAGGATAATGATAACCAGCGCGCCCAAACAGCCGATAAAGGTACCGATGATCCTCAGCATGCCGCGGTGACGGATCGCGCCCGTGAACGGCTCGCCGCCGGCGGCAAACGCCGGGGCGACGACGACGATGGCGGCGGTCAATACCGACCAGCGCGGCGTTTGCAGCTGAAAATGAAAGCCGAGGACTAACGCCAGCAAAATCGCAAACGTCAGCTTAAAGGCGAAGCGCCAGCGGAAAAACAGAGGTTGCAGCATCAACGGGCCACCGGTTAACCGAACTCACTCAGGCGATGGATAAGTTGCATCAGGGGTGAGACCCGCCCGGGGTGGCCGTCGCGCCGGCCGGTAATCACCACCGTGGCCGTGGTCCCTGCCGGATAGAGATCCCCTTGCTGCTTATCAAGCACGATTTTTACCGGAACACGCTGCGCCAAGCGGACCCATTCCAGATTGGAGTCGACGCTGGCAAGCCCTTTACTGTCCACCGCGCTGCTGCTGTTATTCACACCGGCGGCGATACTGTCGACGGTGCCGGTGAGAATTCGGTTACTGCCAAGGGGAGTGATCTCCACCCGATACCCCGGCCGCACCCCTTCCAGCTTGGTTTCTTCCAGATACGCCAGCAGATAGAAGGTATCTTTCTTCACCAGGGCCACCGCAACCGAGCCGCGGGTGATGAACTCACCGGCGTGAACGTTCAAATTGGTCACCCAACTGTCCGCCGGCGCCCGTACTTCGGTGCGCGCCAAGTCCAATTTGGCCAAATTCCTCACCGCGATGGCTTTGGCCAACTGATGGCTGGCGGTCGAAAAATCGTTACTGGCCTGATCGATCTGTTCTTGGGACATGGCGTTGGTCCCCAGACTACGCCGACGCGACGCCTCGCGCTGTTTCTCCGCCGCCAGCGCCTGGTAATAGCTTACGTCCGCCTCCGCCAGCGCTTCTTGAAAACGCGGTTTGTCGATGATGAGTAACAGATCGCCTTTCTTTACCTGCTGATTATCGCGAATAGGCACATCGGTGAGCAAGCCCCCGACGTCCGGCGCAATGGCCACCACATCGGCGGTGAACTTGGCGTCGCGGGTCCAGGGCGACTCGGTATAAAACGACCTGGCGCGGAAAATAGCGATGGCGGCTATCAGCACCAGCAGCAGGGTGATAGCGACGCGGACGATTTTAGTGGCAAAGGTTTTCACGACGACCTCAAACGAACAAACAAGAAATCAGGTAAAAAACGCAACAATATAGTGCGGTATTGAATAAGGCCGAATGCCAGACAAAATCATAGATTCCGCTGGGCAGCAATAGCCTGCGCAGCGCGAAAAACAGCGCCAGCGAGAGGATCAGCTCGAAAAATACAGGTGGAAAGGACAGGCCAAAGATCACCATGACCGAAAGCAAACTCATACTTTTTCCTTTAACTGTAACCGATGTCGATTCCTGTGCCGCCTTTCGCCACTTTGACAGGGATGTCGCGACAAAAGGCCGTCCCCCCGGTCGCGCTCAGGATGAGTATAGAACCCCGCGGGGGGAATGATCACGTTTTCCGGGAAAGGGGGCGTTAGCCGATTGTGTACAGCCCGTTCAAATTGTTACTATTTATAAAATAGCTAATAAAATGGTAAACTATTTCAGGTTAGCGAACGCGATAAGGCGAATCGACATTGCTATATTACCCTGTATAATCCGTCGGTTTCAACATAACGTGATCTAAATCACTTTTAAGCCTGGGTGAATAATGGAAAGACTAAAACGCATGTTGATATTCGCCTGGGTGGTGGAGGCCAACTCGTTTACCAGCGCCGCGCGCCGGCTGCAAATGTGCGTCTCTTCCGTCAGTCAGACCGTGGCGAAATTGGAAAATGACTTGCAGGTAAAGCTACTTAACCGCAGCACCCGCAGTATCGACCTGACCGAAGCCGGCAAAATTTACTACCAGGGCTGCCGGCGTATGCTGCAGGAATTCAATGAGGTGCATGAGCAATTATTCGCTTTTAATAATACACCCATCGGCACCCTGCGCATCGGCAGCTCCTCGACGCTGGCGCAAAATGTTCTGGCGCCGATTACCGCCGAGATGCTAAAGGAGTATCCCGGCCTGTCGGTCAACCTGGTGACCGGTATTCCGGCGCCGGATCTTATCGCCGACGGGCTAGATCTGGTGGTGCGGGTGGGCGCGCTACAGGATTCCGGTCTGTTTTCGCGCCGGCTGGGTTCGATGCCGATGGTGGTGTGCGCCGCTAAAAGCTATCTGGCGCAGCGGGGTACGCTGGAAAAACCCGGCGACATGGCCAATTTCTCTTGGCTGGAATATGACGTGCGCCCGGACAGCGAGTTTGAACTCATTGCGCCGGAAGGCATTACGCTGCATTTGTCGCCGGCCGGTCGCTTTACCACCAACGATTCGCAAACGCTGATCCGCTGGCTGACCGCCGGCGCTGGCATCGCTTATGTGCCGATTATGTGGGTCCTGGATGAGATCAAACGCGGCAATGTGGAAATTTTATGCCGCTATCACTCCGATCCGCGGCCGGTGTATACGGCGCGTGATAAGTTGCCGCTGAAGATACAGGTCTGCATTAACCACCTCACCGACTACTTTAGTAAGGTGGCGGATATGTATCAGACTTTTCGTCAGGACAGCGTCGGTTAAGCCGGGGTGGGCTATTGTCCGCCGTGTGAACGGCGGCGCCGGCGCAATGATGCTTAAGGCGATATGCCTGAGGCTATCGTGGGCCCACCGCGTTCGGGCAGTGAGGCCCAAGACGCCCAGGAGGTAGCGGCGCCATCCCGCGCCGACGTCAGCCGCGGCTTAGGCGGTACCGCCCACGGTGATTTTGTCCAACTTCAGCGTCGGCTGGCCCACGCCCACCGGTAAGCTTTGGCCTTCTTTGCCGCAAACGCCAACCCCTTTATCCAACGCCAATTCATTGCCGACCATCGAGATTTGCTGCATTGCCTCGATACCGGAGCCGATGAGCGTTGCGCCTTTCACCGGCGTGGTCACGCGACCGTTTTCAATCAAATAGACTTCCGAGGTGAAGAAAACGAACTTGCCGGAGGTGATATCCACCTGCCCGCCGCCAAAGTTGGGCGCGTAAATGCCGCGCTCCACGCTGGCGATAATCTCTTCCGGCGTCGATTGACCCGCTAGCATGTAGGTATTGGTCATCCGCGGCATCGGCAAATGCGCATAGGACTCGCGTCGGCCGTTGCCGGTGGGCGCCACCCCCATCAGCCGGGCGTTAAGTTTGTCCTGCATGTACCCTTTCAGCCGGCCGTTTTCTATCAGCACATTGTATTGCCCCGGCACGCCTTCATCATCAATGGCCAGCGATCCGCGCAGACCGGCGAGCGTACCATCGTCGACCACCGTGCATAGCTCGGACGCCACCCGCTTGCCCATCTGCCCGCTGAACACCGAGCTGCCGCGGCGATTAAAATCCCCCTCCAGGCCGTGTCCCACCGCTCCGTGCAGCAGCACGCCCGGCCAACCCGCGCCGAGCACTACCGGCATGGCGCCGGCAGGGGCCGCGCTCGCGTTTACCGTCCTGCTCGACCTGCACGCTGATGGACAGACGCACCAGCGGGCGCACATCCGCCGCCAGCGTACCGTCGGTAGCGGCGACCAGAATCTGCTCATACACCCCCGACAGGCTGGCCGTAACTTCCTGGACGCGCGCATCGGCGGCGCGCGCCGCTTTATCCACCCGGTGCAGCAGCGCGATTTTCTCCTCGCGCGGCAGACTGGCGAGCGGATCCAACGGCGGATAGAGGGGACGGTAAGCCACCGCACCCAGGGTATGTATCCGGCCGTTGCCCGCTTCACTGACGATGCTGCGCGCAGCCATCACGCTTTGGTTCAACGCCGCCAGCGTGATTTGGTCGGCATAGGCGAAACCGGTTTTTTCGCCGCTTATCGCGCGCACGCCGACGCCCTGGTCGATATTATACGACCCTTCCTTGATGATGCCGTCTTCAATGACCCATGCTTCATGATAGCTTGATTGGAAATAGAGATCGGTATAGTCCAGACGTCGTGCACTCATCTGTTCCAATAAAGAGAACAGATGGTCATGCTGCAGTTGATTAGCCGAAAGTAAATGCTCACTGACTAACGTCAGACTCATAGGTGCTCGCTCTTAAAAAAATGGATTTGACCCGCCACGGCGCGAATACAGGCATGCGTCATCTTTATATGACTGCGGCAATTCACCGTCGGCGTCAAATAACAGCCCGTTATTTCGACTTGGCCTCCTGACCGCGCGGCTGGCGCAGAACTTCCTGTATTTCCGGCGCGTCCAAGCTGCCGCTTATATGGTAGCGAATCAGCGATAACTTATTCCACAGCGGCGCCAATACCTTGCTGGCGGCAAAAACCGCGGCGCCCACCACCGGGTTGATCACAAATGCCGTCGCCACCCCGACCGTGGCCGAAATTTCCGGCGCGATCACCGCTTCCATATCAATATGCTGGCGGTTGAAATCCACATCGCCGGTCATGGCGATATCCGCTTCCAGGCCATCAATCAACAGATCGTTGGTATGCAAGGTGCCGTCTTTCAACCAGGCAGTGCCTTTGATCGAATCAAAATAAAACCCCTTGCCGAAAGCGTCGCTGAAATCAAACTGCAATTTGCGCAACAGCGCATCAAAGCTGACCAGCCGCAGGATGCGTCCTGCGCTGCCGCTGCTGATATTTTCGATTTTACCCTTGCCCAATTGGCTATGCAGCACGCCGGTCAGACTCGCGATATCGGGCTGCCAGGGCGCTGCGCGCCAGTGCAAATCGTAATTCAGGTGAAAGGGCGCTTCGCGCCGCGGCGTATCCATGCCGATATAATCCGCCGCGGCGCCGATATCTTTCCCTTCCAGCGTCCCTTTCAGCGACGTCCGGTTCTCGCGGCGGCTGCTGAGCCAGCTGCCCTCGGCGGTCAGCCGGGCGTTGCCGGTATCGATCACGCCGCCGGTCAGTATCAGTTGATCCTGCTGCGGCTTGATATTGCCGCTGACGCGCCCCAGATTTTGGCCTTTAATCCAGCACTGGCGGCAGGCGACAGCCAGCGCAGGCCAGTCAGCGAAGCTAGCGCTGTCGTTGAGGCGCGCCGCCGTGCGGGACGAAGCGGCATCGGCGCTGGCGTCGGCGAAAGCCGGGTTGTAGTAGAGATAGTCCAGATCGGCGCGCCAGGGCGCGTTCGCGGTCATGGGCAGCGCGCCATTAATTTCCTTTCCTTGCGCCGTCACCCTGCTCCCACCGGCCACATTATTGCGGGTCAACGCCAGTTGATGCCACGCCTGCCCGCCCAGCGTCAGGCTTTTATCCGCCGGCAGCGGCGGTATCTTGCCGCCCTCCGCCCAGGCGCCACGCGCCAAGGCGAGTTGGCGCCCGAACAACCATTGGCTATTGAAACTATTGCGGCTACCGGCATGGCCGCTTAACAGGAAGGCGTGCATGTCCCCCTTGGCGTTTACCGCGAGCGAGAAAGGCTGCCCGCCCGATTTATCCAGCGGCGGGGGCAAGTGACTGCTTACATTCTTCAGATCGCTTTTCACCGCGACCTCATAACGCGTTTCTCCCTTCAGCGGCAAAGCAACGGCGATGTCGCTCTGCCAGGCCGCGCGGCCGTTGACCGACTCCATCAACGCGGCCGGCAGCCCGGGCAATTGATTGAGCGCCCAGTCCCCTTTCAGGCCCACGTTAATATCAAAGCCGGTGGGGTTTTCGCGGGTAGTGAAATTCACCGCTATCGGCTGGCCAAACCATTGCCCGTCAAGAGGGGCGCTATCCAAATTGCCGTTATTGTAATGGAAATTGCCGCTTAGCCCCTGCAGGGTCGTACTCAACGGTTTGATATACAGTGAGTTATCTTTCAGCGCCACAGTGCCGGAGGTGGTCACCGGCTGACCGTCAAGAGGGATATCCAAATGCAGGTCGCCATTCACCGGCCCGCCGACCTCCAGTTCATCGAGCGTTTTGTCAAGCGACGCCTTGAGCGGCGTCTGGAGAAAATAGTCGCGGATGGCGCTGCCGGCGCCGCTGATGCCTGCATCAATTAACAATTTTTCTTTGGAATAGTCAGGAATACTGGCGGCGATATTGTGACCGCGAGCCTCGCCGAGCGCGGTTTGCGACGCATGCATAAACAGGCCGTCGTTGACGAAATCCAGGTCGATATCCAACTGCGTCAGCGCCGGCCAGCCGGGTTCAAACTGATATTCCGCCTGCTTGAGCGGCACCCACACCTCAAACTGGCCGTCGTTATGCTTAAACGGGAATCGACTGGGGTTGCCGGCAAACAGCAAAGTGGCATTTTCTACCTGGCCGCCTTTAAGCGCGCCCGTCAGATAGTCCACCAGGCGGGTCCCCATCAGCGGCTCTGGGAAATAACGCCAGGCGTCGGCGGCATTATCCAGGCGCAGACCGGCGAGAATGTCCAGCCAGGGCTCGCCTTTCACCGGTTTATGGAAATAGAAATCGCCGTTGGCCCAAAGCGATCGCGCCTGGGCATCGATATTGCGTCCCCATAATACCAGCCCGTCCTGCGGGTTGTGGCGCCAGTCAAAGGTTGCGCGAGCGCGGGATAGGGCCAGCGGCGCGCGGAACATGCTCTGATAGGGCAGCGTGCTGTCGTCCAGTGCGAGCTGCAGCCGCCCCGCGGCCAGCGAGCCTTCTGCCTCACCAGAAACATGGTTCGCCCCTGGCAGCAACTCCCAGGGCTGCCAACCGAGATCGCGCCAGCGCGCCTGAAAACGCGTAGCGCCGGCGTCGCTGAGCGGAATGTCCAGCGCCAGTTGATTGACGTCAAGCCGGTGCGTCTGGTCGCCGTCCTGCCATAGCGCCGCACCCCGGCTCAGCAGCGCGTCCGCCCCAGCAATTTCGCCGTTTTCGAGGGTAAGCCAGGCCGCCAGACTGAAATCGGCGCTTTGCAGGCCGGTATGACTTTGCAGCAGTTGGCTAAACCACGGCTTGAGATCGACATCCTGAGCCTTGAGATACACTTTGCCGTTATCCAGCAACCCCTGCTGATCGTGCAGATCCATTCGTACATCGATCGCGCCCTGCTGCACATCGGTATTCGATAGGCTTATCTTGCCTTCCGCGCGGTGACGGTTGGAGGTATTAAGCCAGGTGAGCTGCGGCACGGAGAGCCGGGTCCGTTCGCCCGAAGGGGTTAAAAAGGTGATCTGGCTGCCGCGCAGGATGAAATGATCGAACTGGCGCAAAAAAAGATTGGAAAGACGATCGGAGCTGATGGGGCTACCTTGGTGATCCCGGCCCATCAGCGTGGTATTCAGATCCAGTTGCAGGCGATAAAAGGTCACGTCGCGGAACTGCCAACGCCAGTGCAGCAAGGATTGCCACACGTCCAGCGCCAGCGCGGCGCGCTGCACGTGCAGACGCTCATCGGCGGTAGTGGCGTCAATCCCCCCGATATCCAGCGTCGGCCCGAAGGATTGCCAGCTGCCGTGCAACTGCCGCAGCTGGATGTCGGCATCGAAAGCGCGATTCAATACGGAGACTATCTGCGGGCGAAAGCTGTTCAAGTGCGGCAAAGCCAGACGCAACCCGCTGACCGTCAACGCCACCAGGACGATCAGGGTGGCGCCAATCGCCATCAGTATCCCCGGTAGTCGCTTCACGCCTGTCTCCTTGCTTGCTGTTGCGCGGCCGTCGCGTCCGACGTGACGGCTTTTACTGGTTACAGATCTGCCTGGCAGCAACGGCTTATATCATCACCACATCGAACTGCTCCTGGCTGTAAAGCGGCTCAATCTGGACTTTCACCTGCTTGCCGACGAAAATTTCCACCTCGGACAGCGCGTGGGATTCATCGCTTTTCAGCGCCTCACCCACCGCGGCCGACGCATAGACCAGAAAACGATCGGAGTCGTAAGCATGGTGCACGCGCACGATTTCGCGCATGATTTCATAGCAAACCGTTTCAATGGTTTTCACCGTCCCGCGGCCGTGACAGGTAGGACACTCGCTACACAGCACATGTTCAATACTTTCACGCGTGCGTTTGCGCGTCATCTCCACCAGTCCCAATTGTGAAAACCCATTGATACCGGTCTTTACCCGATCTTTACTCAGCGCCTGCTCAAGGGAATGCAGCACCCGCCGACGGTGCTCCTCATTGCCCATATCGATAAAATCAATAATGATAATGCCGCCGAGATTACGCAGCCGCAGCTGGCGCGCAATGGCCTGCGTGGCTTCAATATTGGTGTTGAAGATCGTTTCGTCGAGATTGCGGTGGCCGACAAAGGCGCCTGTATTGATATCAATAGTGGTCATCGCTTCGGTTTGATCAATGATCAGATAGCCGCCGGATTTAAGCTCGACCTTACGCTCAAGGGACCACTGAATTTCATTTTCCACATCATAGAGATCAAAGATCGGTTGCTTGCCGCTGTAATACTCCAACTTGGCGGTCATTTCCGGAATATATTCGGCGGTAAACTCCAGCAGCAATTCGTGCGTCAGCCGTGAGTCGACCCGGATACGGTCCAGCGCCGCCCCGGCGAAGTCACGCAATATGCGCTGGGCGAGGGCCAACTCGCCATACAGCATATAGCGGGTCTGATTGCGGCGCTTGCGCTCCATGACTTTTGTCCACAGCCGTTTGAGAAAGGCGGCGTCCTGAGACAGCTCTTCATTGCCGATGCCTTCGGCCGCGGTACGGATGATAAAACCGCCCTGCTCGTCGCAATAGTGCGCCACGATCTGTTTTAATCGCTCACGCTCCGCCTCGCTGTCGATACGCTGCGACACGCCGACGTGGGCGGCCCCCGGCATAAAGACCAAATAGCGCGACGGCAGCGTAATATCGGTGGTCAGCCGCGCCCCTTTTGTCCCGAGGGGGTCTTTCACCACCTGCACCATAATATCCTGCCCTTGGCGCACCAGCTCGGCGATATCGCGCACCTGAAAATTCTTTTGTTCTTCGCCGGCCACGCATTCGGTATGAGGCATAATATCCGAGGCGTGCAAGAAGGCGGCTTTATCCAGCCCGATATCGACAAACGCCGCCTGCATACCCGGCAGCACGCGGCTAACCCGTCCTTTATAGATATTACCGACAATGCCGCGCCGCGCTTCCCGCTCGATATGGATCTCCTGCAGGATGCCGCCGTCGATATAGGCAACCCGTGTTTCGGAGGGCGTGATATTGACCAGTAATTCAGCTGTCATAGATTCCTCTTGCTCAAGCCTGAGCGTTGAATTCACCGAGCAGTTCCCAGGTTTCCACCAGCGGCAGGCCCACCACGGCAGGGTAGCTGCCGTGAATCGAGCGCACGAAGGCGCCGCCTTTTCCCTGAATACCATAGGCGCCGGCCTTGTCCATCGGTTCCCCGCAAGCGATATAACGCGCGATCTCGTCAGAGGTCAGCACGCGAAAGGTCACCTCGGTCACCACCAGACGGCTCGCAACCCGCGCGGCGTCGGCCAGCGCGACCGCGGCCATCACCTGATGACTCTGGCCGGAGAGCTGCGTCAGCATTTGCCGGGCGTGTTGCACATCGCTCGGCTTCTCCAGCACCTGCCGGTTAAGGACCACAATCGTATCAGCGCCCAGCACCGGCCGCGGTTCCGGCCAGGCCTGCGCAGGCCTTATCGCGCGCCAGCCGCTGCACGTAGTCTACCGCGCTTTCGCCCGCGCGGCGGCGCTCCTCCACCGGGGCGCTAATCACCGCAAAAGGAACATCCAGCTGCGCCAGTAATTCCCTGCGCCGGGGCGAGCCGGACGCCAGATAAATCGCCTTCATCGCGGTTTCCTTTTCTCGCTACTGCACGGCAAATTGACGGCGTATTTTGCGCATCAGCAGAAATAACCAGGGCCACAATACGCCATCCACCACGCTGCTCCAGAATATTTCCGGGCGGAATGAAATATTGATCACCAAAAACTCCGCCCAGAATACGATCACCTGAGTTGTTAATGACAGCAGTATCACAATCAGCGCCTGTTGCCAAAGGGCCATGTTGCGAAATAACTGAAATTTGAACACCACCAGATACGCGAGAATACTCAGCGCCAGGGCACGCACACCCAGGGTTGAGCTGAGAATCAGATCCATAATCAGCCCGAGGATAAAACCGGTGCCCACATTGACCCGGTGCGGCAGCGCCATCACCCAGTAAATGAGCAGCAAATTAAGCCAGGAGGGACGAAAAAGGTACAGCTGCGGCGGCCACGGCATGATTTGTAGAACAATCGCGATGAGGAAGGAGAGCCAAATAATCCACCCACCGTGGCGGTGATAGCGGTTCATTGTCCCTCTCCCACGCCGCCAAATAGGGGCCGCCGCGGCGTTTTGGCGTTTTGGGGATCGCCAGAGGCGTCCTGGCTGGCGCCGTTGCTTCCGGCGCTCGCCGCGCGGCTGGTGCTGCTGGTCGGCGGCGGCGGTCCCATAGCGTCAGGCGGCGGCAGCACCTGCGGCATCATTTGCATCAAGCGTTCATTAGCCACCCTATGCACCTCGTCAGGCGGCAGCGGCACCTCGCCGCGCGGATCGGCGCCCCACAGCAGCAGCAAATAGCGCTGGCGCTGTAGGCCGGCCGTGGGGCGTGCCTGGATGACGGTATAGGCGCGCTGCGTATCGACTTTCACCGAGGAGACAACCGCCACCGGATACCCTTCCGGGAAGCGCCCCCCCAAACCGGAAGTCACCAGCACGTCGCCGACGCGAATGTCGGTATTGCCCGGCAAATGCTCCAGCTGTAAATCCTCGGTACAACCATTACCGGCGACGATCACACGAATATCGTTGCGAAGCACCTGTATCGGCAGCGCGTGGGACGCATCGCAAATCAGCAGCACCCGGCTGGTGAGCTTGCTGGTGGCGATCACCTGGCCTACCACCCCTTTGTCGCTGATGACCGACTGGCCGACATAAACGCCATTATCCAGCCCTTTGTCGATCACCACCTGATCGCTATAGGGATCGGTACTGGTAGAGATCACCTGGGTGACCATTTTCTGTTCATCCTGGCGCAGCGGCGACCCCAGCAGCTCGCGCAGCCGGGCGTTTTCCTGCTTGTACTGGCCCAACAGCAGCTGCTCGCTGTTCTTCAACAGCAACTCCTGGCGCAGTGCCCGGTTTTCCAACGCCAGCTGGGCGCGGGTCGCCAGCGTCTGCGACACATTATCCAGCATCTGGCGCGGGCCATTGGCCAGAAAATAGAAGGGACTGACGGCCGTATCCATATAGGTCCGGATTTTAACGAACGTCCCCAGCCGGCTGTCGGCGATAATGGCGGCGATAGCCACCATGACCGCCAGAAAAAGTCGCAGTTGCAGAGAAGGGCCTCTGCTGAAAATCGGCTTCATAAACTATGCATTTTCCTCAACAAAAAAGGGAGGCGCCGCCCGGGACAGCCCATTGCAGCATTTACCCGGACGGTTCCCCCCTTTTCGAGGCAGGTTATTCTTCGCTGAACAAATCACCGCCGTGCATATCGATCATCTCCAGCGCCTTGCCGCCGCCGCGGGCGACGCAGGTAAGCGGATCTTCCGCCACCACCACCGGAATGCCGGTTTCCTCCATCAACAGGCGATCGAGATTACGCAGCAGCGCGCCGCCACCGGTAAGCACCATGCCGCGCTCGGAAATATCGGAAGCCAGCTCCGGCGGGCACTGTTCCAGCGCCACCATCACCGCGCTCACGATACCGGTTAACGGTTCCTGCAACGCTTCGAGGATCTCGTTCGAGTTCAGGGTGAAACCGCGCGGCACGCCCTCGGCCAGATTACGGCCGCGCACTTCAATCTCGCGCACCTCATCGTCCGGATAAGCGGAACCAATGCCGTGTTTGATCCGCTCGGCCGTGGCCTCGCCAATCAGCGAGCCGTAATTGCGGCGCACATAGTTAATAATAGCTTCATCGAAGCGATCGCCGCCAATGCGCACGGAAGAAGAGTACACCACGCCATTAAGCGAGATGACCGCGACCTCGGTGGTACCGCCGCCGATATCCACCACCATTGAGCCGGTAGCCTCGGAGACCGGAAGGCCGGCGCCGATCGCGGCGGCCATCGGTTCTTCGATCAGAAAGACTTCACGCGCGCCCGCGCCCTGGGCGGATTCACGAATCGCGCGACGTTCTACCTGGGTCGCCCCCACCGGCACGCACACCAGCACGCGCGGGCTGGGCCGCATGAAGCTGTTGCTGTGAACCTGTTTGATGAAGTGCTGCAGCATTTTCTCGGTAACGAAGAAGTCGGCAATGACGCCATCCTTCATCGGCCGGATGGCCGCGATATTGCCGGGCGTACGCCCCAGCATCTGCTTCGCTTCATGGCCGACGGCCGCAACGCTTTTCGGCGAACCGGCTCGGTCCTGACGAATGGCTACGACGGAAGGTTCGTTCAGGACAATGCCCTGTCCTTTCACATAAATGAGGGTATTGGCGGTACCCAGGTCGATGGACAAGTCATTGGAAAACATGCCACGAAATTTTTTAAACATAACTGAAGGATAATCCTGCAAGCTGGGGGCGAAAAATGAAATCCGCCTACTTTACCAACCACGAGAAGCAGTGACAAGGCGTAAAAACGCGCGACTTCTATGAAAAATACGTCCCCGTTAACATTCCCACTAACCGAAGAAAATTCCTCTGCGGATTTTAGTCAGGCGAAGTGCGAGATTATCACTTTTGCTAACGTCCAATATGACGAATATGAGGGTCAGAATCGTGTAAATTGACCTATTCGCGCATTGTGAGCGCCCACTAACGTGTGAGGCTGTTGAGGCGTATTGTACGTTAATTTTTCACGGACTTTTACACTAATCTCGGATCAAATCGTGAATATTTTTTTAGCAACTCCCCTAACGGCGCAATCGGTGCGAAAAAATCGCCTTCGCCGCCCGCTACGGCATGATCCAACAAGGTTTGTCACTCGCGTGCGCTGCGCACGCCGGTCGCAAAAACCCGCGTCCGGGTGCCGATGCAGGCTTCCGGCAAACTTTGCACGAACAGTTGATTCTCCTGTCGGCGGTCGATATCGCGCACCAGGCCGGGATGCAGTTTGATAACTGAAATCGGTACCATACTGATGTAGCCGGTACTGACCAGGGTCATCCCAGCCCGGTTAACCGTTAACAAGCAACCGAGTCCGGTCAACAGACGTAGCGCCGGACGTAGAGGTTCCAAATGTTGACAGAGATCCGCCTCAACAAGTTCAAACATAATTTGGCTTCGCACGGATTTACCGCACTGCATGAGGGTATCGCGCAACCAGTGACGAAAGTCGCGCTGCAAGAGTGAGTACACACTTACCGCTATCGACAGGACCACCCCCGGCAGTTGGGACAGCAGCGGGATCAACCGCAGCAGCTGCTGGCGTTCATAGCGCTGCGCCAGCCCCAATTGGCGCATCACCGGCAAGAATTCGGCCGCGGTCAAGGTATCAGCGCCATCCTGGATGCGGTTGATGACGACGTAATGGTCGAGCGCGCCATCGTGGCCGAAAGCGGGGCGGATCAGCAGTTGAGGACCGCCGCCGATCAGCGTGTTCTCAAGTAGCGTGCGCCATTTGACGTTGCCGCGCGCCTGCTGCGGCACGCGGTTATCATAGACCGACCAGCCGTTACCCCCCTGTAGCCCCGCCTCACGCGCGGCGTGCTCGGCGCTCTCCATCACTTCCAACGCCGTCTGGCCGGGACGGTAAGCGCTTACCCCAATGTGCAGCAGATCGTCGCTGCAGGCGGCCGGTATATCCGGCAGGGTAGCCAGCGCGCCCAACAGTTGGTGGGTGAGGGATTCCGCTTCTTTCAGCGAACAGTGCGGCAACAGTACCGCTAAATCGTCGCGAAAAATAGTGCGCCAGCAACGCGTCTGGATAACGTTTGACCGAGACCGACACCAAATTGATTAACGCGCCGTTAATCGCCGCGGAATGCGCCGGCCCCAGACGCTCCGCCAGCCGCTCGGGGTCCGGGCGCATAATCAGCAGCACCACGCCGTGGGCGACCACATCCTGGTTATCCTCCAGTTGCAGAGCCAGCTGGCTATCGAACGACAGCCGGTTGGTCAGCCCGGTGCGCGCGTCATGGGCGGCGAAAGCGCGTATCAGAATATCCACCCGGCTGCGCTGCTCACGCGCCTGCGCCAAATCACGCAACAGGCGATCGATGGCGCTGCCGGTCAGGCTAGGCATTTCATCCGGCTGCTCGCCCACATTCTCGCGCTCGCCGTAAATAATGCGCCTGGCCCGCGTTTCCAGCGATTCTTGTGGCTGTATTTGCCGGCGTAGCCAGCGCAGAGCGAGAAACAAAAACACGAGGATAAGCCCCAGCGCCACGCTAACCGGCGCGGTAGCCCGCAGGGAGTGAACATCGCTGGCCAGCGTGTCGGTGTAGAAGATGACCAACTGGTAGTCGGGATGGCGCGGCAGCGGCAATTCCCGCTGTCGCTGAGTGTCGGACAGCGGGTCGCCGTGTCCGCTGCCCGGCGGCCGCGCCAGGTGGTAAACGGTTTCCCCCCGACGCAACAGCTCCAGTCGGGTAATGCCGGCGCTATCCATCGCCAGCGGCAGCCAGGGCGCCACGGCAGGCAGCGGCTCCGTCAACATCAAGCGATCGAAGCTGTCGGCCATCGCCGTCAACTGCCTGTCCAGCCGTTGCTGGTGCAGCCTGAAATAACTCAATGCGCTGCCCGCCAGCATCAGCAGCGTCACTAGGGCACAAAGCATGGCCGTCATGGCCGAGAGTCGGACGTTGAGTCGCATCCCTGAACTCCATAACAAAAGGGGGTTACCGATATTCTTAAGCGGGCCGCTTTAAAAATAGCCGTTTCCGTCAGCGAATAAAAACGCAATTTATACATCATACTTAAACCGGCACCAAAATTATCCCGATGGAGTCCGCCATGATTTCTTTGCCCAGATTGCGCGAGGCCGACGTTACCGCTGAAGAGGTTTTTTTTCAGCGTCGTAAAGTACTGAAAGCGCTTGGTATTACCGCCGCCACTCTCAGCCTTTCCCCCTCGGCGCGTGCGGATCTGCTCTCTTTTTCAGCCGGGATAAGGCGGTGAAGCCGCTGCCGGGTAAACCGGTTAGACTTTACGCGCCCCGCGGCGTGGCACGCACAAGTGCCGCTCACGCCGGTGGACAAAGTTACCGGGTACAACAATTTTTACGAATTTGGGCTGGATAAGGCGGACCCCGCCGCGCACGCCGGCGGTCTGAAAACCGAGGGGTGGCAGATACGTATTGACGGCGAAGTCGCAAAACCGATGACGCTGGACATGGCGGATATACTCAAGCGGTTCGCGCTGGAAGAACGTATTTACCGACTGCGCTGCGTCGAGGCCTGGTCGATGGTGATCCCCTGGATAGGCTTTGAGCTCAATCAGTTGCTGAAGCTGGTGGAACCCACCGGTCAGGCGCGTTTTGTTGCCTTCCAGACCCTTGATGATCCCGAACAGATGCCGGGAGAAAAAGACCGTTTTATCGGCGGCGGCCTGCAATATCCCTATGTAGAAGCTTTGCGGCTGGACGAAGCCATGCATCCGCTGGCGTTAATGACCGTGGGCGTTTATGGCAAAACGCTACCGCCGCAAAACGGCGCGCCCATCAGGCTGATTACGCCTTGGAAATACGGTTTCAAAGGAATCAAATCCATCGTGCATATCCGCCTGACCCGTGATAAACCGCCCACCACCTGGAATCTGGCAGCGCCGAATGAATATGGTTTTTACGCCAACGTGAACCCGCATGTGGATCATCCTCGCTGGTCGCAGGCGACGGAGAGGGTTATCGGCAGCGGCGGCATTCTGGACGTTAAACGACAACCGACGCTGCTGTATAACGGCTATGCCGATCGTGTGGCCAGCCTGTATCGCGGTCTGAACCTGCGGGAGAATTTCTAAGTGCGTCTGAATCTAAAGCACCTATTCTGGCTAAAAACAGTGTTGCACCTGGCCGCCCTGCTGCCGCTGCTGTGGCTGGTCTATGCCGTCAGCCAAAGCGACTTCAGCGCCGATCCCGCCAAAGATATCCAGCATTTCACCGACCACATGGCGCTTAAGCTGCTGCTGGCCTCGCTACTGGTGACGCCCCTGGCCCGCTACGCGCGCCAGCCGCTGCTTGTCCGTTGCCGGCGGTTGCTCGGACTGTGGTGTTTCGCCTGGGCCACGCTGCATTTGGCCAGTTATGCGCTGCTGGAGCTCGGGATCGATAACCTGCGTTTACTCAGCCGGGAGCTGGTGACCCGCCCCTATCTGGTGCTCGGCATTACCAGTTGGGTGATACTGCTGCTGCTGGCCGGCACCTCTACCCTGTGGGCGCAGCGCAAATTAAAAAATCGCTGGCAAATCCTGCACAATCTGATTTATATAGTGGCCATCCTAGCGCCGATTCACTATCTGTGGTCAGTCAAAATCCTTTCGCCGCAGCCGGTGTTGTATGCCGTGGCGGCGCTGGCGCTCCTGGCTCTACGCTATAAGAAATTTCGCCAATGGTGGCGGTGAAAGATCAATTTTAACTTCCGTTATAGTAACCAGTTGCGTTATCTTACTCCCGCCCGAAACAGGTCGTTAAAAGATATCTTCGCGGATACCGCCAGTAATTTGCTGCGAAAATCCGCGATATCATTATAATGCCTGACCCCGATGGCAAATCAGCATCGAAATGTCAGCAAAAAGATGACAAATCGTTTACCATTGGTTATTTTCTACGGGGTAACGTAAATTGAGAGGGAGATCGCCGCATAATGGCCGATAAGTTCCACATTTTGCTTCTCAATGGGCCGAACCTGAATTTGCTCGGCACCCGCGAACCGGACAAGTATGGTCATACCACCCTTGCCGACATCATCGCGAGTCTGAGCACGCTGGCCGGCAGCCTGGGGGCAGAACTCAGCCATTTTCAGTCCAACGCGGAACATGCGCTGATCGACCGTATCCATCAGGCCCGGGGGAATACCGATTTTATCATTATCAACCCCGCGGCGTTTACCCATACCAGCGTCGCCCTGCGCGATGCGCTGTTAGCGGTAAACATCCCGTTCATTGAGATTCATCTCTCCAATGTGCATGCGCGGGAACCTTTCCGTCATCACTCCTATCTGTCCGATATTGCGGTTGGCGTGATATGCGGCCTCGGCGCCGATGGGTATCACTTTGCTTTACAGACGGCGGTCAAACGCCTGTCCACATCCAATTAATTAGAGTATGGAACCCCATTCATGGATATTCGTAAGATCAAGAAACTGATTGAACTGGTTGAAGAATCCGGCATTTCCGAGCTGGAAATTTCTGAAGGTGAAGAATCGGTTCGTATCAGTCGTGCTACGGCGCAACCAGCCTACCCGATGATGCAACAGGCTTATATCCCTGCGGTGCAGCAGCAGTCCGCGGTCCCGGCCGCCGCCGCGCCTGTCGTAGCGGAAGCCGCCGCCGTGCCCGCAACCATGAGCGGTCACCTTGTGCACTCGCCCATGGTGGGAACCTTCTACCGCACCCCGAGCCCGGATGCGAAACCTTTCGTCGAGGTCGGTCAGAAGGTCAACGTTGGCGACACCCTTTGTATCGTTGAAGCGATGAAAATGATGAACCAGATTGAATCGGATAAAGCCGGCGTGGTGAAAGCTATCCTGCTGGACAACGGCCAACCAGTTGAATTCGACGAGCCGCTGGTCGTCATCGAATAACGAGGCGCCAAATGCTAGATAAAATCATCATCGCAAACCGCGGTGAAATTGCGTTGCGTATTCTGCGCGCGTGCAAAGAACTGGGTATCAAAACCGTGGCGGTACACTCCACCGCCGACCGTGACTTAAAACATGTGCTGTTGGCCGATGAGACAATCTGTATCGGCCCACCGCCGTCGGTAAAAAGCTACCTCAATATCCCCGCCATCATCTCCGCGGCGGAGATCACCGGCTCGGTGGCTATCCACCCGGGCTACGGCTTCCTCTCCGAGAACGCCGATTTCGCCGAGCAGGTTGAGCGCTCAGGCTTCATCTTTATCGGCCCGCGCGCGGAAACCATTAGGCTGATGGGCGATAAAGTTTCCGCCATTAACGCGATGAAAAAGGCCTGCGTCCCCTGCGTCCCCGGTTCCGACGGACCGGTGGGTGAGGATATGGACAAAAACCGCGCCATCGCCAACCGCATCGGCTATCCGGTAATCATCAAGGCTTCCGGCGGCGGCGGCGGGCGCGGGATGCGCGTGGTACGCAGCGACAAAGAGCTGGACGCCTCCATCCGTATGACCCGCGCCGAAGCGAAGGCCGCGTTCAATAACGATATGGTCTACATGGAGAAGTACCTGGAGAATCCGCGCCATATCGAAATCCAGGTGCTGGCTGACGGTCAAGGCAACGCCCTTTACCTGGCGGAGCGCGACTGCTCCATGCAGCGCCGTCATCAAAAGGTGGTGGAAGAAGCGCCTGCGCCCGGCATTACCGAAGAATTGCGCCGCTTTATCGGCGAGCGCTGCGCCAAAGCCTGTCTGGAAATCGGCTATCACGGCGCCGGCACCTTTGAATTCCTCTACGAGAACGGTGAATTTTTCTTTATCGAGATGAATACCCGTATCCAGGTGGAACACCCGGTGACCGAAATGATAACCGGCGTGGATCTGATCAAAGAACAGCTGCGCATCGCCGCCGGGCAGCCCTTGTCCTTGAAGCAGGAGGATGTCAAGGTGTCCGGCCACGCGGTGGAATGTCGTATCAACGCCGAAGATCCGACAAGCTTCCTGCCGAGCCCGGGCAAAATCACCCGGTTTCATGCGCCGGGCGGCTTGGGCGTGCGCTGGGAGTCGCATATCTATGCCGGTTACTCGGTACCGCCGTCCTACGACTCCATGATAGGCAAGCTTATCTGTTTTGGTGAAACCCGCGACGTGGCCATCGCCCGCATGAAAAATGCGCTGGCGGAGCTGATTATCGACGGCATTAAAACCAATATAGATTTGCAGTTGAAGATCATGAATGACGAGCATTTCCAGCAGGGCGGCACCAATATCCATTATCTGGAGAAGAAGCTCGGCTTGCAGGAAACCTAAACGCCAGGGTAAGGCCCCTTATATTTGCGCGTTATACGTCAAGGCCGGTTAAACACCGGCCTTTTGCTATGACGGCAATAAACGTCAGGCAAACCGTCGACATGCCGTAAACGCGTTTTTTGCGGCAAGCGTTCGCTTTGTTGAATAAATCCGAAATTTTTGACGACTTCCTCCCTATCAGGGCGATTGTTACATGATGCGGACGCTGTTTGGCATTCCTAACAACGTGATCCGGTTAAGCGCTTTGACCATTGCCATAGCCTCACCTACCTGCGCGTCATAGTCATGCAGACTCAGATGACCACCCAGAAGTATTTTAAACCGGAACATGGCCGTTTCAGCCAGTGAACGCCGGTGATAACCTACTTTCTTTTTCCAGGTATCGTTATTGCCGCTCAGATGCTGATTTGCCACCGCATGGTTACGCTCATGGTATCGAGCTGGCCAATATTGCGCACCACTTCGCGGTGGGATAAGCGGCTTTATTTTTTTCCTCAGCAGAGCATCATGACAGTAACGCGTATCGTAAGCACTGTCAGCCGACGCTTCCCTGATTTTCCGGTGGGTTTAGTTAATCAGCCCGGGCAGCGCCTGCGCATCTGTCGTACCGCTTAGCGATAAATCGGCACAGATAATTTCATGTGTCGCGCTATCTACTGCCAGATGAAGCTTGCGCCATACTCTGCGCCTCTCAGCCCCATGCTGCCTGACTTTCCATTCGCCTTCGCCGAAGATTTTCAGGCCGGTGCCATCGATGACCAGGTGTGAGATTTCGCCGCGGGTTGGCGTTTTTATGCTGATGTCGACGGTTTTTGCTCGCCGGCTGACCAGAGAGTAATCTGGGCAGCGCAGCGACAGCCCCATCAGTTTAAAAATCGAGTCAACGAAACCCTGTAACGCCCGGAGCGAAAGGTTAAACACGCGCTTTATCATCAGAACCGTGGTAATGGCCATATCGGTGTAGTGAAGCGGCCGGCCACGATGTTCAGGTGGTGTACTCTCAGTCCATGCAGCAATGGCTGACTCATCAAGCCATACTGTCAGGTCCCCCCGCTGCCTGAGCGCATTGTTATATGCGGGCCAGTTGGTAATTTTAAACTTTTGCTTTGCCATGGGGACCTGATGTTGAAACGAATGTAGTGATCATAGCCGCCAGTCACCTAAAAGTTCGATTTATTCAACAAAGCCGCAAGCGTTAACTTCTTTTGGCGAAGGTCATTATGGACAAACGATTCCTCCAGGCTCACCGCGAAGCACGGTGGGCTTTCGGTCTGACCCTGGCTTATCTGGCCGCCTGGCTACTGGCGGCTTACCTGCCGGATAATGATCCGGGTATCACCGGACTGCCCCATTGGTTTGAAATGGCCTGTCTGTGGGTACCTCTGCTGTTTATCGGCCTATGCTGGCTAATGGTACGGATTATCTATCGCGATATTTCGCTGGAGGACGGCGATGCGCAGTGAAGTGATAGTGCCGCTGGTCGCCTATTTGGCGCTGGTGTTTCTGCTCTCGTTGTATGCCTTCCGCCAGCGCGCACAGGGCAATTTTTTGCAGGAATATTTCCTCGGCAACCGGTCCATGGGCGGTTTTGTGCTGGCGATGACCATCACCGCCACCTATATCAGCGCCAGCTCGTTCATCGGCGGCCCGGGCGCGGCATATAAATATGGTCTTAGCTGGGTGCTGTTATCGATAATTCAGTTGCCGGCGGTATGGTTATCCCTCGGTGTCCTGGGCAAGAAATTCGCCATCCTGGCCCGGCGTTATAACGCGGTCACCCTTAACGACATGCTTCTGGCCCGCTTTGGTAGCCCGCTATTGGTATGGTTGGCCAGCGTCAGCCTGTTGGTGGCGTTTATCGGCGCCATGACGGTGCAATTTGTCGGCGGTGCTCGCCTGCTGGAAACCGCCGCCGGCATCCCTTACGATACCGGTCTGCTGATTTTCGGCATCAGTATCGCGCTCTATACCGCTTTCGGCGGCTTTCGCGCCAGCGTGCTCAATGACGCCTTCCAGGGGTTGGTGATGCTGCTGGGCACCGCCATCCTGTTGGTGGCGGTGGTCCATGCCGCAGGCGGTATGGGCGCGGCGGTGGCAACATTGCGGCACATCGATCCGGCGCTGATTTCACCCTCGGGCGTGGATGGCATCCTCTCGCCAAAATTCATGACCTCGTTTTGGATCCTGGTGTGTTTCGGCGTCATCGGCCTTCCCCATACCGCGGTGCGCTGCATCTCCTATCGCGACAGTAAAGCGGTCCACCGCGGCATGATCCTCGGCACGGTGGTGATAGGGGTATTAATGCTGGGCATGCACTTGGCGGGCGCCTTGGGACGCGCGGTATTGCCCGGACTGAACGTGCCCGACCTGGTGGTTCCTACCCTGATGGTGCAACTGCTGCTGCCGCTGCTGGCGGGCATTTTTCTAGCGGCGCCGCTGGCGGCCATCATGTCGACGATTAACGCGCAATTGTTGCAATCTTCAGCCACCATTATCAAAGACCTCTATTTGAGCCTACAGCCCAAGCAGGCGACCAACGAACGCCGGCTAAAGCGCATATCCAGCCTGGTCACGCTGGTGCTGGGCCTGCTGCTGTTGCTGGCCGCCTGGCGTCCGCCGGAAATGATCATTTGGCTCAACCTGCTGGCGTTCGGCGGCATGGAAGCGGTCTTTCTGTGGCCGCTGGTGCTAGGTCTTTACTGGGAGCGGGCCAACGTCGCCGGCGCCTTGAGCAGCATGATAACCGGCGGCGCAAGCTATGCCCTCTTGGCCGGTTTCAACCTGCAGCCGGGCGGCTTTCACCCGATCGTACTGGCGCTGGCGCTAAGCCTGCTGGCGTTCCTGGCGGGCAACCGTTTTGGACGGCCGGCCACCATCCCCGTTTCATCATTATGACGAGAACCGCTATGCCTTGGATACAACTGAAAATCACCACCACCGGCCAACTGGCCGATACCATGAGCGACGCGCTGACGGAAAGCGGCGCGGTGTCGGTTACTTTTGAAGATACCCACGATACCCCCGTATATGAGCCCCTACCGGGCGAGACGCGCTTATGGGGAGATACCGAATCGGCCTGTATGACGCCGAGACCGATATGACGGCCGTCGTGGACGCTCTCCAGGGCCATCCGCTGCTGGGCGCCGGTTTCGCCCATAAAATCGAGCAGTTGGAGGACAAAGACTGGGAGCGGGAATGGATGGACAATTTTCATCCCATGCGCTTCGGCGAACGGCTCTGGATTTGCCCCAGCTGGCGCCCAGTGCCGGACCCTGAGGCGGTCAATGTGATGCTGGACCGGGCCTGGCCTTCGGTACCGGTACGCATCCGACGACAGCGTTGTGCCTGCAATGGCTGGACGGTCTTGACCTGCGCGGCAAGACGGTAATCGATTTCGGCTGTGGTTCGGGCATTCTGGCCATCGCCGCCCTGAAATTGGGCGCGGCGCAGGCTATCGGCATAGATATCGACCCGCAAGCGATTCAGGCCAGCCTCGACAACGCTCAGCGTAACGGCGTGGCGGACCGTTTGGCGTTGTATTTGCCGCAAGCGCAGCCGCGGGAGCTGCATGCCGACGTGGTGGTGGCGAATATCCTCGCCGGACCGCTGCGCGAACTGGCGCCGCTCATTATTGATTTACCGCGGCCGGGGGGCTTTCTTGGGCTGTCCGGCATTTTGGCCAGCCAGGCACAGAGCGTGGCGCAGGCGTATGCCGCAGCTTTCGCCCTCGATCCGGTGGCCGAAAAAGACGAGTGGTGCCGCATTACCGGCCAGCGGCGCTAAAGGCGAACCGGGGCGCGACGCCGCCAGGTCCGCGCCGCGGTCAGCCACGCTTTAATGATATGCTCGCGCGGCGCGGCGGGGTGAGGAAAAATTTGTTAACGCACAAAATAGACTAGTTTTGTTAACGTTATGTATTTAATGAAAAAAGTGTATTACCCGCGCGTAAAAGACCGAAATCATTGATCGCAGACACGGTATTGTTCAAAGTTTGGCCTTTCATCTGATGAAAAAAATGCGTAATATACGCGCCCTTGCGGACACAGTATGGTCTCTCTTTGTCTATGCGTATTGGACACCTCCAGCTCGCTAATTGCCTGATTGCGGCTCCGATGGCCGGTGTGACAGACCGCCCGTTCAGAGCCTTATGTCACGCGATGGGAGCGGGAATGACGGTTTCGGAAATGCCGTCCTCGAACCCCGAGGTATGGCGAACGGATAAGTCGCGTTTGCGCATGGTACATAGTGATGAACCCGGTATCCGGGCGGTGCAAATTGCCGGTAGCAATCCTGCTGATATGGCCGCCGCCGCCGTCATTAACGTGGCGAACGGCGCGCAGCTGATTGATATCAATATGGGTTGCCCAGCCAAGAAAGTGAACCGGAAATTGGCGGGCTCCGCATTGCTGCAATATCCGGATCTGATAAAGCAGATCCTGATGGCGGTGGTGCATGCCGTCGACGTGCCGGTGACGCTGAAAATTCGCACAGGCTGGGCGCCGGATCACCGAAATTGTGTACAAATTGCCCAATTGGCCGAAGATTGTAGTATACAGGCCATCACGATTCATGGCCGCACTCGCGCCTGCCTGTTTAACGGCGACGCGGAGTACGACAGTATTCGGGTAGTTAAGCAGTGTGTTTCCATTTCGGTTATCGCCAATGGGGACATTACTGACCCGCAGAAAGCCAGAGCGGTGCTGGATTACACCGGGGCGGATGCCCTGATGATAGGCCGCGCCGCTCAGGGAAGACCCTGGATCTTCCGGGAAATCCAGCATTATCTGGATACGGGGGAACTGCTGCTGCCGCTGCCGTTAGGCGAAGTGAAGTATTTGTTGATGGAGCATGTCAGGAAATTGCACGACTTTTATGGTCCAGGCAAGGGATTCCGCATCGCTCGTAAGCACGTGTCCTGGTCATTACAGGCGCATGCCCCCGACAACCAGTTTAGGCGCACATTCAACGCCATTGAGGATGCCAGCGAACAGCTGGAGGCGTTGGAGGCATACTTTGCAAATCTTACGTAATAGAAAAAAGAGCAGACAGAACTATGTTCGAACAACGCGTAAATTCTGACGTACTGACCGTTTCCACCGTTAACTCTCAGGATCAGGTAACGCAAAAACCCCTGCGTGACTCGGTAAAGCAAGCACTGAAGAACTATTTTGCTCAATTGAACGGTCAGGGCGTCAACGACCTGTATGAGCTGGTATTGGCTGAAGTAGAACAGCCTTTGTTGGACATGGTGATGCAATACACCCGCGGCAATCAGACCCGCGCGGCACAGATGATGGGCATCAACCGCGGCACCCTGCGTAAGAAACTGAAAAAATACGGCATGAACTAATTAGTTCATATCGCCCTGATTTAAAAGAGCCTGTTTAGAAATTTGTGTATTTGCCTGATTTTGATATGTTCAATCCAACATCAAAAACAGATTAGTTTATGGACGAAAAACAGTTGCAGGCTCTGGCTAACGAACTGGCCAAAAATCTCAAAACCCCTGAAGATCTTGATCGGCTGCTGAAAAAAATCAGCGTCGAAGCAGCTCTCAATGCCGAAATGACCCATCACCTCGGCTACGATAAAAATCAGCCTAAACCGGGGACCAACGCCCGCAACGGCTATTCCACAAAAACCGTTACTACTGGCGATGGCCCGCTGGCGCTGCGTACTCCGCGCGATCGTGACGGTTCCTTTGAACCGCAACTGGTGAAGAAGAAGAAGAACCAGACCCGGATTACCGGGATGGATAACCAGATTTTATCGTTGTACGCTAAAGGGATGACCACCCGCGAGATCGCCGCCGCGTTCAAAGAGCTGTATGACGCCGATGTCTCGCCGGCGCTGGTCTCAAAGGTCACCGATGCGGTCATGGAGCAGGTTGTCGAATGGCAAAACCGGCCTCTGGATGCAGTCTATCCCATTATTTATCTTGACTATATCGTTCTAAAAGTCCGGCAGGACAGCCGCATCATCAACAAATCTGTGTTCCTGGCGCTGGGCATCAACATCGAAGGCCAGAAAGAGTTGCTAGGTATGTGGCTGGCCGAAAATGAAAGCGCAAAGTTCTGGCTGAACGTGCTGACAGAGCTGAAAAACCGCGGCCTGAACGATATCCTTATCGCCTGCGTAGACGGGCTGAAAGGTTTCCCTGACGCTATTAACGCGGTGTATCCGGAGGCGCGGCTCCAGCTGTGTATCGTGCATATGGTGCGCAACAGCCTGCGGTTCGTCTCCAGGAAGGACTACAAGGCCGTCACCCGCGACCTGAAAGCTATCTATCAGGCCCCTACGGAAGAAGCCGGCTTGCAGGCGCTGGAAGCGTTCTCCAGTGCCTGGGACATCCGCTACCCGCAAATAAGTCGAAGCTGGCAGGCAAACTGGGCCAATCTGGCCACGTTCTTTGCCTACCCAACGGACATCCGCAAGGTGATCTACACGACCAACGCCATCGAGTCGTTAAACAGAGTGATCCGGCATGCCATCAAAAAGCGCAAGGTGTTCCCGACCGACGACGCAGTGTAAAAAGGTGGTGTGGCTGGCGATACAGGCGGCCTCACAGAAATGGACAATGCCTTTGAGGGACTGGCGCATGGCAATGAGCCGCTTTATTATCGAGTTCAGTGACCGCCTGGACGGTCACTTCTGAGAAAAGGTATTTACACAGAATCCGGTACGGGCTCATTTAAAAGGTGTTTTGCTTAGCGGCATCACACCTTTTTTGCTTTGTATCTCCTGGCCCACCGCTTCCGCCACGCTTGCCGCCCGGCGTATCTTCATTCCCCCGCGAAAATTTGCTGTACCGATATCCGCAGCCCTGAATCCCTTCGCGCCCGCCGTCCCTTGCAGAGATAGGTGCCACACTGACCGTACCGCCCGCCTACGGCCACGCTTGCCATTAAGCGCCTGCTCTGCTGGCTTCAGCGGTTCGCGCGTGGGCCTCTTACGCATCGTCCACACCCGCGCGCCATTTGGCTAACAGTGGTGTTCATACAGCACGCCGAGGAGGAAAAAGACAACACGTGACGCAGAATCCCTGCCGGGCATCGGCTAAGGCTCAGCGACTTCTATTTGGCTTTGTCTTAGCCACGAGGTTTCACCCCATGTTGGTGTCGGGGCGCCCCTCTTTTATCGGCGCGTCGATGTTCATTTTTTTGGCCTTATTGCCTGCATAGATTGAAATGCTTTTGCACCGTCATCATCACGGCCCCTTTAGGTTATTACCGCGCATTGACGGAATATTTATGATGCACCGCACGGTCGTGGTGAGAATTTAAAATAATTTAGACATAACCGGAGATGATCCTCTTCGCAATGGCGCCCCTTGGGGAATAGAACATATTCCCCGTGGTTTAGATTTAATCGCGCGTAATATTGCTAATTTATCTATTTCTTAGGCATAATTTAACCTCTAACAAAAAATGAGAATGTGACGTGACCCGCCGTTATGCATGCCAGCGCTTGCATAACGGCGCCAGAGTGAAGACAATCATCAACGATAACCCTCTGATTTCGCATTGGTGTAGCGTCCACACCGCTTTACCCGCCTTGGGAAACAGAGACTATTAAGGAAAATTCAACTAAATTATGGATAATTTTTATGAATTCACTCCCTGCTTATTTTCCAGACGGCCCCGCTATTACCCGAAATGACATCGTTCCTTTAGCAACAGAGGTCATGGTCTACGATGATCTTTCCGCTTTTGCTTCGCGAATTTGCTCGGTTGCCAATTGCGGTTTAAAAATGGCTGTGCCGATTTGTCATAATTTGTGCAAATTGGCGAATAAGTTTCCTCTCGTATTAAATTTGCTCGCCGCAGGCGTTAGTCTCTCCATAGCGTTTCCATCGGGAGCGAGTCTGCCGTTTTTTGTTGCGACGGGTATGATGGTGGTAGGGTGCCAATCCGGCAATACCACGGTAAACAGCGAATAGTTTTTGCGGAGCAGCTAATGTACACCTCATGTTTAGCTCGCTCCTTCCTCATCGCTTCACGCACTCCCTACGCTGTATCCTCATTCCCCTCCCCTGCGCCAGCGACGCCTTTTCATTCCGATCACGCGTTTGGCACATCCCCTTTTTCTTAAATAACCCGGCACAGACAGGCTAGCGCTCCCCTTCGGCGCACCGTAGGTCCTGTTCATTTCTCCGCATCCAGGCTGCCGTTATCGCGGAATCGGCTAGCCTTGCTTTCCTTTATCACCTTTAACGCAATTGCCTTGGTTGCACGGCTGGCGGCACGCCGAAAGACGCGACAGCGGCAGAAGCGAGCGCCGCACCCGCCCGTAATAGTATTGACGCCAGTTGCGGCACAGCGGACTGACCGCCGTACCTACCCCGCTTCTGGGCTGGGGATCTTTATAACGCTGAACCTATACCGCAGACCGCATGTAAAAAATACGCTCGCCTTATTCAAGATGCGATAACATTTCGTTTTCTCTTTCAACAAAGCCGTCGTATTCACCTACCTAACATTAACCAACGCCTTTAACCTTAGGGCCGCTTTGTTGAATAAATCCGAAATTTGTGACGACTTCCTCCCTATCAGGGCGATTGTTACATGATGCGGACGCTGTTTGGCATTCCTAACAGCGTGATCCGGTTAAGCGCTTTGACCATTGCCATAGCCTCACCTACCTGCGCGTCATAGTCATGCAGACTCAGATGACCACCCAGAAGTGTTTTAAACCGGAACATGGCCGTTTCAGCCAGTGAACGCCGGTGATAACCTACTTTCTTTTTCCAGGTATCGTTATTGCCGCTCAGATGCTGATTTGCCACCGCATGGTTACGCTCATGGTATCGAGCTGGCCAATATTGCGCACCACTTCGCGGTGGGATAAGCGGCTTTATTTTTTTCCTCAGCAGAGCATCATGACAGTAACGCGTATCGTAAGCACTGTCAGCCGACGCTTCCCTGATTTTCCGGTGGGTTTGGTTAATCAGCCCGGGCAGCGCCTGCGCATCTGTCGTACCGCTTAGCGATAAATCGGCACAGATAATTTCATGTGTCGCGCTATCTACTGCCAGATGAAGCTTGCGCCATACTCTGCGCCTCTCAGCCCCATGCTGCCTGACTTTCCATTCGCCTTCGCCGAAGATTTTCAGGCCGGTGCCATCGATGACCAGGTGTGCGCCGCGGGTTGGCGTTTTTATGCTGATGTCGACGGTTTTTGCTCGCCGGCTGACCAGAGAGTAATCTGGGCAGCGCAGCGACAGCCCCATCAGTTTAAAAATTGCGTCAACGAAACCCTGTAACGCCCGGAGCGAAAGGTTAAACACGCGCTTTATCATCAGAACCGTGGTAATGGCCATATCGGTGTAGTGAAGCGGCCGGCCACGATGTTCAGGTGGTGTACTCTCAGTCCATGCAGCAATGGCTGACTCATCAAGCCATACTGTCATGTCCCCCCGCTGCCTGAGCGCATTGTTGTATGCGGGCCAGTTGGTAATTTTAAACTTTTGCTTTGCCATGGGGACCTGATGTTGAAACGAATGTAGTGATCAGAGCCGCCAGTCACCTAAAAGTTCGATTTATTCAACAAAGCCCCTTAGGGCCACTCGCGGCAAGGGCAACAATTTCGCTGCATATTTAACAATTATAGAATATGGCAATCATTTTCATTTAGAATTGGTTTAGAAAGAAAGGTTGATAATACCGCCCATATATAGATGGGCAGGGATAGGCAATTATCAGACGTAGAGAGCCGTAATCCCAGATTAGCACGACAACCTATTAAGTTTACTCTTACCCTCCGGTTTACCTCTACATGTAGTCACTCCATCTAAAACGGTGAGATATTATGTCTATCTTTTTTCGTCGACTCGGTGGCGTTATTCTGCCGGTCATGCTGTTAGCTACGCCTTTATTCTCAGCCAAAGCCGCATTGATCCTCGACGGCACGCGGTTGATTTTCCCCGCCGGCGAACAATCCGCCTCCATCGTGGTAGAAAACCCTACCGATGATGATTATTTGATGCAAAGTTGGCTGGAGAACAGCGCGGGCAAACCACAAGAAAATCTGATGGTGGAGCCGCCGGTAGCGCAAATAAAAGCGCACCATAAAGTCACGCTGCGTATAAATGTTGTGGATCCCAAAGTGCGTCAAGGCAGCAGCGAGAAATTATTTTGGCTTAACGTGAAAGAAATCCCCAAAGTTGATACTAATGATGCCAGCTCCGACTTACTGCTAGCGACGCTTTGTTGAATAAATCCGAAATTTGTGACGACTTCCTCCCTATCAGGGCGATTGTTACATGATGCGGACGCTGTTTGGCATTCCTAACAGCGTGATCCGGTTAAGCGCTTTGACCATTGCCATAGCCTCACCTACCTGCGCGTCATAGTCATGCAGACTCAGATGACCACCCAGAAGTGTTTTAAACCGGAACATGGCCGTTTCAGCCAGTGAACGCCGGTGATAACCTACTTTCTTTTTTCAGGTATCGTTATTGCCGCTCAGATGCTGATTTGCCACCGCATGGTTACGCTCATGGTATCGAGCTGGCCAATATTGCGCACCACTTCGCGGTGGGATAAGCGGCTTTATTTTTTTCCTCAGCAGAGCATCATGACAGTAACGCGTATCGTAAGCACTGTCAGCCGACGCTTCCCTGATTTTCCGGTGGGTTTGGTTAATCAGCCCGGGCAGCGCCTGCGCATCTGTCGTACCGCTTAGCGATAAATCGGCACAGATAATTTCATGTGTCGCGCTATCTACTGCCAGATGAAGCTTGCGCCATACTCTGCGCCTCTCAGCCCCATGCTGCCTGACTTTCCATTCGCCTTCGCCGAAGATTTTCAGGCCGGTGCCATCGATGACCAGGTGTGCGCCGCGGGTTGGCGTTTTTATGCTGATGTCGACGGTTTTTGCTCGCCGGCTGACCAGAGAGTAATCTGGGCAGCGCAGCGACAGCCCCATCAGTTTAAAAATTGCGTCAACGAAACCCTGTAACGCCCGGAGCGAAAGGTTAAACACGCGCTTTATCATCAGAACCGTGGTAATGGCCATATCGGTGTAGTGAAGCGGCCGGCCACGATGTTCAGGTGGTGTACTCTCAGTCCATGCAGCAATGGCTGACTCATCAAGCCATACTGTCAGGTCCCTCCGCTGCCTGAGCGCATTGTTGTATGCGGGCCAGTTGGTAATTTTAAACTTTTGCTTTGCCATGGGGACCTGATGTTGAAACGAATGTAGTGATCAGAGCCGCCAGTCACCTAAAAGTTCGATTTATTCAACAAAGCCGCTAGCGATGCAGACGCGCATTAAACCCTTTTTCCGGCCGCAAGGGGTTGCCGCGGATAGAGGCGATGCCTGGAAAAAGCTCGAATGGTTTTATCAAAGTGGGAAATTAACGGTTAAGAACCCAACGCCCTATTTTATCACGGTGAATAAAGCGCTGGCAGACGGCCAACAAGCATTAACCATCGATATGGTCGCGCCTTTTACCAGCGAAGCGTTACCCCGTAAAAATCAAAACGTCACCAGAGCGGCAAAGTCATTTATGACACCCTGGCAAATTTTAGCGATATCAGTGAGAAGGTTTCATCGGCAGTGCGGTGAAATCATTAAAATAAAGGTATGTGAAGATGAAAAAATTAACTGTTTTGACAGGGGCGATGATGATGGCAGGCGGTATTTCTTCCGCAACAGCGGGTACCTGCTGGTTCCGGTCACATCCGATCACTGATTCCGATTTCACCCGATCACTGATTCCGGTCGCCCGATCAGCGATTCCGATTCTGTCCGATCGCTCATCTTCTGTTCCGCCATACTCTGGAGACTTTTAGCTTCCGGGGGCATGGCACGTAAAAAGAAGAAAGCGAGAACGGAAATATGCATCTATATTAATGTGTTACGTATGAAATTCGAGCAGCGTCGCTCGAATCGCACTATCGCAGCAGCGCTCGGCATAGGCTGTACTACCGTGCACGATATCCTCGGCCGATTCACGGTAGCTAACCTGGTCTGGCCATTGCCGGCGGAACTGTCCCCCCGTCGACCTCGACCGCCTGCTCTATCCCGGCAAATCCGGAAAAGTTATCAATACCTTACCCAGCTGGCTTGATATCGATACCGAGTTAAGCCGCAAGGGCATGACCAAGCAGCTGCTCTGGATGGAATATCAGTCCGCCGTGGGCGGTGATGCCCTCGGTTACTCACAGTTTTGTGCACTGTTCCGTGACTGGAAAAAGAAGCAGCGGCGTTCCATGCGCATGGAGCACAAGGCTGGCGAAAAGCTCTTCATCGACTTCTGTGGCCCCACCGTACCTATCGTCAACCCTGCGACCGGTAGCGTACGCCAGGTCGCTATCTTCGTCGCTGCCATGGGCGTGTCAGGCTATGCGTATATCGAAGCCTGCGAAGGCCAGGACATGGCATCGTGGCTCAACGCCAATAGCCGCTGCCTGCACTTCATGGGTGGGGTTCCGGAGCTGATGATACCTGATAATCTGCGCAGCGCTGTCAGCACCCCTGACCGCTATGAGCCGGTCATAAACCAGAGCTACCAGGCGCTGGCAAATCACTATGAGACAGTGGTGCTACCGGCACGCCCGAAAAAACCGAAAGACAAGGCGAAGGCAGAATTAACTGTGCAGCTGGTAGAACGCTGGGTTTTGGCCCGGTTGCGTAAACGTAGGTTCTACTCGCTGGCCGAACTCAACCAGGTGATACGAGAACTCAATCATGAGTTGAATTTGCGCCCGATGCGTCATTACGGCGGACAAAGTCGCCTTGAACGCTTCGAGCAGCTGGACAAACCGGCTCTTGGGCCTCTACCGCCCACACAATGGGAATACAGTGAGTATCTCGTTGCCCGAGTGGGACCTGATTACCACATAGACTACGGCAAAAACTGGTACTCGGTGCCGCATCCGCTGGTTGGCGAGCGCGTTGACGTCATCGCCACCCAACGGCTGGTGCAAATCCACCATAAGGGCGTCTGCGTGGCTACGCACCCTCGCAGCGATAACGCCTATAGGCACACGACTCAGGCGGCGCACATGCCGGCTAACCATAAGGGGCAGAGTCAGTGGACGCCGGAAAGGCTGTGCAGTTGGGCGCTGTCGGTGGGTGTGTGCACACTGAAAGTGGTCGAGTCCATCCAAAAGAGCAAAGCCCATCCGGAGCAGGCTTACCGCTCCGTGCTGGGACTACTCAATCTGCAACGGCGCTATGAGACGACGCGACTGGAGAAGGCCTGCTCGCTGGCGTTGGAGAAAGGGTGCATTAACCGCTCTTTCATAGCCAACGTATTGAAACACGGTCGTGAAAGTGAGGTCACCCAGGACGGAGCCGGCGTATCAATGCTGGTTCACGAAAACCTCCGAGGTCCGGACAGTTATTACTAAGGAGAATAAATATGGATACACTGTTAATGGCTCTGCGAGAGCTGAAGTTGTCGGCAATGGTCCAGGCGTTGGAGACGCAACGCGAACTCCCGGGGAGTTATGGGGAGCTGGGGTTCGAAGAGCGGTTGTCGCTGATGGTAGAAGCGGAAAATTTGCATAGAAAAAATAACCACATATGCCGTATGCGACGGTAATCGCAAATGCGCTTGCAGGCAAAACCGGAAGATATCCGCTATATCCCTAGCCGAGGAGTGACACCGGAACAGATGCGAGATCTGTTAGGGGGACAATATCTGAAATATCAGAAAAGCATACTCATCACGGGGCCGACAGGTACGGGCAAAACCTGGCTCAGTTGTGCGCTTGGTGAGCAGGCATGCCGGCAGCAATATAGCGTGCGTTACTGGCGAGTGGGTCGGTTGCTGGCCCATCTTCACCAGTGTAAGGTAGACGGGACCTATCTAAAACAACTTAAGCAGTTAGAAAAAATAGAGTTACTGATCTTGGACGACGTGGGCCTAGAATCAATAAGTCCGATGCAGGCAACGATGCTGTTGGAGGTGATGGAAGATCGCTACGACAAAAGCAGCAGAATCCTGATCAGTCAACTGCCGGTGAAAAAATGGTATGGACTGATAGAAAACCCCACGACAGCTGACGCGTTACTCGATCGGTTAGTACACCCCAGCTATAGACTGGAACTTAAAGGCGAATCACCACGCAAAGAGCAAGGAGTAGCCAGCACAGGAAAAATAGACTAAACCCGAGTCAGAAGATGAGCGAACACGTGATCGAATATCACTGGAATGGGTGATCGGAAAATATCAGAATAACTGATCGGATGTCGCCGGAACAGCTGATCGACCCTGTACACGATTCTGTGTAAATGCCTTTTCTCAGAAGTGACCGTCCAGGCGTTCACCGAACTCGATAATAAAGCGGCTCATTGCCATGCGCCAGTCCCTCAAAGGCATTGTCCATTTCTGTGAGGCCGCCTGTATCGCCAGCCACACCACCTTTTTCACTGCGTCGTCGGTCGGGAACACCTTGCGCTTTTTGATGGCATGCCGGATCACGCTGTTTAACGACTCGATGGCGTTGGTCGTGTAGATCACCTTGCGGATGTCCGTTGGGTAGGCAAAGAACGTGGCCAGATTGGCCCAGTTTGCCTGCCAGCTTCGACTTATTTGCGGGTAGCGGATGTCCCAGGCACTGGAGAACGCTTCCAGCGCCTGCAAGCCGGCTTCTTCCGTAGGGGCCTGATAGATAGCTTTCAGGTCGCGGGTGACGGCCTTGTAGTCCTTCCAGGAGACGAACCGCAGGCTGTTGCGCACCATATGTACGATACACAGCTGGAGCCGCGCCTCCGGATACACCGCGTTAATAGCGTCAGGGAAACCTTTCAGCCCGTCTACGCAGGCGATAAGGATATCGTTCAGGCCGCGGTTTTTCAGCTCTGTCAGCACGTTCAGCCAGAACTTTGCGCCTTCATTTTCGGCCAGCCACATACCTAGCAACTCTTTCTGGCCTTCGATGTTGATGCCCAGCGCCAGGAACACAGATTTGTTGATGATGCGGCTGTCCTGCCGGACTTTTAGAACGATACAGTCAAGATAAACAATGGGATAGACTGCATCCAGAGGCCGGTTTTGCCATTCGACAACCTGCTCCATGACCGCATCGGTGACCTTTGAGACCAGCGCCGGCGAGACATCGGCGTCATACAGCTCTTTGAACGCGGCGGCGATCTCGCGGGTGGTCATCCCTTTGGCGTACAACGATAAAATCTGGTTATCCATCCCGGTAATCCGGGTCTGGTTCTTCTTCACCAGTTGCGGTTCAAAGAAACCGTCACGATCGCGCGGAGTACGCAGCGCCAGCGGGCCATCGCCAGTGGTAACGGTTTTTGTGGAATAGCCGTTGCGGGCGTTGGTCCCCGGTTTAGGCTGATTTTTATCGTAGCCGAGGTGATGGGTCATTTCGGCATTGAGAGCTGCTTCGACGCTAATTTTTTTCAGCCGCCGATCGAAGTGACTGAGATCTTCAGGGGTTTTGAGATTTTTGGCCAGTTCGTTAGCCAGAGCCTGCAACTGTTTTTCGTCCATAAATTAACCTGTTTTTGATGTTGGATTGAACATATCAAAATCAGGCAAATACACAAATTTCTAAACAGGCTCGAGCACAACGTCTTTTTGCAATTCCGTCAGGATGCATCACAAGAAACGATTCAGTCTGTCGCCAAAGCGCTACTGGATATGGTGACGCATATCCCGAGCATCAAACGCGCGCGCTGGTACGACAATCTTAGCCGTGAGCAGCGCGATAAAGGCTTCCACCATATGATAGCGCTTTGGTTAGAGGATAGGTCGGCGCTTGAGGCCTATTTGGCGCATCCCCATCATCAATCGGTCAGCGACGATATCCTGTTACCGGCCTTGGCGCAAGGTGTCGAGTCGCTGCTGGTTTTCGATCGCCGGGCGGAGGACGGTACCGATGGTCGCTGAGGCCTTTACCCTTCGTCCGCCCGATAGCCGTATGGTGGCGCTCAATCCTGCCGGCAAAATGTTCATCGGGCCGTCGGGGGTGTCGATATGCCCGGCCGCCGGCACCGATTTCTGGCGACAGACTTGGTTTGGTCATAACGCCGACAATGGACATGCGCTGCTGAGCGAATTTCGCGGCGACGCCGAGCTTTGCGCCTGCGTTCATTTCCGGCCGCGCCATTGTTATGACCAGGCCGGGCTGATGGTCCGACTGTCCGCCGACGATTGGATCAAATTTTGCGCGGAACGCGAGCCGGATAATGCCACTTGGCTCGGCGTGGCGGCGACGCGCGCGGGGTTGTCCGACTGGTCGGGGATGGAGTGGCCGGGGGGCAGACCCAGCGGCTATTTTTCAAAATCAGTCTGCGCCAGGAGGCGCTGGTGCTCTCGGCCGGCGGATCGGACGGTTGTCTGCGGGTAGTGCGGATTTTTGCCCCTTTCCCGTTGGTCGTGCGCCGTTGCTGTGGGGCGTTTACGCCGCCTGTCCGGATAAAGCAGGGCTGGTCGCCCGCTTTAGTGGTATCAAACTGCAGGCTGCCGGAAGCGAAGCCTGCGTCAGCTAGTTAAAGGAGTTACAACCCAAAGGAGTGTCAACCATGCGTTTTCAGCGGAAAGTAGTGGTAGTGACCGGTGCGTCCAGCGGTATCGGCGCGGCGGCGGTGGAGCGTTTCGCCCAGGAAGGTGCGACGGTGGTGCTGGTCAGCCGCCAACTGCATAAACTACAGCGCGTGGCCGCGCGACTGGCGCCCGACCGGCATATGGTGGTGCAGGCGGATGTGGCCGACAGGCAGGCGGTGGAATCCATGATAGGCCAGGTGATGGGGCGCTATGCCCGCATAGATGTGCTGGTGAATAATGCAGGGGTGCAGATACCTGGAACCGTGTTGCAAAGCGGCCTAGACAACTGGCATAAGGTGGCCTCGGTCAATATTGACGGCGTTCTCGCCTGTTCGACGTTGGCGCTGCCGCATCTTATCGCCAGCCGCGGCTGCATTGTCAATAATGTCTCGGTATCGGGGCTAGGCGGCGATTGGGGCGGCGCGCATTATTGCGCCGCCAAGAGCGCGGTGGTGAATCTCACCCGCGCTATGGCGCTTGACCATGCCGCCGACGGCGTACGGGTGAATTCCGTGTGCCCCAGCCTGGTAATGACCGGTATGACGGCGGGTTTCGCCGCTGAAACCTGTGAGAAGTTTTATCAGCGTATCCCTATGGAGCGTGCAGGGGAGGCCAGTGAGGTCGCTTCCGCGATGGCCTTTTTGGCCATCGATGACGCCAGTTTTATCACCGGCGTCAACCTGCTGGTAGACGGCGGCGTCACCGCGTCCGACGGACAGCTCCGCCTGCCGGCGGACGCGTTTTAAACGCCCGGTTTCGCCGTCGCGGGCGTGGCGGAAAGGGGCGATAGACTCCTTACCGTGTACCTGGCGTGTTCTGGACGAGGCGGCGGCTCCCGCAGGATGCCGGAAGCCTGGGCTTAACGCCGCATGCGGGATACCGACGGCGTAGGCTTTACGCCGCGTGCGGCTGGCTTTAGCGGTAACACCTCGCCGCCGGGGCAAGGCTAAGAGGGTTTCTCGCCGACATCGCAGCGTCTGCGCGGCAGACAGCGATGTTGCGTCTCTCCACGGCGCTGCTATTCAGCCTCAACGCTAACGTGCAGGGCGTCATAGCGCCAATATTCCAGATCGCAATCGATAATGCGGCCATGCTGGTCGCGATTGATGCGGGTAATAAACAGCGCCGGGCTGTTTTCCGCGAGCCTGTTTAGAAATTTGTGTATTTGCCTGATTTTGATATGTTCAATCCAACATCAAAAACAGGTTAATTTATGGACGAAAAACAGTTGCAGGCTCTGGCTAACGAACTGGCCAAAAATCTCAAAACCCCTGAAGATCTCAGTCACTTCGATCGGCTGCTGAAAAAAATCAGCGTCGAAGCAGCTCTCAATGCCGAAATGACCCATCACCTCGGCTACGATAAAAATCAGCCTAAACCGGGGACCAACGCCCGCAACGGCTATTCCACAAAAACCGTTACCACTGGCGATGGCCCGCTGGCGCTGCGTACTCCGCGCGATCGTGACGGTTTCCTTTGAACCGCAACTGGTGAAGAAGAACCAGACCCGGATTACCGGGATGGATAACCAGATTTTATCGTTGTACGCCAAAGGGATGACCACCCGCGAGATCGCCGCCGCGTTCAAAGAGCTGTATGACGCCGATGTCTCGCCGGCGCTGGTCTCAAAGGTCACCGATGCGGTCATGGAGCAGGTTGTCGAATGGCAAAACCGGCCTCTGGATGCAGTCTATCCCATTGTTTATCTTGACTGTATCGTTCTAAAAGTCCGGCAGGACAGCCGCATCATCAACAAATCTGTGTTCCTGGCGCTGGGCATCAACATCGAAGGCCAGAAAGAGTTGCTAGGTATGTGGCTGGCCGAAAATGAAGGCGCAAAGTTCTGGCTGAACGTGCTGACAGAGCTGAAAAACCGCGGCCTGAACGATATCCTTATCGCCTGCGTAGACGGGCTGAAAGGTTTCCCTGACGCTATTAACGCGGTGTATCCGGAGGCGCGGCTCCAGCTGTGTATCGTACATATGGTGCGCAACAGCCTGCGGTTCGTCTCCTGGAAGGACTACAAGGCCGTCACCCGCGACCTGAAAGCTATCTATCAGGCCCCTACGGAAGAAGCCGGCTTGCAGGCGCTGGAAGCGTTCTCCAGTGCCTGGGACATCCGCTACCCGCAAATAAGTCGAAGCTGGCAGGCAAACTGGGCCAATCTGGCCACGTTCTTTGCCTACCCAACGGACATCCGCAAGGTGATCTACACGACCAACGCCATCGAGTCGTTAAACAGCGTGATCCGGCATGCCATCAAAAAGCGCAAGGTGTTCCCGACCGACGACGCAGTGAAAAAGGTGGTGTGGCTGGCGATACAGGCGGCCTCACAGAAATGGACAATGCCTTTGAGGGACTGGCGCATGGCAATGAGCCGCTTTATTATCGAGTTCGGTGACCGCCTGGACGGTCACTTCTGAGAAAAGGCATTTACACAGAATCGTGTACAGGGTCCAGAATCGTGTACAGGGTCTCTTATTCCCGATATTTTCCGATCACCCATTCCAGTGATATTCGATCACGTGTTCGCTCATCTTCTGACCCGGGTTTAGTCTATTTTTCCTGTGCTGGCTACTCCTTGCACTTTGCGTAGTGATTCACCTTTAAGTTCCAGTCTATAGCTGGGGTGTACTAACCGATCGAGTAACGCGTCAGCTATCGTGGGGTTTTCTATCAGTCCATACCATTTTTTCACCGGCAGTTGACTGATCAGGATGCTGCTGCTTTTGTCGTAGCGATCTTCCATCACCTCCAACAGTATCGTTGCCTGCATCGGACTTATTGATTCTAGGCCCACGTCGTCCAAGATCAGTAACTCTATTTTTTCTAACTGCTTAAGCTGTTTTAGATAGGTCCCGTCTACCTGACACTGGTGAAGATGGGCCAGCAACCGACCCACTCGCCAGTAACGCACGCTATATTGCTGCCGGCATGCCTGCTCACCAAGCGCACAACTGAGCCAGGTTTTGCCCGTACCTGTCGGCCCCGTGATGAGTATGCTTTTCTGATATTTCAAATATTGTCCCCCTAGCAGATCTCGCATCTGTTCCGGTGTCACTCCTCGGCTAGGGATATAGCGAATATCTTCCGGTTTTGCCTGCAAGCGCATTTGCGATTGCCGTCGAATACGGCATATGTAGTTATTTTTTCTATGCAAATTTTCCGCTTCTACCATCAGCGACAACCGCTCCTCGAACCCCAGCTCCCCATAACTCCCCGGGAGTTCGCGTTGCGTCTCCAACGCCTGTACCATTGCCGACAACTTCAGCTCTCGCAGAGCCATTAACAGTGTATCCATATTTATTCTCCTTAGTGATAACTGTCCGGACCTCGGAGGTTTTCGTGAACCAGCATTGATACGCCGGCTCCGTCCTGGGTGACCTCACTTTCACGACCGTGTTTCAATACGTTGGCTATGAAAGAGCGGTTAATGCACCCTTTCTCCAACGCCAGCGCGCAGGCTTTCTCCAGTCGCGTCGTCTCATAAGCGCCGTTGCAGATTGAGTAGCCCCAGCACGGAGCGGTAAGCCTGCTCCGGATGGGCTTTGCTCTTTTGGATGGACTCGACCACTTTCAGTGTGCACACACCCACCGACAGCGCCCAACTGCACAGCCTTTCCGGCGTCCACTGACTCTACCCCTTATGGTTAGCCGGCATGTGCGCCGCCTGAGTCGTGTGCCTATAGGCGTTATCGCTGCGAGGGTGCGTAGCCACGCAGACGCCCTTATGGTGGATTTGCACCAGCCGTTGGGTGGCGATGACGTCAACGCGTACGCCAACCAGCGGATGCGGCACCGAGTACCAGTTTTTGCCGTAGTCTATGTGGTAATCAGGTCCCACTCGGGCAACGAGATACTCACTGTATTCCCATTGTGTGGGCGGTAGAGGCCCAAGAGCCGGTTTGTCCAGCTGCTCGAAGCGTTCAAGGCGACTTTGTCCGCCGTAATGACGCATCGGGCGCAGATTCAACTCATGATTGAGTTCTCGTATCACCTGGTTGAGTTCGGCCAGCGAGTAGAACCTACGTTTACGCAACCGGGCCAAAACCCAGCGTTCTACCAGCTGCACAGTTGATTCTGCCTTCGCCTTGTCTTTCGGTTTTCTCGGGCGCGTCGGTAGCACCACTGTCTCATAGTGATTTGCCAGCGCCTGGTAGCTCTGGTTTATGACCGGCTCATAGCGGTCAGGGGTGCTGACAGCGCTGCGCAGATTATCAGGTATCATCAGCTCCGGAACCCCACCCATGAAGTGCAGGCAGCGGCTATTGGCGTTGAGCCACGATGCCATGTCCTGGCCTTCGCAGGCTTCGATATACGCATAGCCTGACACGCCCATGGCAACGACGAAGATAGCGACCTGGCGTACGCTGCCGGTCGCAGGGTTGACGATAATAGGTACGGTGGGGCCACAGAAGTCGATGAAGAGCTTTTCGCCAGCCTTGTGCTCCATGCGCATGGAACGCCGCTGCTTCTTTTTCCAGTCACGGAACAGTGCACAAAACTGTGAGTAACCGAGGGCATCACCGCCCACGGCGGATTGATATTCCATCCAGAGCAGCTGCTTGGTCATGCCCTTGCGGCTTAACTCGGTATCGATATCAAGCCATCTGGGTAAGGTATTGATAACTTTTCCGGATTTGCCGGGATAGAGCAGGCGGTCGAGGTCGACGGGGGACAGTTCCGCCGGCAATGGTCAGACCAGGTTAGCTACCGTGAATCGGCCTAGGATATCGTGCACGGTAGTACAGCCTATGCCGAGCGCTGCTGCGATAGTGCGATTCGAGCGGCGCTGCTCGAATTTCATACGTAACACATTAATATAGATGCACATTTCCGTTCTCGCTTTCTTCTTTTTACGTGCCATGCCCCCGGAAGCTAAAAGTCTCCAGAGTATGGCGGAACAGAAGATGAGCGATCGGACAGAATCGGAATCGCTGATCGGGCGACCGGAATCAGTGATCGGATGTGACCGGAACCAGCAGCCGTCGGAAAGGTGGTCGGGCACATATCGAAGCGCACCCTGCCATAGCGGATATCATAATGGTTGGCGTACAGCTCGGTCAGCGAGGCGGTGAGGTCCTGCTGCAAAATCGCCGGGAAATAGGCCGGGTTCAGATAATGCTCTACATACAGTACCGCCCGGCCATCGATCCGCCGCACCCGGCGGATGCGGTAAACTCTGGCGGCCGGCGGCAGCGCGAGCAGGCTACAGAGTGTTGCCGGTACCTCCACCTCACGTGCGTCCAGCACCAGCGTGGCAGGGCGCCCGCCCCTGCTCGCGCGCCATGGCGTGAAAGTGGCTGCGCTGCAGCGGGTTATACACCACCCGCGGCGGGCTGACGAACCAGCCGCGCCGCTCTTCGCGATAAATCATACCTCTCGCCTCCAATTGCCCGAGCGCTTCACGTAGCGTGATGTGGGTGGTGGCAAAGTGCGCGCTCATCATCCGCTCCGCCGGCAGACGATCGTTATGGCCCAACCGACCGGCATCTATCCAGTCGGCGATGGTCTGGCAGATAGCATCCACCGTCCTGTAGCGCGCGCTTTCCTCGGCCGGGGAGGCTTTATCAGAGGGCATGTTTATCACAGGTTTTCCTGTTTTCAGTGCAGCTATTTTCGCCAGCAGCGGCGGTATGAACGAAGACCATAACAAAAAAACGCCGGTAAGGGTTGCTGTCATTAAATATTCATCCAGCTGGGGTAGATTGGCGTAGTTCTTGCTGGACTAGACCAGTAGGGCCAGGCATTTTCATCCTCATATGCGGAGCTTCAGCTATGAAATATTTGTACGCTTCTGTGTTAACGACAGCGCTGGAGCAGGCGGCGCGTCAGGAAGGACAAGTCATGAGCGTCGGCATGCCCGATTCGTGGGCAAACTGGAAACAGACCTGGCAGGATTTGGCCAGCCAGTATCAGATACAGCACAGCGATACGGATATGAGTTCCGCGCAGAAAATCGCCAAATTCTTGGCGGAAAAGAATAACGCCAGCGCCGATATCGGCGTCTCCTTCGCCCCGCTGGCGGTACAAAAAGGAGTGATGCAGCCCTATAAACCCAGCACTTGGGATCAGATCCCCGTCTGGGCGAAAGATAAAGAGGGGCAGTGGGCGGTGGCTTACACCGGCACGATTGCGTTTATCGTCAATAAGCAGACGGTGAAAACTATTCCCCATAGCTGGGCGGATCTGTTGAAGGGCGATTACAAAGTTGCTTTAGGGGATGTCGGCACTGCGGCGCAGGCGGTCAATGGCGTGTTGGCGGCCGCTTACGCCATGGGCGGCAACGAGACGAATCTGCAACCGGGCCTCGACTTCTTCGCCAAACTGGCCAAGGCCGGTCGGCTGGGCCTAAACGATCCCTCTATTGCCGCTCTAGAGAAGGGGGAAGTGGACGTCGGGATCATCTGGGACTTTAACGGCCTCAATTATCGCGACCAGATTGATAAAACCCGGTTTGAGGTACTGATCCCCTCCGATGGCAGCGTCTTTTCCGGTTACAGCACTATCATCAATAAATATGCCAAACATCCCAACGCCGCCAAATTCGCGCGCGAACACATCTTCTCGGACGCGGGGCAGATCAATTTGGCTCGCGGCTATGCCCGCCCGATCCGCGTTGAACGACTGACGTTGCCGGAAGACGTCAAGGCGAAACTTTTGCCCGACGAACAGTATAAAAATGCGCACCCGATAGCCGACGCCGCGGCCTGGGAAAAGAATGCCAAAGCGTTGCCGCGTCTGTGGCAGGAAAACGTCATGATGGCGATGAAACAGTAAATGACGCGGTAAATGGGATCACCCGGCCACGGGCCATCGGACATCCCCCTCCTCGCCGGTTGCGTGCCGGTGGCAGGGGGCATGAGCGCCGGCGTATTGCGCCCCGCGACGGTGTTCCACCGCGGCGGACGGCGTAATAAGCGCGGCGGACTGGTATGAGGAAGGGTAGTGAAAACAATCTTGGTGGTATTGGACGGACTGAGCTATGTGGTGGCCTATGACACCATGGGTTGCCTGCACGGCGAATGCGCCGTCGGACGTGGGCGGCTGTACTCGCTGACCTGCGAATTGCCGTCGTTATCGCGTCCGCTGTACGAATGTATTCTTACCGGCGTCCCGCCGGTGCAAAGCGGCGTGGTGCACAATGATGTCATCCGTTTGTCTCACCACCGCAGTATTTTCCATTTCGCGCGCGGCGGGGCTGACTACCGCGGCGGTGGCCTATCATTGGGTAAGCGAACTTTACAATCGCGCGCCGTTCAACGCCGCGGAAGACCGGTACACGCTGGCGCCGGCGCTGCCCATTCAATACGGGCACTTCTATCATGCGGATCATTATCCGGACTCCCATTTGTTCGAGGATGCGGAAAGCCTGCGTCTGCGCCATCAGCCGGACTTCCTGCTGATCCATCCAATGAATATCGATGACGCCGGCCATCGCCACGGCTTGTCGACGCCGCAGTACCGCAACGCCGCACGCAACGCCGATGGTTTGCTGTCGCGCTGGATGCCGGGCTGGCTGGCCGCGGGCTATCAGGTCATCGTGACCGCCGATCACGGTATGAATGACGACCGCAGCCACGGCGAAATTTTGCCTGAAGAGCGTCAGGTACCACTGTTTGTGTTCGGTGACGCCTTCAGCCTTGCTCCGGCCCGACCACAGCAAACGGAACTCTACAGCACGGTATGCCAACTGCTCGGGGTGGACCATGACAGACCGGTCTGCGGGGACTTGCTGCGATGAAGGGCAAAGGGATTGCGGCGCTGGTGCCGTTTGCGTTGCTGTTTACCGCATTTCAGATAGCGCCGTTGGTGTGGATGGTTATTGGCAGTTTCATGAGCGATCTCGACGGCTGGGGTCTTGGCAACTATCGCACCATTTTCAGCTCGCCGTTTTATCGCCAGGCCATGCAGTTCTCCTTACAATTGACGTTTTCCTCCAGCCTGTGCGGCCTGCTCATCGCCACCGGCGCCAGCTACTACCTGCACCGGCTGGGGATTTCGCGCCTGCGCGACGGCGCCATCGCCTTTACCAACATGACCAGCAACTTCACCGGCGTGTCGCTGGCCTTCGCCTTTATTATTCTGCTGGGCGCCAACGGCTGCGTCACCCTGCTGCTGCGCCGCTATGGCTGGATGACGGATTTTAGCCTGTATTCAAAAACCGGGTTGACGGTGCTCTATACCTATTTTCAGATCCCGCTGGGCGTGCTGCTGCTGTATCCCGCTTTCGGCGCGTGGCGCGAGTCCGCGGCGCTCTTGGGCGCGAGCCGCCTGCGTTTCTGGCTGCATATCGGTTTGCCGGTATTGACGCCGGCGCTCCTGGGCACCTTTGTTATCCTGCTGGCCAATGCGCTCGGGGCCTATGCCACCCTCTTTGCGCTCACCACCAGTAATTACAACATCATTCCGATCCGCATTTCGGCGCTGGTGGCAGGGGATCTCGATCTCGACCCGTACTTGGTCAGCGCGCTGGGAATGGTGCTGGTGGCGTTGATGGTATTAATAACGTTGGCGCATCAACTGTTGGTACGCCGCAGCTATATCCGCGCCCGCCCCTAAAGGCGCGAGGAGAAAGGTATGAGTCAGGCCGAATTACTTTGGCATCGCGGCGTGGTGGCCTTGCTGCTGGTGGTACTGTTATTGCCGCTGGCGGCAACGCTGGTTTATGCTCTCAGCACCACCTGGGGGGCGACGATTCTGCCGCAGGGTTTTCAGCTTAAATGGTTTACGGATCTGTGGCGTGACCCGCGATTTTTGGCGGCGCTGGAGCACTCTTTGCTCATTTGCCTGGGGGCGCTGCTGCTGTCGGTGCTGCTGGTGCTGCCGGTGATTTTCGTTATCGCCTATTATTTCCCCTGGCTGGACGGAGTAATGAACATCTTGATCCTGCTGCCGTTCGCCGTGCCGCCGGTCGTCTCATCGGTAGGACTGCTGCAACTCTATTCCGATATGGCCCGCTGGCGCTGACCGGCACCCCCTGGATCTTGGTCTGCTGCTATTTCACGCTAATGCTGCCGTTTATTTATCGCGCCGTGAATAACAACTTGCAGGCGATCAATCTGCGCGACTTGATGGATGCGGCGCATTTTCTGGGCGCCAGCACCGCTCAGGCAGCGTTGCTAGTCATCCTGCCCAATTTGCGCAAGGGCTGTATGATAGCGATGCTACTGTCATTCTCCTTTCTTAATCGGCGAGTTTGTCTTCGCCAATCTGTTAGTGGGTAATCGCTACGAAACCCTGCAGGTCTATCTCTACAATATGCGCAACGGCAGCGGTCATTTCACCAGCGCGCTGGTCATTTCTTATTTTGTGGTGGTGCTGCTGTTGACATTGCTGGCCAATGCCCTCGGCAGGGAAAAGGAGTAAACATGGCGTATTTGACGGTTAAGCAGCTGAATAAACAATATGGTCCGACCCAGGTGTTCACCAATATCGACTTCAGCGCCGACGAAGGCGAATTCGTCACATTGCTGGGCCCGAACGGCTGCGGGAAATCCACGCTGCTGCGCTGCCTGGCCGGTTTGACATCGGTGGACAGCGGCGAGATTATGTTGCAAGGACAGAACCTGCTGCCGCTGCTGCCGCAGCAGCGCGGTATCGGCATGGTGTTCCAAAGCTATGTGCTGATTCCCAACATGACGGTCGCGGCCAATGTCGCGTTCGGTCTGAAAATGCTGAGGCTGCCGGTCGACGTGATTCGCCAGCGAACAGATGAGGCGCTGGCGCTGGTGGAGTTGCAAACCTTCGCCCACCGCTATCCCCATCAGCTTTCCGGCGGTCAGTGCCAGAGGGTGGCGCTGGCCCGCTCGCTGGTGACCCGGCCGCGGCTATTGCTGCTCGATGAGCCGCTGTCGGCGCTGGATGCGCGCATACGCCGCTATTTGCGCGATCAAATACGCCTTATTCAGCAAGAGCTTAAATTAGCCGCCATTTTCGTTACCCACGATCAGGAAGAGGCGCTGACGCTATCCGATAGAGTGGTGCTGATGAATCAGGGCCGCATCGTTCAAAACGACAGCGCGGAAATGCTTTATATCCGGCCGGTGGACGCTTTCGCCGCCGGATTTATCGGCAATTACAATATCCTGGAGGGCGACCAGGCCAGCGCGCTGACCGGTCGTCGCTACAGCACGCGGGTGGCGATACGGCCGGAATCCATTACGCTGCTGCCGGCCGGACAAGGGATTGATGCCGTCATCCTCGGCCATAGCCTGTTGGGCAATGTCATCCGCTATCGGGTAGAATGTCGCCAGGTTTCCCTCGCGGTGGATGTTTTAAGTCGTTCTATGGCCGATCTCTATCCAAATGGCGGGCGAATTGGTCTACAGTTAGAGATATCAACACTATGCGAGGTTGCCTGATTGCGCGGCCCCATGAACCTTCTTATCAGCATCGCCGGTAGGGAGCGCCGGTATTCATCTGCAAAAGGGAGCTTCAAACCGAGTGTTAACGCTGTTACATTTTCTGTCCGCCGTGGCGTTGCTGGTATGGTGCAACCATATCGTTCGCACGGGTATCATGCGTGTCTATGGTGCCCGTCTGTGGCAGGTGCTTAGCCGCAGCGTAGAGAAAAAACCATGGCCTTTATAGCCGGTATCGGCGTGACCGCACTGGTGCAGAGCAGCAACGCCACGGCGATGCTGGTGACCTCCTTCGTGGCCCAGAAATTGGTGGCGCTGACGCCGGCGCTGGTAATTATTCTCGGTGCCGATGTGGGTACCGCCCTGATGGCGCGGGTGCTGACCTTCGATCTTTCCTGGCTGTCGCCGTTGCTTATTTTCATCGGCGTTTGTCTGTTTCTCGGCCGTAAACAATCCCGTGCCGGGCAACGGGGCCGTGTCGTTATCGGCCTGGGCTTGATTTTGCTGGCCCTGGAACTGATTGTCAGCGCCTCCACGCCCATCACGCAGGCCAGCGGCGTCAAAGTGCTGTTCTCCTCCCTTACCGGCGATATCCTGTTGGATGCGCTGACCGGGGCGTTGTTCGCCATTATCAGTTACTCCAGCCTGGCGGCGGTGCTGCTGACCGCGACCCTCTCCGCTACCGATGTCATCTCCTTCAAAGTGGCGCTGTGCCTGGCGATAGGCGCGAATCTCGGCAGCGGGATCCTGGCAATGCTTAACGCTAGAGGCCAGAACGCCGAGGGCAAACGCGTCGCCCTCGGCAGCCTGCTGTTCAAATTGATCGGCTGCCTGGTGGTGCTGCCGTTTGTCTCGCCGCTGGCGGATGCGGAATTGGTCATCTATTTCTACGTGTTCTATAATCTGTTCCGCTGTCTGGCCATGGTGCCCTTCGCCGATCATATGGCGCGGCTGTGCAGTAAGTGGATTGCCGATACGCCGATAGACGATCGCAGCGTGCGCCCGCGCCATTTGGATACCAGCGCGCTGGATACGCCCGCGCTGGCGCTGGTGAACGCCGCCCGTGAAACGCTGCGTATGGGTGACGTGGTGGAAAGCATGTTGCTGTTGCACACCGAGGTGCTGCACGGTCAGGTGGAAAAAAACCGCGAGGTACGCCGTCTGGACGACGACGTTGATGTGCTGTACACAGCCATTAAACTTTATCTGGTGCAGATCCCGAAGGAAGATCTGGACGAAGCGGATTCGCGCGCCGCTGGGCGGAAATTATTGAAATGGCGCTCAATCTAGAGCAGGCGGGGGATATTATCGAGCGCATGACGGGGGATATTGCCGCCAAATCGCTGAATGCGCGCCGGGCTTTCTCCGCCCAGGGTATGAAGGAGCTGGACACGCTGCATGAGCAGCTGATGTCAAATCTGCGCTTAAGTCTGTCGGTGTTCTTGTCAAACGATATGACCAGCGCCCGCCGCCTGCGTCGCGCCAAGCACCGCTTTCGTATTACCGACCGCCGCTATGCGCACGCCCATGTGGATTGCTTGCACCAGCAGAATGTGCAGAGTTTGGAAACCAGCTCGCTTCATTTGAGCCTGCTGGGGGATCTGAAACGGGTCAATTCGCTGTTCTGTTCAGTGGCCTATAACGTGCTGGAGCTGGACGAGGAGTCGGAAGAGGATGAGATCCGCGACCGTGACGACAACCGGCCCCCGGCCCCCGGTACGCCCTGACGGTACGGCCGGGGCCGCTGGTAGGGCGCCCCATGGCCCTCCCGCGTCATAGCGGCTTCCTGTCGCCGCGCCGGCTGGTGAGGGATAGGCAAGGCTCGGCCGTCCCCCCGCAGGGTGAAGAGGGCGGTATGCTCGCCCGTTTTCTCCTCGGTGACGGGCTAACCCATCGCCGGGCAAGTTTAGTCGAACAGTGCGCCGTGCAAGGTTCTTAACTACCTGCTCGGCGTCGCCGCCCGGCACCAGCAGGCAGAGATTATGGCTGCTGGCGCCGTAGCAAATAAGCCGGATATTGAACGGATCCAGGACGCCAAAGACCTCTTTTCCCACCCCGCAAGCCTGCGACAATTTATTGCCAATCAATGCCACCAGCGCCAGATCCTCTTCCACTTCTACCCGGCAAAGAGAGGAGAGTTCGGTCAGCAGCGCTTGCGTCAGCAGGCTTGCGCCGGTGGTGGTGGAGCCGGTGGTGTCCGAGGTGAGCGCCACGCTCACCTTCGGACGGTGGTGATAAGGTCCACCGAAATCGCGTGCCGCGCCAGAATATTAAACACCTCCGCCAGAAACCCCCGGGCGTGCAGCATGTTGAGGCTATGCAGTGTCAGCAGCGTTTGGCGCCGGCGCCGGGATCTTTACTGGAGCCGACGAACACCGGAATCGCGCTGCGCACCGCCGGCAGTAGCGTCGCCGGATGCAGAATTTTGGCGCCAAAGGTGGCCATTTCCGCCGCTTCCTCGAAACTGATTTCGTCGATGCGCTTGGCCTGCGGCACGACGCGGGGATCGGTGGTATAGATGCCGGGCACATCGGTCCATATATCGATGCGTCCCGCCTCCAGTGCTTCTCCCAGCAATGCCGCGGTATAGTCGCTACCGCCGCGGCCGAGGGTGGTAGTGCGCCCTTTTGCCTCACTGCCGATAAAGCCCTAGGTGATGATCAGCTAGCTTTCCAGGCGCGGCAGCAACAGGGTGCGCGTCTGCGCCTTGAGCATATGGCTGTCCGGCTCGGCGCGGCCAAACTGATCGTTGGTGCGCATCACTTTACGTACATCAAACCACGCCGCCGCTACGCCGCGCTGCCGTAAAACTTCCACAAACAGCAGGGTCGACATCAGCTCGCCGTGGCTGACCAACTCATCGGTCAGCGCAAGTGAGGTCGCAAGGCCCGCCGCTTCGGCCAGCATAGCGATGTTATCAATCATCCGATCGATCTCTTCGCGGATCACCGTTTGCTCGGCCAGACGGTCGATAATGCTATATTGGATGCGGCGGATTTCGTCTAGATAGTAGGCGCGACGCTCCGCTTCGTTGCCTTCCGACAACGCCACCAACACATTGGTGACGCCGGCCGAGACGGAAAGCACCACCAAATTAGCTAAGATGATATCCGCACTGCGGTTCATCGCGTCGAAATCGGCCACGCTGGTGCCGCCGAATTTGGCTACCCGCAGGGGAGCAGCAGTGTTGTTTGACATGCCTAAAAATGCCTCGTGTCAGATGCCATGGCTGGTGGCATCGGTGATATCAGACCAGGCACGAGTCAAGCGCGGGAAACAGGGAGCAGGCGTAAAAGTAGACTACGGTACACCCAGAAGCGCCCCACCGTGCCGATCGCCTGGTGGCGAACAATGCTGCTGACAACCCAAGGGATTCAGCCCCTGTGGTCGACGGCGGCCGGCCCGTATGCTCGCTATCGTTTCGGCGTCGCTCCCCCTGGGGTGTGATCGCGGGAAAACGGATCCTCCCACACCCTGCCTGGGCGACGCGCCTCTTCTGGTTCACGCATCAGATGCGTCACTAGGCCATTAGAAGTAACGGGTAATAACGTTGATGTCAACGTGGCAGCGCGTGATTTTATTATCGCCGGCCCGATTCGTGGCGGCGGATAATTTGCTGCAGGAAAAACAGCGCGAGTCTGTTAGGCTGAATAAAGGTATGCCGCGCGGCCGATGCCGGTTTTCGCACGGGGCGACGCATTAGCGCAAGAAAAAGCCTCCCCGGCGCGGCGTTAAGCGATACAATCAAAAAAATATGCGACGATTTAATCACCTAATAAGAGTGTTGTTATGAAAAATATCAATCCCAGTCATACCGCGGCCTGGAAAGCGCTGCAACAACATTTCGACTCGATGAAAGACGTGCAGATAAGCGACCTGTTCGCGCAGGAGCCGGCGCGTTTTTCCGCCTTCTCGGCAACGTTCGACGACCAGATGCTGGTGGATTACTCCAAAAACCGCATTACCGCCGAGACCTTGACCCGCTTATTGGCGCTGGCGGACGAATGTGGCGTTAAGGAAGCGATTGCCGCCATGTTCAATGGCGAGAAAATCAACCGTACCGAGGATCGGGCGGTGCTGCATGTGGCGCTACGCAACCGCAGCAATACGCCGATTAACGTTGACGGCAAGGATGTGATGCCGGACATCAATGCGGTGCTGGCGAAAATGAAACAATTCTGCGAGCGGGTGATCGGCGGCGAATGGAAAGGGTATACCGGCCGCATCATCACCGATATCGTCAACATCGGTATCGGCGGCTCCGATTTGGGCCCGTATATGGTAACCGAGGCGCTACGGCCTTATAAAAATCATCTCCACATGCATTATGTGTCCAACGTTGACGGCACCCATATCGCTGAAACGATTAAAGACCTGGATCCAGCGACCACCTTATTCCTGGTGGCCTCCAAAACCTTTACCACCCAGGAAACCATGACCAATGCCCACAGCGCGCGGGATTGGTTTCTGAAAACCGCCGGTGATGAGAAACATGTCGCCCGCCATTTCGCCGCCTTGTCCACCAACGCCAAAGCGGTAGCGAAATTCGGCATCGATACCGAGAATATGTTTGAGTTCTGGGACTGGGTTGGCGGCCGCTATTCGCTATGGTCCGCCATCGGTTTATCCATTGCGCTGTCGCTGGGTTTTGAGAATTTTGAAAAACTGCTCAGCGGCGCGCACGCCATGGACCATCATTTCATCGCAACGCCGCTGGAGAAGAATTTACCGGTACTGTTGGCGCTCATCGGCATTTGGTATAACAATTTCTACGGCATGGAAACCGAGGCGATTCTGCCTTACGATCAATATATGCACCGCTTCGCGACCTATTTCCAGCAGGGGAATATGGAGTCCAACGGGAAATATGTCGATCGCGAAGGGCATCCCGTGAGCTATCAAACCGGGCCTATTATCTGGGGTGAACCGGGCACCAACGGGCAGCATGCATTTTATCAGCTGATTCATCAGGGGACGAAAATCGTGCCTTGCGATTTTATCGCTCCCGCCATCAGCCATAATCCCCTTGCCGATCACCACGCCAAACTGCTGTCCAATTTCTTCGCCCAGACCGAAGCGCTGGCCTTTGGCAAATCACGCGATGTCGTGGAGCAAGAATTCAGCGCGGCCGGTAAATCGCCGGATCAGATGCGGCATGTGGCGCCGTTTAAAGTGTTTGAGGGCAACCGTCCCACCAACTCTATTTTGCTGCGCGAGATTACCCCTTACAGCCTGGGCGTGCTGATTGCGCTGTACGAGCACAAGATTTTTACCCAAGGGGCGATATTGAATATCTATACCTTCGACCAGTGGGGCGTTGAGTTGGGCAAGCAGCTCGCTAATCGCATTTTGCCGGAACTGGCTCAGGATAATCAGATTGACGCGCATGATAGTTCTACCAACGGCCTGATCAATTGCTATAAGTCCTGGCGTCACTGATAAATTTTCTTTGTGGGAGAGCGGCCGATTCTGGGCCGCTTTACTTCCCGCAGCAAGCCACCAATAACTCAAAGCGTGACGCCGGCGACTATTAAGAAACACTTTTAGGGTTATTCTTAAAAATACCCCGGTCATTGCCGGTCGCGGGCGATGAAAAATAGCGGTGGTAAACGTCTATTAGACATTAAAAATCAGTGAATTAAAGCATTACGAGTTTAAACGCCGTCGCCCTTTGTCGTCTATGTTGCCGTTATTGTGGGATGCAACTTTTCGCCTGCTGCGCGGTCCACTTGATAAGCCTTTCAGCAAATTATCGCGACAATAATGGAGTAATGGCGATATTTAATTTTACATGCCGATAACAAGGCAGTGAAATATATCGCATTGTTCTGTTCTTACTCGCCTTTCAGCACTTTTGCGACCTTCTCATTAGCCAAGAATGCAATCTGTATTTTATTGCATTATATTGCTTTATGATGCTTATATATGGCAGGCAACCATTTATCTTGCATATAGCCATCATCCTCATGAGTTAAAGGTATTTAATATGAAAAAACTGTTAAGTGTAGTAATAGCTGCAGCGTTGATGGCGAGTGGTTCCTATGCGATCGCTGCACCGGCGACCACGACCGGTTCTGATCAGGGCGGCACCGCGGGTGGCGCTACGGCTTCCGGCCTGAGCGCTGGCGCGGCCACTGCGGTAGGTGTCGGCGCTATCGCCGTTATCGCTGGCGCGGCGTTGATCTCCTCCCACAACGACGATAATGGTGGCGGCAATAACACCAGCACCACGACTTCAACGTTCTAAGTAAAAAAATAATCAGTAACCACACGCAAGTGTGGTTATTTTTTGGACATTTTTCGTTTAGGATGAAACGACGTGCGCTATTTCTTTTTGTTAGTAGTGTGCTTTCTGTTGGCCGCTTGCTGTCAGTCACAAAAGGGTATAGGTGATACGTTCGCATTGGCCATCTTTGGGACGCCTGACGTTGAGATAACGCCGGCGCAGGTGCGCGCGATCCCTTACGCCAGCATGTACGCCAAAGTGAACGACGGGTCACAAATCTTTGTGGTGTTGGCCTATGCCGAACAGGGTAATCTTAAATGGGCTACCCGCGATCAGGCTATGCTGGTTACGCGCAATGGCCGTCTTATCAAAACCCTGGGTCTGCCGGATAACCTGCTTGAAGTGACCAACCTCGACACCGATCCCCTTATCCATCCCAATCGTATCCTCAATGGTACCGAATGGACCTCTACCCGGTCGTGGACGGAGAAAGGCCAACTGCGGGCCGCGACGTTTGTCTCCCGGTTCAGCCTGGCGGATAACGAAACCCTGACGATACTCAATGTCCCCCGCGCAACCCGCGTGCTTGAGGAAGATGTCACCATTGTCGAGCTGAAAACGCACTATCGTAACCGTTACTGGGTCGATGCGCGATCCGGCGCCGTGATAAAAACGGAACAATCCATTGGCCCGGATTACTTCCCGATTGAAACCACCACTTTAACTCCCTATAAACCATGAAAAAACAACTCTTAATCGCCGTGAGTTTATGTGCTGGTTTTATCGCGTCCGCCTTGGCCGACAGCCGGGTGGCGATTCATTATCCTGGGCAATCTCAAGCGGTGGCGTTACAAGGCGCCGCCAATCTGGAACAGCTTACGCTGCGCCCGGAGCTTAACGGACGCACCTGGTGGCCGGGCACCGTGATAGCGGAAAGGAGCGCCAGCGGGGTGCAGCAGCAGGTGCAGCAACAATTGCTGTCTCGATTAAGTGCCTTCAGTGCCGAACTGCGCGGGGATAGTGACGGCGAGTTGGCCGACTCCGTGGAGCGGGTGCGCGCGCAATTGGCCGCGATGCGGGTGACCGGACGGCAGTTTGTGCCGCTGGATCCTGACTGGATACGACTACATTCCGAAGCCAACCGCAGACTGAGCGGCGATTATAGCGTCTATACCTTATCCCGGCCCACCAGCGTATTGGTGGTCGGGGTCACGACGCCTGCCGGCCCGCAGCCCTATCAGCCCGGTCGCGATGTTGTGGAATATCTGCAAACCCACCAGCGTTTAAGCGGTGCGGAGAAAAACGTGGCTTGGGTCATTGCGCCGGATGGTAAAACGGAGGAAGTGCCCGTGGCTTACTGGAATCACCGTCATGTGGAAGTGGCACCGGGCAGCATCATCTATGTCGGGTTCTCTTCCTGGTCACCGCCCAGGGCCTACCGGGACGTAAATGAACAGATTATCTCCTTACTGACTCACCGGATCCCTGACTGATGAATAAAAAATATCTCCTCAGTTTTATTGCGCTATCGGTGGCCAGCGCCTGTCAGGCCGCTTCTTATCCCGAACCGGTAGGGCCTTCGCAAATGGATCAGGGCGGCGTGGGCCTGCTGCAAACGCCTACCGGGCGTATGGCGCGGGAAGGCGAGTTCAGCATGAACTACCGCGATAACGATCAATATCGCTTCTACTCCCTGAACCTGCAACTGTTTCCCTGGCTGGAAAGCACCATCCGCTATACCGATGTGCGTACGCGGAAATACAGCAGCGTGGAAAGTTTCAGCGGCGATCAGACCAACAAAGATAAGGGCGTCGATTTCAAACTGCGCTTGCTGAAAGAAAGTTATTGACTGCCTGAGTTATCGGTGGGCGTACGCGACTTCGGCGGTACCGGCCTGTTTGACAGCGAATTTATCGCGGCCAGCAAAGCCTGGGGGCCGTTCGACTTCAGTCTTGGTTTGGGATGGGGCTATCTCGGCAGCCGCGGTAACGTCACCAACCCGTTCTGTAAGGTCAAAGACAGCTACTGCTATCGCGATAACTCCAATCGCCGGGCCGGCAACTTCAATACCGACTCCTTCTTCCACGGGCCGTCGGCGGTCTTTGGCGGCGTTGAATATCAAACCCCCTGGCAGCCGCTGCATTTGAAGGTCGAGTACGAAGGTAACAATTACCAGGATGATTTCGCGGGGACCCTCGATCAGAAATCCCCCGTTAACGTTGGGGCAATTTACCGAGTCGCCGACTGGACGTCAACGGAAGCTATGAACGCGGCAACACCTTCATGTTCGGCGTTACGCTGCGCACCAACTTTAACGATTTGCGGCAGCAGCATATCGACGAGAAAAAACCGGACTACGCCCCGAATCCGCAGACGGAAATTTTGCAGCATCAGGTGGTGGCGCAGCAGTTGACCGATATGCAGAGTAATGCCGGATATACGGCACCGCATATTCAGGTGAAAGGTCACACCATGTATATGACCGGCCAGCAGTATAAATACCGCGATAGCGCGGAGGGCGTGGATCGCGCCAACCGCATTATGGTGAATAATCTGCCGGAAAATATCGACACGCTGAAAGTCACCGAAATGCGCGAAAATATGCCGATGGTGACCACCGAGACCAATGTACGCAGCCTGCAAGACACTCTGCAAGGCTACCCGCTGGGCCATGAGAAGCCGCTGATTCAGCGTCGCGTCGAGCCCGACGTGCCGAAAACCGCTGAGCAGGGCTACTACATCGACCGCAGCCGGCTGCAGCTGAGCTGGTCGCCGGTGCTGAACCAGTCCTTCGGCGGCCCGGAAAGTTTCTATCTGTATCAGCTCGGCGTGGAGGGTACGGCCAATTACTGGCTCACTAACCACTGGGCGCTGTCGGGCAGCCTGTTCGGCAATATCGTAAATAATTACGATAAATTCAACTACACCGATCCGCCGTCGGATTCCCATCTGCCGCGCGTGAGTACCCATATCCGCTCCTACGTGCAAAACGACGTTTATATCAGCAATTTGCAGACCACCTATATCGATCGGTTGGGGGATGGCTGGTATGGCCAGCTGTACGGTGGGTATCTGGAGATGATGTATGGCGGCGTCGGCGGCGAGCTGCTTTATCGTCCGCTGGACAGTAACTGGGCGGTCGGCGTTGACGGTAACTACGTCAAGCAGCGCGATTGGGACAATATGATGAAGTTCACCGACTACAAGGTCGCGACCGGTAACCTGACGGGGTATTGGCAGCCAACCTTCTTGAAGGGGGTACTGGTCAAGGCCAGCGTCGGGCAGTATCTGGCGAAAGATAAGGGCGTCACCTTCGACATTTCTAAACGTTTCGACAGCGGTATTACCGCCGGTGCTTACGCCACCTTTACCAACGTTTCGAAAGAGGAGTACGGCGAGATCCTGTACACGATTCTGTGTAAATGCCTTTTCTCAGAAGTGATCGTCCAGGCGGTCACCGAACTCGATAATAAAGCGGATCATTGCTATGCGCCAGTCCCTCAAAGGCATTGTCCATTTCTGTGAGGCCGCCTGTATCGCCAGCCACACCACCTTTTTCACTGCGTCGTCGGTCGGGAACACCTTGCGCTTTTTGATGGCATGCCGGATCACGCTGTTTAACGACTCGATGGCGTTGGTCGTGTAGATCACCTTGCGGATGTCCGTTGGGTAGGCAAAGAACGTGGCCAGATTGGCCCAGTTTGCCTGCCAGCTTCGACTTATTTGCGGGTAGCGGATGTCCCAGGCATTGGAGAACGCTTCCAGCGCCTGCACGCCGGCTTCTTCCGTAGGGGCCTGATAGATAGCTTTCAGGTCGCGGGTGACGGCCTTGTAGTCCTTCCAGGAGACGAACCGCAGGCTGTTGCGCACCATATGCACGATACACAGCTGGAGCCGCGCCTCCGGATACACCGCGTTAATAGCGTCAGGGAAACCTTTCAGCCCGTCTACGCAGGCGATAAGGATATCGTTCAGGCCGCGGTTTTTCAGCTCTGTCAGCACGTTCAGCCAGAACTTTGCGCCTTCATTTTCGGCCAGCCACATACCTAGCAACTCTTTCTGGCCTTCGATGTTGATGCCCAGTGCCAGGAACACAGATTTGTTGATGATGCGGCTGTCCTACCGGACTTTTAGAACGATACAGTCAAGATAAACAATGGGATAGACTGCATCCAGAGGCCGGTTTTGCCATTCGACAACCTGCTCCATGACCGCATCGGTGACCTTTGAGACCAGCGCCGGCGAGACATCGGCGTCATACAGCTCTTTGAACGCGGCGGCGATCTCGCGGGTGGTCATCCCTTTGGCGTACAATGATAAAATTTGGTTATCCATCCCGGTAATCCGGGTCTGGTTCTTCTTCACCAGTTGCGGTTCAAAGGAACCGTCACGATCGCGCGGAGTACGCAGAGCGCCAGCGGGCCATCGCCAGTGGTAACGGTTTTTGTGGAATAGCCGTTGCGGGCGTTGGTCCCCGGTTTAGGCTGATTTTTATCGTAGCCGAGGTGCTGGGTCATTTCGGCATTGAGAGCTGCTTCGACGCTGATTTTTTTCAGCAGCCGATCGAAGTGACTGAGATCTTCAGGGGTTTTGAGATTTTTGGCCAGTTCGTTAGCCAGAGCCTGCAACTGTTTTTCGTCCATAAATTAACCTGTTTTTGATGTTGGATTGAACATATCAAAATCAGGCAAATACACAAATTTCTAAACAGGCTCTACGGTGAGGGATCCTTTACCAAAGGCTTCTATCTATCGATCCCGCTGGATGTCCTCACGGTCACGCCGAACCGGACCCGCGCGCAGTTCAACTGGACGCCGCTTACCCGCGACGGTGGTCAGATGGTGGGACGCAAATACTATCTCTATGGTCTGACCGACGAACGCTCGCCCGCGGTGGAATAAGCGCTCTGACGCGGTACATACATACGGATGGCCTCCTCATGGAGGCCATTTTTTTCACCCGCGCCTCGGCACGGCCTGTTTGTGTGTCACGGAGGGGGCTATCTGCGTCGGGCGTGAGGCGCGGTCCGTCGCGGTGAATTGTAGGTGTGGCATGTCAATGAAAGGCGGTTCTGGGCTACAATGAAATCTTTACCCCCGGGAGCGAGCGTGGACCCTATGCCGGATCAGGCTATTGTTGCGCTACTTGACGGTATTCAGTGGCTGGACGCGCCGTCTTGAACGCTACTGCGGGCAAATCCGCGTACGGCGCTTTCGTGAAGGGTTTGTCCCCGCCTGCATCGAACCGGGCGAGGCGGCGTTACTGCCGGACTGCGGGCGGTTCTGGCTGCGGGAAGTGGTGCTTTATGGTTATGACAAGCCCTGGCTGACCGCGCGCACTCTGGTTCCCGCCGCGACAAAGGCAGGGCCGGCGCAGCACGTGCTGAGCCTTGGCGATGTGCCGCTCGGGCAATGGCTTTTTCGCCATCGGCCGCCGGCGCGCGATATTATGCAATTCGGCCGGGTGGGCGACCTATGGGCGCGGCGTGCTCGCCTGCTTCCCGACGGGCAACCGCTGCTGCTGACAGAGGAGTTTCTACCCGATTGCCCGCTGTATGCTCGCGGCGGCGGTGCGCCAGAATAGAAAAGGAGAATTCCGTTGGATCACAGTCTGACACAGGATAAATGGCAGGCATGGTGCCGATTGATGCGGATTGATAAGCCCATCGGTTCGCTGCTGTTGCTGTGGCCGACGCTTTGGGCCCTGTGGCTGGCGGGCATGGCCGTGCCCGCTTTGGGAACGTTGACAGTATTTGTTCTGGGTGTCTTCTTTATGCGCGCCGCCGGCTGCGTGATTAACGATTATGCCGACCGTAAAATAGACGGCCATGTCAAACGTACCCGCGCCCGCCCCTTGCCCAGCGGCGCAATCGGCGAAAAAGAGGCCAAACTCCTGTTTGGCGCGCTGGTGGGGATTTCGTTCGCGCTGGTGTTGACGTTGAACAGTATGACCATCGCGCTGTCAACGGTAGCGCTGGCGCTGGCGTGGGTTTATCCGTTCATGAAGCGATACACGCATTTGCCGCAGCTGGTGCTGGGCGCGGCGTTCGGCTGGTCGATTCCGATGGCGTTTACGGCTGTGAGTGAGTCCTTACCTCTAAATTGCTGGCTCCTGTTTCTAGCGAATATCACCTGGACGGTGGCTTACGATACCCAATATGCCATGGTGGACCGGGACGACGATCTGCGTATCGGCGTCAAATCCACTGCCATCCTATTTGGTCGCTTCGATAAACTGATCATCGGGTTGCTGCAACTGGCGACGCTGGGGTTGCTCGGCGTTATCGACTGGCGGGTCGGGCTCGGCGGGCTCTACTATTTGGCCCTGGCGGGCGCCGCGGCATTGTTTCTCTGGCAGCAAAAGCTTATCGCCAACCGCGAGCGACAGGCCTGCTTTCGGGCGTTTCTGAATAATAACCTTGTTGGCATGCTGATTTTTATCGGCATTTTGCTGAGTTTATTACCGCGTTAAGCTGCCTCATCTAAACGCGTTTCGCCGCGAGGGGAATGCAGACTGCGGCGTAGGCGGTTATCGGCGCGATGGGTAGGCTAAATGCGGTGTCGCCGCGGCACCAACGCCATCGCGCCTGCCGGCGGTTTTGCGCTTATTCCGCCGGCAGCGCCGCGATAGCCGGCCCGTTCGCCAGTAGACTGGCGCTTTCGATGGTGCCGAGGACGTCCGGCGTGATCAATTCACTAAGGATGTCGCACATCTCGCTGACTTTCTCATCGATGGCGTCGCCGGTATCGCTGATATATTCCTCGGCGCGCAGCGTCGCCACCAGGGTCGAAAACACCGCTTTATCGAAAAACTCCGGCGCGTTGATGCCGTGCAGTACCGAAAGCCGCTGCGCCATAATCCGGCTCTCTTTTTCCAGCGTGCTTCGGTTAAGCTGCGGATTGGCGCGCAATAACAAAAAGGTAATGGCGTAGCGCTGGAGCGTTTCGCTCACGCTGGCGGCCAGTAGTTGCAGTACATGGAGACGCGTTTGTGCCGGGTACAGCAGCATTTCCCGCGTTTCCATCAGTCCCTGGCGCGCCAGTTCGGCAATGAGACTGTCGATAACCTGCGGCAACTGTTGTTTGCTGTAGCGCATAAATAATTCCGCTTTCAGGAGCGGATATAACAGCATGATCCGCTGGTGCAGCTGCGGGCGCGCGATACCCGGACGGCCGCAAATAATACTCGCCACCAGCGACGGCAGGATGAACAGATGCTGGATGTTATTGCGATAATAGGTCATTAGTACGGCCTGATCGCGCGACAAACAGACGATATCGCCGATAGTGTCATGCTCGACGGTAAACTTGTTCATCGCCAGCGCATGGGCCAAAAGCGCCTCCGGCGTCAAATCGGGTACCGTGATATCCGGCGCATAGGGAACATTGCGCAGCAGCTCTAGATAACAGGCTAACTGCGACAGCAACTGCGGACGGGTGAGCGAGCGCTGGCGCGAGGCCAGCAGCACGGTGGAGCATAGATTAATAGCATTGGCCGCGGCGGCGTTGTTGATCCGCACCATAAGGGTAACCGCAATGTCATCCACCGCCGGCGCCAGCCAGCTCGGGCGCTGGGCCTCGATGGGATCGATGGAATCACGCCACTGCGGCACCTGCTGCGACAGCCAGGTGGCCAGGGGCAGCGGGTCGCCAAAATTGACATAACCCTGGCCGAGATTGCGCAATTTGCGCAATCCACGCAGCATTTGCCAAAGCCCCTCTTTCTCTTTGGCCGCGCCGCGCAATTCTTTAGCGTAGGTCGCCACCTCCATCACATGTTCATAGCCAACATAAATCGGCACCAGGGCAATGGGGCGGTTACCACCGCGCAGCATGGCCTGAATGGTCATGGTCAGCGTCCCGGTTTTCGGCTCCAGCAGCCGCCCGGTGCGGGAGCGTCCCCCTTCGACGAAATACTCCACCGAATAGCCGCGGGTGAATAACTCGCCGAGGTATTCGCGGAAAATGGTGGAGTAGAGCTTATTACCTTTGAAGGTGCGACGAATAAAAAACGCGCCCAGCCGGCGGAAAATCGGGCCCGCCGGCCAGAAATTAAGGTTAATGCCGGCGGCGATATGCGGCGGCACTAGCCCTTGATGGTAAAGCACATAGGAAAGCAACAAATAATCCATATGGCTGCGGTGGCAGGGCACATAAACAATTTCGTGCCCCTCTTCCGCCAGTTGACGGACCCGCTCGGCGTTGCGCACGTGTAGCCCTTGATACAGCCGGTTCCAGGTCCAGCTCAGCACCCGGTCCGAAAGGCGGATCGCTTCATAAGAAAAATCGGCGGCGATTTCCTCCATGAGTTCGATGGCGTTTTGCTGGGCCTTTTCCACGGAAATTTTCTTGCTGCGCGCCTCATCCTCCACCGTTTTTTCAATGGCTTTGGAAGCCAGCAGCTTATTGAACAGATCCTGGCGTACCGGCAGCCGCGGCCCCGCCGCCACCAGCCGCTGCCGGGCAAAATGAATACGCGCGACACGGGCGAGTTTCTGAGCGATAGACTTGTCGGTGCCGTGCTCTGTCGCCATATAGCGCAGCGATAACGGCCGCGAGAACCGCACGAAACTGTCGCGTCCAAGCCACAGCACCGCGAAGAACTTCTCGATACCGTTCAGCAGTCGCAATTGCGGAGCCGGCTGACTGGATTGCGACTCTCTGCCGGGCGAACGGCCGAACATAACCGACACCGGCACCAACTGCACATCCAGCGCAGGATTCGAGCGGTGCAAATCAAGATAATTATGAAACAGCGAAACCGACTGCGGTTTTTCGGCGTACCACGACAGTATGCGCGGCCCGTCATGAATAAAAACATAGCGCGGCAGGGTAACGCCATCGATATGCAGCGGCGTCAGCGGATCGGGCAACCCCTGTTTCAGGCATTGCGTACGTAATGTGAGCAGGTCCGCTTTGGAATTATAGGGCAGCACATACATCATGGGCTGCCGGGGATCGAGGCCAGCTTCAGCGCGCGGATCGGCCGGAATAACTTTACTTCTTACCAGCAACTTTAGCTGTAAATCCAACAATGTATAATAAATTCTACGCCAACCTGACATGTCTTTGTGAAGCCTCTTGTTAGCAATGCGATGCAAGAATACCAGAAACCGCGCGGCGGATCTGTGGCGTGTCAGCGTCTGAGGCCACAGCGGCAATCGCTGCGGCATCGCGTGCAAAATTAATGGCCGCCGGGTTCGGGTTCCATGGTAATCGTGGGTAACCGGCCCGGGGGGGCGGCGGCTAACCAAGGGAGGCGGAGCAATGTTATGAGCGCTGTCCGCGCCATGTCTTTGGACGCCCGGTTGCCGCGACTACACGGCGAGGGACTTATATTATCGTGAATGGCACCCTATTTCGCGCGTTTTCGGTTTTCAATTGGCAATGACCTGTATATACTCTCAGAAAGACTGTATAAACAAGGGTCTTCCCCTGTTGTGGTGGCTAAGGGCATTATGATGGCAGTCTTGATTTTTGAGGAGTCTGCCATGGACGAAAAGTCCCTCTATGCCCATATCCTTAACCTGTCCGCACCGTGGCAGGTACAATCCCTTTCTCTTAATGAAAAATCTGGATCAGTGACGGTAATTGTCGGCATTGCCGAGCACACACAACTGGCCTGCCCAACCTGCGGTAAATCCTGCTCCATACATGATCACCGGCGTCGTAAATGGCGTCACCTCGATACCTGTCAGTTCACCACGCTGGTTGAGGCTGATGTCCCCCGCGTTGACTGCCCCGAGCACGGTTGCCAGACACTGCCTGTTCCCTGGGCAGGGTCAGGCAGCCGCTACACCTTGTTGTTCGAAGCCTTTGTTCTTTCATGGCTGAAAGTCAGCACCGTGGATGCTGTCAGAAAGCAGCTCAAACTCAGTTGGAATGCCGTTGACGGCATCATGATGCGCGCAGTCAAACGAGGCTTGGCCCGGATAAAACAACTCTTATCCGCCCGTCACCTCTGCGTGGATGAAGTCGGGTTCAAAAAAGGACACCAGTACGTCACCGTTATTTCTGACAGGCAGGGACGCGCTTTGCAACTGACCGACGACCGCGGTGTAGAAAGCCTTGCCAGTTATCTGCGCAGCCTGAGAGATCACCAGCTTGATGAGATAAAAACGCTGTCTATGGACATGAACATGGCCTATATCAGTGCAGTCCGCATCCATCTCCCCAATGCCGTCGATAAAATCGCTTTCGATCACTTCCATGTGGCAAAAATGTTGTGTGCCGTCGTTGATAAAACCCGTCAGGCTGAGATGAAACAGATCCCGTCGTCAGACAGGAAAGACGCCCACCGCTCACGCTATCTATGGTTTTACAGCAAACAAAATCGCCTCGGGTGCTGGGCAGAGAGGTTAGAAGTTGCCCGGCTGGTGTTACCCCAAACGAGCCAGTGCTGGGTAATGAAAGAGCTTGCTCGCGATCTGTGGCACCGCCGCTATGACAATCATAGCCGTAAGCTGTGGCAGGAATGGATGGCGATGGCTAAAGACACCGGCATACCGCTCATGGCCAGCATTGCCCGCATAGTGGCAAAACGCCTTTACGGCATTCTGAATGCAATGAAAAACCGGGTATCAAATGGGAATGCGGAGTCCCTGAACAGCAAAATACGGCTGCTCAGGATCAAGTCACGGGGCTTCAGGAACAAAGAACGTTTCAAGCTGGGCGTAATGTTCCACTATGGGAAACTAAATATGAATTTTTGAGCAATCATTTAAGTGAGTTATAAAATTTTTTTTGCTGGTGATGTTGTATTCGCTAGTCATTCTCCTTTTCTTTTTCCTTTTGCCACATATTGCTGCATCCCGGATCGCTAGGGGTAAGACAATATTGAGTTTTATCAACTTGAGATTCACTTTTCTCCCAAGATAATTTTGGCGTTACCTCTGGTGACAGTGAATAGTCTTTCTTATCAGTGTCATACATCATATTTGGTGAGGTCGATGCTGCAACACCATGAAGCAGTAAGATAAATGGGGTATATGCATATTTTTTTAAGCATGACATGAACGTTATTCCTTTAAACGTAAATACGGTTGACATCCATACAGAAGTCCAAGTTCCAGCCAAAAGAATAAGTAAAGTAAAAATGCAGAACTGTCGATTGAGCCACCACAACAGGGGAAGACCCATAAACAAACAGGGGACGGAATGAAAGCGCTAACCACCAGACAACAAGAGGTTTTTGACCTGATCCGCGACCATATCACGCAGACCGGCATGCCGCCCACGCGCGCCGAGATTGCGTCGCGTCTGGGGTTCCGTTCTCCCAATGCGGCGGAAGAGCATTTGAAAGCGCTGGCGCGCAAAGGCGCTATCGAAATTGTCTCCGGCGCATCGCGCGGCATCCGTCTGATGATAGAAGAGGAAAGCGGATTGCCGCTGATTGGTCGCGTGGCCGCCGGAGAGCCTCTGTTGGCAACACAGCATATTAAAAGCCATTATCAGGTGGATCCCGCCTTGTTTAAGCCCCACGCGGATTTTCTGCTGCGTGTTAGCGGTATGTCAATGAAAGACATTGGTATTATGGACGGTGACCTGCTGGCGGTCCATAAAACGCAGGAAGCCCGCAATGGTCAAGTCATCGTGGCGCGCATCGACGATGACGTCATCGTCAAACGGCTGAAACGCCAGGGCAACATCGTCGAATTATTATCGGAAAACAGCGAATTTTCTCCCATCGTGGTGGATCTGCGTCAGCAGGAATTGACCATCGAGGGGCTTGCGGTTGGCGTGATACGCAACGACAACTGGCTATGATCGCAGCGCGGCGGGGTCGCACGACGCTGGCCCCACTGCGCGGTCGTCCGTTTTCCGGGCAAATGGCGTCCAGGTTGCCATGCGGTCTATGCCCTTAGGCTCCCGGTGCTGCTGTCTACTGGCGAAACCACTCGCGGCAAGGAGATAAGTGCCTCAATAAGTGCCTTGCTGCTCAACCCTCTCCCGTTCTCCATTATGCCGCAGGGCGTTATCTTGGCGCGATGCTGCTTGCCCACATCGTTTTCCGCCTGCGTGCTCCCGGGCGTGATTAACCACAATCAAGGATCTCGTCGCCGTTCGCTCGGCGCTGATGAGTACGGAAATGCCGGCCTAACGCCGCATTTTGCTCTTCTCCGCACGGAGTCACGCGGTTAACCCGAGTCACCGACACATTTACTTACAGACTAAGTGTTTTTCCAACGTCTTACTTCCTGCTGTTTTAACAGGTGTTATTTCGATATTTCCACCCACAACGCCATTTTACGATGGGATCGTCTGGTAAATCCGGCCTTTGCCAAATCCGTTGCTATAATTTAGTTAATGCTTAGCGCATCGCTTCTTTACACGTATGGCTGGATTTGCGAATTCAGACGAGGAAATGAAGGTTATTGATAAACTACCTTACAGAAGGAGTCATCACATGAATAAAGACGAAGCCAGCGGCAATTGGAAACAATTCAAGGGTAAAATCAAAGAACAATGGGGAAAACTTACCGATGATGATTTGACCGTGGTAGAAGGGAAACGAGATCAATTAGTCGCTTTGTTGAATAAATCCGAAATTTGTGACGACTTCCTCCGACCCTGTACACGATTCTGTGTAAATGCCTTTTCTCAGAAGTGACCGTCCAGGCGGTCACCGAACTCGATAATAAAGCGGCTCATTGCCATGCGCCAGTCCCTCAAAGGCATTGTCCATTTCTGTGAGGCCGCCTGTATCGCCAGCCACACCACCTTTTTCACTGCGTCGTCGGTCGGGAACACCTTGCGCTTTTTGATGGCATGCCGGATCACGCTGTTTAACGACTCGATGGCGTTGGTCGTGTAGATCACCTTGCGGATGTCCGTTGGGTAGGCAAAGAACGTGGCCAGATTGGCCCAGTTTGTCTGCCAGCTTCGACTTATTTGCGGGTAGCGGATGTCCCAGGCACTGGAGAACGCTTCCAGCGCCTGCAAGCCGGCTTCTTCCGTAGGGGCCTGATAGATAGCTTTCAGGTCGCGGGTGACGGCCTTGTAGTCCTTCCAGGAGACGAACCGCAGGCTGTTGCGCACCATATGTACGATACACAGCTGGAGCCGCGCCTCCGGATAATACACCGCGTTAATAGCGTCAGGGAAACCTTTCAGCCCGTCTACGCAGGCGATAAGGATATCGTTCAGGCCGCGGTTTTTCAGCTCTGTCAGCACGTTCAGCCAGAACTTTGCGCCTTCATTTTCGGCCAGCCACATACCTAGCAACTCTTTCAGGCCTTCGATGTTGATGTCCAGCGCCAGGAACACAGATTTGTTGATGATGCGGCTGTCCTGCCGGACTTTTAGAACGATACAGTCAAGATAAACAATGGGATAGACTGCATCCAGAGGCCGGTTTTGCCATTCAACAACCTGCTCCATGACCGCATCGGTGACCTTTGAGACCAGCACCGGCGAGACATCGGCGTCATACAGCTCTTTGAACGCGGCGGCGATCTCGCGGGTGGTCATCCCTTTGGCGTACAACGATAAAATCTGGTTATCCATCCCGGTAATCCGGGTCTGGTTCTTCTTCACCAGTTGCGGTTCAAAGGAACCGTCACGATCGCGCGGAGTACGCAGCGCCAGCGGGCCATCGCCAGTGGTAACGGTTTTTGTGGAATAGCCGTTGCGGGCGTTGGTCCCCGGTTTAGGCTGATTTTTATCGTAGCCGAGGTGATGGGTCATTTCGGCATTGAGAGCTGCTTCGACGCTGATTTTTTTCAGCAGCCGATCGAAGTGACTGAGATCTTCAGGGGTTTTGAGATTTTTGGCCAGTTCGTTAGCCAGAGCCTGCAACTGTTTTTCGTCCATAAATTAACCTGTTTTTGATGTTGGATTGAACATATCAAAATCAGGCAAATACACAAATTTCTAAACAGGCTCCTTCCTCCCTATCAGGGCGATTGTTACATGATGCGGACGCTGTTTGGCATTCCTAACAGTGTGATCCGGTTAAGTGCTTTAACCATTGCCATGCCTCACCTACCTGCGCGTCATAGTCATGCAGACTCAGATGACCACCCAGAAGTGTTTTAAACCGGAACATGGCCGTTTCAGCCAGTGAACGCCGGTGATAACCTACTTTCTTTTTCCAGGTATCGTTATTGCCGCTCAGATGCTGATTTGCCACCGCATGGTTACGCTCATAGTATCGAGCTGGCCAATATTGCGCACCACTTCGCGGTGGGATAAGCGGCTTTATTTTTTTCCTCAGCAGAGCATCATGACAGTAACGCGTATCGTAAGCACTGTCAGCCGACGCTTCCCTGATTTTCCGGTGGGTTTGGTTAATCAGCCCGGGCAGCGCCTGCGCATCTGTCGTACCGCTTAGCGATAAATCGGCACAGATAATTTCATGTGTCACACTATCTACTGCCAGATGAAGCTTGCGCCATACTTTGCGCCTCTCAGCCCCATGCTGCCTGACTTTCCATTCGCCTTCGCCGAAGACTTTCAGGCCGGTGCCATCGATGACCAGGTGTGAGATTTCGCCGCGGGTTGGCGTTTTTATGCTGATGTCGACGGTTTTTGCTCGCCGGCTGACCAGAGAGTAATCTGGGCAGCGCAGCGACAGCCCCATCAGTTTAAAAATTGAGTCAACGAAACCCTGTAACGCCCGGAGCGAAAGGTTAAACACGCGCTTTATCATCAGAACCGTGGTAATGGCCATATCGGTGTAGTGAAGCGGCCGACCACGATGTTCAGGTGGTGTACTCTCAGTCCATGCAGCAATGGCTGACTCATCAAGCCATACTGTCAGGTCCCCCCGCTGCCTGAGCGCATTGTTGTATGCGGGCCAGTTGGTAATTTTAAACTTTTGCTTTGCCATGGGGACCTGATGTTGAAACGAATGTAGTGATCAAAGCCGCCAGTCACCTAAAAGTTCGATTTATTCAACAAAGCCTCAATTAGTCGGTAAAATCCAGGAACGCTACGGCTACGGCAAAGACGCGGCCGAAACCGAAGTGAAAGATTGGGAAACCCGTAATAAATATCGTTGGTAAGCGGTTTCAGGTCATAATAAAGGGTGGGTTAGCATAAGCGCTTTCCCACCGAAGGGTTCCTACCCAAAGGTACAGGGATGTACCACCTGGCTGCTAGTGCGGGGCACTTATTTATGACGTATAATGTTGGCTATAGCTCAAGATGATGTTTCTCCTCTCTATTAGATGAGAGCCTGTTTAGAAATTTGTGTATTTGCCTGATTTTGATATGTTCAATCCAACATCAAAAACAGGTTAATTTATGAACGAAAAACAGTTGCAGGCTCTGGCTAACGAACTGGCCAAAAATCTCAAAACCCCTGAAGATCTCAGTCACTTCGATCGGCTGCTGAAAAAAATCAGCGTCGAAGCAGCTCTCAATGCCGAAATGACCCATCACCTCGGCTACGATAAAAATCAGCCTAAACCGGGGACCAACGCCCGCAACGGCTATTCCACAAAAACCGTTACCACTGGCGATGGCCCGCTGGCGCTGCGTACTCCGCGCGATCGTGACGGTTCCTTTGAACCGCAACTGGTGAAGAAGAACCAGACCCGGATTACCGGGATGGATAACCAGATTTTATCGTTGTACGCCAAAGGGATGACCACCCGCGAGATCGCCGCCGCGTTCAAAGAGCTGTATGACGCCGATGTCTCGCCGGCGCTGGTCTCAAAGGTCACCGATGCGGTCATGGAGCAGGTTGTCGAATGGCAAAACCGGCCTCTGGATGCAGTCTATCCCATTGTTTATCTTGACTGTATCGTTCTAAAAGTCCGGCAGGACAGCCGCATCATCAACAAATCTGTGTTCCTGGCGTTGGGCATCAACATCGAAGGCCAGAAAGAGTTGCTAGGTATGTGGCTGGCCGAAAATGAAGGCGCAAAGTTCTGGCTGAACGTGCTGACAGAGCTGAAAAACCGCGGCCTGAACGATATCCTTATCGCCTGCGTAGACGGGCTGAAAGATTTCCCTGACGCTATTAACGCGGTGTATCCGGAGGCGCGGCTCCAGCTGTGTATCGTACATATGGTGCGCAACAGCCTGCGGTTCGTCTCCTGGAAGGACTACAAGGCCGTCACCCGCGACCTGAAAGCTATCTATCAGGCCCCTACGGAAGAAGCCGGCTTGCAGGCGCTGGAAGCGTTCTCCAGTGCCTGGGACATCCGCTACCCGCAAATAAGTCGAAGCTGGCAGGCAAACTGGGCCAATCTGGCCACGTTCTTTGCCTACCCAACGGACATCCGCAAGGTGATCTACACGACCAACGCCATCGAGTCGTTAAACAGCGTGATCCGGCATGCCATCAAAAAACGCAAGGTGTTCCCGACCGACGACGCAGTGAAAAAGGTGGTGTGGCTGGCGATACAGGCGGCCTCACAGAAATGGACAATGTCTTTGAGGGACTGGCGCATGGCAATGAGCCGCTTTATTATCGAGTTCGGTGACCGCCTGGACGGTCACTTCTGAGAAAAGGCATTTACACAGAATCGTGTACAGGGTCGCGCCTGGCCAATAGCCTGCGCATCCCGCTCGCCGGCGGCGGTTCTGACCACCCGCCAGAATACGGGGGCGGTGAAATTGAGCGCGACGTTGATTTTGGCCCACTCGGCCCATTTATCCACCTGCGCCCGGGCCTGATGTTCCGCTGGCCAAAAATCCAAAGCGCCGTAGCGGCCGGCCAGATATCGCAGAATCGCTCCGGTTTCCCATAGGGGGGCGCCCTTATCGTCACGGATGACGGGCACGGTGCCGTTGGGGTTCATGGCTAAAAACGCCGCAGTATCGTTGCCGCCATAGCGATGGCAGATATCGTAGCGGACAAACGGTAACCCGATCTCGCCTATGCACCACATCAATGCCTGCACATTGGAGGACGTCTTTCTGCCCCAAATCTCAATCATGCCTGTTCCCCCGTGCTAAAGGTACCGTCAGTGCATTATAAAGGGCTTTCGCCGGGCCTCTTGGTGTAAGCACAGGTTCCGCGCCGCGCCCAACGCCCAACGCCTAACGCCCAACGCCCAACGCCCAAGGCTAAAAGCTTAAAGCCGTACGTCCAATGCCAAACGATAACGCCGTGCCCCGAAGCTCTTACGCTACGCGCGGCGCGCGTCTACCGAATCTCGTACGCCCAACGTTAAGCGCCGAACGCCAGGTCAAACGCGTAACGGCAGGCAATCTTGGGCCGCCGTACTACGCTTTAAAAGACACATCCCTCTGCCAGGAGACGATAATGAATCAATCCCCGATAAAACCGGAACAGGCCCGCACCGATCGTCACGTTGAAGCCTTTCTGCGAGCCTTGAACGCTGCCGATGCCCCCCCCCCCGGTGGAAAGTCTGCCGCCGGCGCAAGTCCGTCAAGTGCTCACTGACGCACAAAAGTCGGTCGCCATTGATATGAGCGGCGTTGAGGAATCGGAGCAGATTATCACCGTCGACGGTCAGCCGTTGAGCCTGAATATCGTTCGTCCGGCCAACACCGCCGGCGCGCTACCGGCTTTCGTTTTTTTCCACGGCGGCGGCTGGGTACTCGGCGATTATTTTACCCACAAGCGTTTGGTGCGCGATCTGGTGGTCGCCAGCGGCGCCGTGGGGGGGTTGTCAATTATACCCCTCGCCGGAGGCGCGTTATCCGGTCGCAATTAATCAGGCCTACGCCGCGACGCGCTGGGTGGCTGAGCACGGTAACGCTATTGATGTCGACGGCACGCGTCTGGCCGTGGCGGGAAACAGCGTCGGCGACCGTTGTCAGCCTGATGGCGAAAGAGCACGGTACACCTTCCCTCGCCTGTCAAATCCTGCTGTGGCCCGTAACGGACGCGAATTTTGCCACCGATTCGTATCAGCGCTACCCGGAAGGGTATTTCCTGACCAAAGGCATGATGGAATGGTTCTGGGACAACTACACCACCGATCCGGCCCAGCGCCAGGAAATCACCGCCTCGCCGCTGCGTGCGCTGCCGGAACAGCTAGCCGGTTTGCCGCCGGCACTGGTGCAGGTGGCGGAGTATGACGTCTTGCACGATGGAGGGGTGGCCTATGCGCGCAAACTGAATGAGGCGGGCGTTGCCACGACCCTTGTGACCTACGGCGGGCTTATCCATGACTATGGGTTGCTCAATCCTCTCGCACAGGTTCCCGGCGTACAAAGCGCACTTTTGCAGGCGGCCGCCGTGCTCAAGGCCTATCTAGCCCGCTGAGCGGCCCGCGCGTGAGCGGTGGGGGATGTCGCCTTTCCCCGGTAACATCCGAGCCTGCCCTTAGCGCGTTCGTCAACGCCGCGTTTGCCCGCCAAAATCGGCATTTTTCCGCGCCGGCGCGCGCCGCTCAAGCAGCGCGTCAGCGGCGTCAAAGCCGCTGACGCCTGATAAAGCTGCGTCAAAACGGCAACAATTTGGTCAGATGTACCATGATCCAAGCCACACTTTTTGTTATACATGTCAACCATGTGTCGGGTGGGGTATGTCTCCGCCGTTAATTTGTCCTTTGCCGCGAGTTTTCGATGCCCTCACCAGGATCTTCTCCCCAACCGGTTACCCGCGGGTGGCGTCTTACCCTGCGTATTCTTTCTGTGGTGGTGTTCAACTTCGTTAACTATCTCACCATCGGCTTGCCTCTCGCCGTTTTACCGGGTTATGTGCATGATCATATGGGATATAGCGCCTTTTGGGCGGGGCTGGTAGTCAGTTTGCAATACCTGGCGACGCTGCTTAGCCGGCCTTACGCCGGGCGCTATGCCGACCGGGTCGGCCCTAAGCGCATTGTTGTGCTCGGGCTGGGCGGCTGCCTGCTGAGCGGCGTGTGTTATCTTTTGTCGCTGTGGACTGAGTCCCTGCCGGTAATGGCGCTGACGCTTTCGTGTGCGGGGCGGGTGATTCTTGGGCTCAGCCAAAGTTTTGTCGGCACCGGTGCGACGCTTTGAGGCGTGGGCGCGGTGGGGTCCCAGCCATATCGGCCGGGTCATCTCGTGGAACGGCGTCGCCAGCTATGGCGCCCTGGCCGTTGGCGCGCCGCTTGGGGTGTGGCTGCATCACCTGGGCGGGCTAGGGCTGCTCTCCGCGGTCATTATCTTGATTGCGGGGGTCGCTATCGGCTTCGCGTTGCCGCGGTCGACGGTTAAAACCCTTGCTGGCAAGAAAATTCCCTTTAGCGCCGCTTTTGTCGGCACCCGGCTGCTGTTTCCCAACAGCATTAACCGCTACGGCGGTTTGCTGGTCTCGTTAGTGTGCTATACGGTCGAGATTATCGGCCTGTTGCTGGTCTGGCTAGCGCCGTCGCCGTTCACCGCTCAACTCGGCGCGCTGCTAACCGGAACCGGTTTCTCGTTGGTGTCCCCGGCGCTGGGCATTGTGGCCATGAAACAGGTTCCGGCGCAGAACCAAGGCAGCGCGCTGGCGACGTTCACCGCCTTTATGGATTTGGCGTTGGGTATAGTCGGCCCGCTGGCGGGGATGCTGATGGCGCGCGCCGGGGCCGCTTCCATTTATCTCGCCGCCGCCCTGCTGGTGTTTGCGGGGCTGCTCATGACCTTGTCCCTGCGCCGGCGCCAGCGGGGCGCCAAAAATCCGTACCGTCAAGTCGGTGGCGAGAAAGATGAAAGGAAAGCTAAACGCGCCCCAGGTCGTGGTGAAGCCAAAAATCGATACCGGCAGCTGCACCAGGTAATTACTTGATGTAATAATCAACAAATGAAACAGCGCCAGCCCTATCAAGGCGTGCAGCCGCTGCCGTGGCGAAAATCTGAACATGATGTAACCTTTCTAAACAATGGGGTGAGGGAACCCAGAATGCCCAGCGCATTTTTTCAGCACGCGGCGCACATGATACTGTTTTGCACCGTCAATGCAACGGGAGAATCGTTTAACCGCTGCGCCGCTTGCAGCTGTCGTTTACCAGCGTAAACTGGCGGCCCGATGCTTTAAAGATTAATGTGGAATTCATGTATGTCTGATGCTTTTGCCGCCGTGGATCAAACCCTGGACGCTCGCGGCCTGCGATGCCCCGAACCCATGATGATGGTGCGTAAAGCCGTGCGCCATATGGCCGACGGGCAGACCTTGCTTATTATCGCCGACGATCCGGCCACCACCCGCGATATTCCCGGCTTTTGCCGGTTCATGGAGCATACCCTGCTGGCGCAGGCCACGGAACAGCTGCCTTACCGCTACCTGTTGCGTAAGGGGTTGACGGCGGCCTGACGGCCCACGGCCGCGCACCAGGACGCGTCAAAGATACAGCGAGCGCACAATCAGAAAATGGCCGGCGAAGTAGCACGCGGCGATAAACGCGCGGGCGGCATCGAACGGGAAGCGGCAATGACTGATTAACCACACGCTCGCCGCCACCAGCAGCAAAGCGGTTCCCGTCAGCAGTGAGAGGGTGTAATCGTTGCCGAGCTGGAAATATTGTTCGCCCGCGATCCATACCATCAAAAGCGTGACGCCAATATAGGTGCACACGGGCCAGCGTAACTCGTCAAGCCGGGACCAGAGCAACATAATCAGCACCGCGCCGAGGATCAGCAGCGTCAGCGGCAACGGCCAGAATATCGCCAGCGTCATATGGCTGGCGAAACCAATGGTGTACAGTACTTGGCAGAGAAAAAACGCGCCGACGGCGTAAAGTAGCCGTTCGCTCGACAGCATTAGCAGCGCGCTGCCGGACAGCGTGGCCAGCAGGCCAAGGATGATCAAATAGCCGGTGGCGGTGAGGCCTGGCGCCTGCCAGGCGAGCGCCAGCAGCAGCGTGATGGGCTGAAACAGCCAGCGCTGCCAGACCGGTCCACGGTAAGAGGCGTCCACGTACAGCCATCCCGAGAAGACTACTGCCATAAAAGACCAAAGCATTGGCGTTCCTTTTGGTGCGTGGTGAGTAAATGTCGGCGATCTGGCCCGTGATGGCGGCCGTCTGGAGCATCGCGCAACGGCGCTGGCGTGTCCTGACTTTGACATCCTTGTCGAGGCAGATGCGCGTTGTCGGTCATCATGCTATGTTAGCGCCACTTTTTTCCTGCGCAATTCATGCGTACACATTGCGGGAGACAGCAGGCTTATGAGCAGCGAGCAGCCTATTTATCGTATTCAGTTTATTAATAATGGAAAAAATTATCAGTTATTTGTACGTGAGCTGAGTCAAAGCCCCCTGTTCGGCTTTATCGAAATCGGCGATTTTGTGTTCAGCAGCCACGGCAGCCTGGTGGTCGACCCCTCCGAAGAAAAACTGAAGACGGAGTTCAGCGGCGTTAGCCGCAGTTACATTCCGCTGCAGGCGGTCATTCGTATCGACGTCGTGACGGAAAGGGGCAGCGCCCGCATTTTCGATCTGGGCGATAACGTGACGATGTTTCCCTATTTGCCCGGTAAAAAACCGTAATCCTTCGGCAAGATACCGTTAAACCGTCGTTGCCCCGTCCGCGGGGCGTTGGTGTTTCGGCGTAGTCTTGAGGCGTTAGCGACCGCGGCCAGCGGGGCGCTGTGCCCGCTGCTTTTTCTGCCAGGCGACCATTTCAAACACGCCGAAAAGAAACACCCGCGTCTGAAAAGCGGCGCTGGGTTTGGCCTCATCTTTGGTCAGCGTGGCTTTCAGTAGCGTCAGTTGCAGCGCATGCATTGCCACCATGAAAAAAAGACCAATATCAAGGAAATATTTCAGTGGTTTAGGGAACGGTTGAATCAGGTTGAACAACAAAAATCCCCATACCATCAGCATTAACAGACGGCCCAAATTAATCAGTATAATAGTGCTTCTCCGGCGTAGCGTGACGGATGTAGAGCCGGTACGCTACTTGCCCGGCGATTTTTTCCCGATGTAGCTGCCAGTGGGGCGGCACTTCGGGAGAGGGGCCTTCCGTTTCGGTTTCAATGTAAATCCAGGCGTCGTCGGCCAGACGCCGGTGCCGCTCCAGAGTGGCCACGGTGTTGGTTATCATGCCTTGCCGGAAGGGGGGATCGATAAAGACCACATTGAACGCATCACCCGGCTGTGCGAGCCAGCGCAGGCTGTCGGCGGTGATGACCTGACCCTGCTGCGCCTGCAATACCTGCAGATTCTTGGTGAGCTGCGCGCTGACCGCACGATCCTGCTCCAGCAGCGTGACGCTGGCGGCACCGTGCGAAAGCGCCTCCAGACCCAACGCGCCGCTGCCGGCGAAACAATCCAGGCAGCGCGCCTCCTGAATAACGGGCGCCAGCCAGTTGAACAGCGTCTCACGCACGCGATCGGTGGTCGGCCTCAGACCCGGGCTGTTGGGCACCGGCAGCTTACGACCGCGCCAGCGCCCGCCGATGATACGAATTTGTCCGGCGGAGCGGGCGGTATTGTTATTTGCCATAGATATCTTGTTACGAGTCAAAGCGCGTAAAGACCACAACGAATGTCAACGATGGTCTATTCTAGCGGGGCAAAGAGGCGGGGGAAATGGTAATTCGCATTTGATTTGTCCCGTAAGACAAAACCCTGCCGCGACGCATGTTGCCCGCCGGGGTAAAGTGGTAAACTCTGAGTATTATCAGACAGGTTATTTATCCGCCCTCTATCTTGGGCGAGGAGTGTAGTCGCAAATGGCAAAAGAGAAAAAACGCGGTTTCCTTTCCTGGTTAGGCTTTAACCGTCAGGACGATGACGCGATCAGCGAGCCGGAAGCCGGACGGGAGACCGACGCCACCGGCGCCGGGGGCGAAACCGACTCGCCAGTTGCTACCACCGCGGCGCGCGGGGAGGCGGCGGATGCCGACGAAGAGGCGTTAGCGGAGGCGAAGGCGCAAACGCCCGCCGCTGAGCGGCCCTCGGCACCGGATGTCCCCGCCCGCGAGCGTGACGCACAGCGCATCGCCGCTGAAATTGTGTCTCTTACCGAACAGGTGGCGACGCGGCGGAGCCACGCCGACGCCGGCGATAAAACGCCGATGGCCGCTGCTTCTGCCGCCGCGCCCTCCGAAGACGACGCCGTCGCCTCGTCGATCGTGATTGCCGATGCCGCGGCGCCGGAAAACCGTCAGGATGCCAGCGCGGCGCTAATATTGGCCGCAGATGTCATCCCCTATGAGGATACCGTACCGCGGCCGGCGGAAGACGGCGTGCCTCCGGCGCCCGAGCGCGCCGGATTCTTTGCCCGACTGAAAAACAGTCTGGTGAAGACGCGACAGAACTTGGGATCCGGATTTATCGGATTGTTCCGCGGCAAGAAAATCGATGATGATTTGTTCGAGGAATTGGAAGAGCAATTGCTGGTCGCCGACGTGGGCGTCGATACCACGCGCAAAATAATCGAGGGTTTGACTGCCCATGCCGAACGCCGCCATCTTAAGGACGCCGAAGCGCTGTACAGCCAATTGCGCGTGGATATGGCGGCCATCCTCGGTAATGTCGAGCGGCCGCTGGAGGTGACGGGCAAGACGCCGTTCGTTATCCTGATGGTCGGCGTTAACGGCGTGGGGAAAACCACCACCATTGGCAAACTCGCCCGGCAATATCAGGCCGAAGGCAAAAGCGTCATGCTGGCGGCGGGGGATACCTTCCGCGCCGCGGCGGTGGAGCAGCTTCAGGTCTGGGGCGAGCGCAACCGTATCCCGGTGGTGGCGCAACAGACCGGCGCCGACTCCACGTCGGTTATCTTCGACGCAATCCAGGCGGCCAAAGCGCGCGGTATTGATGTGCTGATAGCGGATACCGCGGGGCGGTTGCAGAATAAAGCGTACCTGATGGACGAGCTGAAGAAAATCGTTCGGGTAATGAAAAAGCTGGACGTTGAGGCCCCCCATGAGGTTATGCTGACCCTCGATGCCAGCACCGGGCAGAATGCTGTCAGCCAAACCAACTTATTCAGTGACGCGGTGGGACTGACCGGCATCGCGCTGACCAAATTGGACGGCACCGCCAAAGGCGGGGTCATTTTTGCCGTGGCGGACCGCTTCGGTATCCCGATTCGCTATATTGGCGTAGGGGAGGGTATTGAGGATTTGCGGCCGTTTAAAGCCGACGATTTTATTGAGGCACTTTTTGCCCGAGAGGATTAAAAAAGGATGATTCGCGTTGAACAAGTCAGCAAAGCCTATCTTGGCGGACGACAGGCGCTGCAAGGGGTGGATTTTCACCTCCGTCCGGCTGAGATGGCGTTTCTGACCGGCCATTCCGGGGCGGGGAAAAGTACCCTGCTGAAACTGATATGCGGCATAGAGCGCCCGAGCGCGGGGCATATTTTATTTGGCGGTCACGATATCAGCCGGCTGAAAAACAGCGAAATCCCGTTTCTGCGCCGTCAGATCGGGATGATCTTTCAAGATCATCATCTGCTCATGGACCGGACCGTTTATGACAATGTGGCGATGCCGCTGGTGATCGCCGGCGCCAGCCTTGAGAATATCCGCCGCCGGGTCTCGGCGGCGCTGGATAAAGTCGGCCTGCTGGATAAAGCGCGCAATTTCCCGGTGCAATTATCGGGCGGCGAACAGCAGCGCATCGGCATTGCCCGCGCTGTGGTCAACAAGCCGGCGGTGTTGCTGGCGGACGAGCCGACGGGCAACTTGGACGACGCGCTGTCCGAGGGCATATTGCGTCTGTTTGAAGAATTTAACCGCGTCGGCGTGACGGTGCTGATGACGACTCACGATACCGGGCTGATTGCGCGCCGGAATTACCGTATCTTTACGCTCAATCAGGGAAGAATGTCCGGGGGCGTCCATGGCGAATAAATTCAACCGGCCCACGCGCGCGAACAAGCCGGCAAAAGCGCCGCGCTTGCAGACGGCGGGGGGGGCGAAAGCGGCGAAATCCAAGGTGCTGCGCGGTGGTTGGAAGCAGCAGTGGCGCTATGTCTGGCTGAATACGCTGGCGGATATGGGGCGTCAGCCGCTGGCTACGCTGTTAACCGTGATGGTGATTGCCATTTCATTGACGTTGCCCAGTTTATGTTATCTGGTATGGAAAAACGTCAGCCAGGCGGCGGAGCAGTGGTACCTCACGCCACAGCTGACGGTGTACCTGGATAAAGTGCTGGATGACGATGCCGCCTTGAAGGTGATTGGCGTCCTCAAGCTGGAGGGCGGCGTCGCCAAGGTCAACTACCTTTCGCGCGAAGAGGCGATGGGCGAGTTCCGCAACTGGTCGGGCTTTGGCGGCGCGATGGACATGCTGGAGGAAAATCCGCTGCCGGCGGTGGCCATTATCACGCCAAAGGTCAATTTCCAGAGCGCCGACACGCTTAAGACGCTGCGCGACCGTGTCGCCGCCACCCAAGGCGTGGACGAGGTGCGCATGGACGACAGCTGGTTCGCCCGTCTGGCGGCGTTGACCGGCCTGGTCGGCAAGGTCTCCGCCATGATAGGTATCCTGATGGTCATCGCGGTTTTCCTGGTTATCGGCAACAGCATCCGTCTGAGTATTTTCAGCCGGCGCGATACCATCAACGTCATGAAATTGATCGGCGCCACCGATGGGTTTATCCTAAGGCCCTTTTTAAACGGCGGGTCGCTGCTGGGGCTGGGCGGCGCGGTGCTGTCGCTGATTTTGTCAGGCACACTGGTCTGGCAGCTCGAATCGGTGGTGGCGAACGTGGCGGCGGTGTTTGGCACCACGTTCGTGCTGCACGGCTTGAGCTGGGATGAAGCCATCCTCTTGCTGCTGATTTCGTCCATGATCGGTTGGCTTGCGGCCTGGCTGGCGACGGTACAACATTTACGCCGGTTTACACCTGACTAACATTTTTTTGGTATAATAAGATCGGGATAAAGGCCGCGGTTGCTGAACTCACCGACGGGATCGTGGTCTTATTATCGGCCGTTCAATAACGGGAAGTCGCGTCCTGGTGCGGGCTTTCTGTAGAACGGCGTCCAAGTTTCTAGCGAGAGGTCATGAATGATCAAAGATATGCAAGTTTTAGCCTATGTTTCCCAGGGCAGTCTGGAAGCCTATGTCAGGGTCGCCAATGCCTATCCGATGCTGACGGCGGAGGAAGAGCGGGCGCTGGCTGAACGGTTGCATTACCAGGGCGATTTGGAGGCGGCCAAGCAGCTGATCCTGTCTCACCTGCGCTTTGTTGTTCATATTGCGCGTAACTATTCCGGTTACGGCCTGCCTCAGGCTGACCTGATTCAGGAAGGCAACATCGGCCTGATGAAAGCCGTCCGCCGTTTCAACCCGGAAGTGGGCGTGCGGCTGGTGTCGTTTGCGGTCCACTGGATCAAGGCGGAAATCCACGAATACGTGCTGCGCAACTGGCGTATTGTGAAAGTGGCGACCACCAAGGCGCAGCGCAAGCTGTTCTTTAACCTGCGTAAAACCAAGCAGCGCCTGGGCTGGTTTAACCAGGACGAAGTGGAAATGGTGGCTAAAGAGCTGGGCGTGACCAGCAAGGATGTCCGTGAAATGGAGTCCCGCATGGCCGCGCAGGATATGACCTTCGATCCCACGCCGGAAGATGACACCCGCGAAGGGCAGCCGATGGCGCCCATGCTTTACCTACAGGACAAATCGTCCGATTTCGCCGACGGCATTGAAGAGGACAACTGGGACGATCACGCCGCCGACAAGCTGAGCGCGGCGCTGGAGGGTCTCGATGAGCGCAGCCAGGACATCATCCGCGCGCGCTGGCTGGATGACGACAACAAAAGCACGCTGCAGGAGCTGGCCGATCGGTACGGGGTTTCCGCGGAGCGCGTGCGCCAGCTTGAAAAAAATGCCATGAAGAAAATGCGTCTGGCGATTGAGGCCTGACGACAGTACGGCGATTTCCCGCTGCACGCGTAGCGTAACGAGCGCATCGCCTACAGCCATACGCGACGCTCACAGCCGATGGATTTTCATCGGCTGTTTTTTTTCTGCGTGGCGCCAGGCCAGGGGGCGTAAAGCGGCAATGTGGCATCAACCCCTGCGCCCTGCTGCTGGGCGGTGCCAAGGCGGCTTGGCGGGCGCGGATGTGTGGTGGTTAGGAAAACGGGCTCAGCTGGCGGTCGGCGGCGGGGGATTTGCGGTCATGGAAGGGGGTATAGACCGCCAGTTCGGTGTCCGGCGATCGACCGCGGCGGGCGGTTAGCGCTGATGCCAGCCGTCGGGCTCTTCGTGAAAGCCGCAGGAGGTCATGAATTTCCCCATTAGGGCGGCATCCTCCAGCGGTTGTTGATTGCTAAGCCACCAATAGATGATACCGGGCATCTGGCGACGGGTTTCATCCAATAGATAAAGGCCAACGCCGCGCCGACGGGTTTCCGGCCGCACGCGCAGTCCCACTAGCCGGCCCTCACCCCAGGCGGCATCTATCTCGACCCGCACCGCCCCTAACAGCCGATCGTTGAACCGCGCGACGAACAGCGCGTTGGAGCCGGTAAGCTGGTGGTGTAGCGCGTCGACATCCACGGCAGGCCAAATCTTTGCCAGATCAAGCTTATCCTGGGGGCTTAATACCGTCAGCCGTTCAATCGTCAGTTTCATGGGTTCCTTACAGCCGTTACCATTATCCCGATTCGCATGTAGAGGCGAAGATCGTCGGCGACAGTATAGCGCACTTACCGCCGTTTACCGCACGATATCCTGCCGCCGGCGCCCTCGCCATCATCAATCCCCCCATCCTCTGGCCGTCACGGCGCTGTCACGCCGACGTTATTTTTCTGTCATCTTGGCATGTCATGTTACAGGCCGTTAATGACTTCAGGTTTCAGAAGAACGGCATGGTAAACCCCTTTGTCCGCACTGCGTCGCTTTGCGCCGTGCTTATGTTGGTCGTCAGTCAAATCGCCTGGGCGGTAACGGAAATTCCGTTCTGGCATGCCATGGAAGGTGAACTGGGAAAAGAGGTGGAGAGCCTGGCCACCCGTTTCAACCAGACACACCCGGATTATCGCATCGTGCCGGTTTATAAGGGCGCTTACCCGCAAGAGCTGGCTGCCGGCATCGCCGCCTGGCGCACCGGCAATGCGCCGGCTATTCTGCAAGTTTACGAGGTAGGTACCGCCACAATGATGGCTAGCCACGCCATCAAACCGGTTTATCAGGTATTCAGCGACGCCGGCATTAATAATGACGAATCCGCCTTTGTGCCGGCGGTGCCGGGCTATTACAGCGACAGTTGCTGGTTCCGGTCACATCCGATCACTGATTCCGATTTCACCCGATCACTAATTCTGATTTCATCCGATCACTGATTCCGGTCGCCCGATCAGCGATTCCGATTCTGTCCGATCGCTCATCTTCTGTTCCGCCATACTCTGGAGACTTTTAGCTTCCGGGGGCATGGCATGGCACGTAAAAAGAAGAAAGCGAGAACGGAAATGTGCATCTATATTAATATCTTACGTATGAAATTCGAGCAGCGTCGCTCGAATCGCACTATCGCAGCAGCGCTCGGCATAGGCTATACTACCGTGCACGATATCCTCGGCCGATTCACGGTAGCTAACCTGGTCTGGCCATTGCCGGCGGAACTGTCCCCCGTCGACCTCGACCGCCTGCTCTATCCCGGCAAATCCGGAAAAGTTATCAATACTTTACCCAGCTGGCTTGATATCGATACCGAGTTAAGCCGCAAGGGCATGACCAAGCAGCTGCTCTGGATGGAATATCAGTCCGCCGTGGGCGGTGATGCCCTCGGTTACTCACAGTTTTGTGCACTGTTCCGTGACTGGAAAAAGAAGCAGCGGCGTTCCATGCGCATGGAGCACAAGGCTGGCGAAAAGCTCTTCATCGACTTCTGTGGCCCCACCGTACCTATCGTCAACCCTGCGACCGGTAGCGTACGCCAGGTCGCTATCTTCGTCACTGCCATGGGCGTGTCAGGCTATGCGTATATCGAAGCCTGCGAAGGCCAGGACATGGCATCGTGGCTCAACGCCAATAGCCGCTGCCTGCACTTCATGGGTGGGGTTCCGGAGCTGATGATACCTGATAATCTGCGCAGCGCTGTCAGCACCCCTGACCGCTATGAGCCGGTCATAAACCAGAGCTACCAGGCGCTGGCAAATCACTATGAGACAGTGGTGCTACCGGCGCGCCCGAGAAAACCGAAAGACAAGGCGAAGGCAGAATCAACTGTGCAGCTGGTAGAACGCTGGGTTTTGGCCCGGTTGCGTAAACGTAGGTTCTACTCGCTGGCCGAACTCAACCAGGTGATACGAGAACTCAATCATGAGTTGAATCTGCGCCCGATGCGTCATTACGGCGGACAAAGTCGCCTTGAACGCTTCGAGCAGCTGGACAAACCGGCTCTTGGGCCTCTACCGCCCACACAATGGGAATACAGTGAGTATCTCGTTGCCCGAGTGGGACCTGATTACCACATAGACTACGGCAAAAACTGGTACTCGGTGCCGCATCCGCTGGTTGGCGAGCGCGTTGACGTCATCGCCACCCAACGGCTGGTGCAAATCCACCATAAGGGCGTCTGCGTGGCTACGCACCCTCGCAGCGATAATGCCTATAGGCACACGACTCAGGCGGCGCACATGCCGGCTAACCATAAGGGGCAGAGTCAGTGGACGCCGGAAAGGCTGTGCAGTTGGGCGCTGTCGGTGGGTGTGTGCACACTGAAAGTGGTCGAGTCCATCCAAAAGAGCAAAGCCCATCCGGAGCAGGCTTACCGCTCCGTGCTGGGGCTACTCAATCTGCAACGGCGCTATGAGACGACGCGACTGGAGAAGGCCTGCGCGCTGGCGTTGGAGAAAGGGTGCATTAACCGCTCTTTCGTAGCCAACGTATTGAAACACGGTCGTGAAAGTGAGGTCACCCAGGACGGAGCCGGCGTATCAATGCTGGTTCACGAAAACCTCCGAGGTCCGGACAGTTATCACTAAGGAGAATAAATATGGATACACTGTTAATGGCTCTGCGAGAGCTGAAGTTGTCGGCAATGGTCCAGGCGTTGGAGACGCAACGCGAACTCCCGGGGAGTTATGGGGAGCTGGGGTTCGAGGAGCGGTTGTCGTTGATGGTAGAAGCGGAAAGTTTGCATAGAAAAAACAACAACATATACCGTATGCGACGGCAATCGCAAATGCGCTTGCAGGCAAAACCGGAAGATATCCGTTATATCCCTAGCCGAGGAGTGACACCGGAACAGATGCGAGATCTGCTAGGGGGACAATATCTGAAATATCAGAAAAGCATACTCATCACGGGGCCGACAGGTACGGGCAAAACCTGGCTCAGTTGTGCGCTTGGTGAGCAGGCATGCCGGCAGCAATATAGCGTGCGTTACTGGCGAGTGGGTCGGTTGCTGGCCCATCTTCACCAGTGTCAGGTAGACGGGACCTATATAAAATAGCTTAAGCAGTTAGAAAAAATAGAGTTACTGATCTTGGACGACGTGGGCCTAGAATCAATAAGTCCGATGCAGGCAACGATGCTGTTGGAGGTGATGGAAGATCGCTACGACAAAAGCAGCAGCATCCTGATCAGTCAACTGCCGGTGAAAAATGGTATGGACTGATAGAAAACCCCACGACAGCTGACGCGTTACTCGATCGGTTAGTACACCCCAGCTATAGACTGGAACTTAAAGGCGAATCACTACGCAAAGAGCAAGGAGTAGCCAGCACAGGAAAAATAGACTAAACTCGAGTCAGAAGATGAGCGAACACGTGATCGAATATCACTGGAATGGGTGATCGGAAAATATCGGAATAACTGATCGGATGTCGCCGGAACGACCCTGTACACGATTCTGTGTAAATGCCTTTTCTCAGAAGTGACCGTCCAGGCGGTCACCGAACTCGATAATAAAGCGGTTCATTGCCATGCGCCAGTCCCTCAAAGGCATTGTCCATTTCTGTGAGGCCGCCTGTATCGCCAGCCACACCACCTTTTTCACTGCGTCGTCGGTCGGGAACACCTTGCGCTTTTTGATGGCATGCCGGATCACGCTGTTTAACGACTCGATGGCGTTGGTCGCGTAGATCACCTTGCGGATGTCCGTTGGGTAGGCAAAGAACGTGGCCAGATTGGCCCAGTTTGCCTGCCAGCTTCGACTTATTTGCGGGTAGCGGATGTCCCAGGCACTGGAGAACGCTTCCAGCGCCTGCAAGCCGGCTTCTTCCGTAGGGGCCTGATAGATAGCTTTCAGGTCGCGGGTGACGGCCTTGTAGTCCTTCCAGGAGACGAACCGCAGGCTGTTGCGCACCATATGTACGATACACAGCTGGAGCCGCGCCTCCGGATACACCGCGTTAATAGCGTCAGGGAAACCTTTCAGCCCGTCTACGCAGGCGATAAGGATATCGTTCAGGCCGCGGTTTTTCAGCTCTGTCAGCACGTTCAGCCAGAACTTTGCGCCTTCATTTTCGGCCAGCCACATACCTAGCAACTCTTTCTGGCCTTCGATGTTGATGCCCAGCGCCAGGAACACAGATTTGTTGATGATGCGGCTGTCCTGCCGGACTTTTAGAACGATACAGTCAAGATAAACAATGGGATAGACTGCATCCAGAGGCCGGTTTTGCCATTCGACAACCTGCTCCATGACCGCATCGGTGACCTTTGAGACCAGCGCCGGCGAGACATCGGCGTCATACAGCTCTTTGAACGCGGCGGCGATCTCGCGGGTGGTCATCCCTTTGGCGTACAACGATAAAATCTGGTTATCCATCCCGGTAATCCGGGTCTGGTTCTTCTTCACCAGTTGCGGTTCAAAGGAACCGTCACGATCGCGCGGAGTACGCAGCGCCAGCGGGCCATCACCAGTGGTAACGGTTTTTGTGGAATAGCCGTTGCGGGCGTTGGTCCCCGGTTTAGGCTGATTTTTATCGTAGCCGAGGTGATGGGTCATTTCGGCATTGAGAGCTGCTTCGACGCTAATTTTTTTCAGCCGCCGATCGAAGTGACTGAGATCTTCAGGGGTTTTGAGATTTTTGGCCAGTTCGTTAGCCAGAGCCTGCAACTGTTTTTCGTCCATAAATTAACCTGTTTTTGATGTTGGATTGAACATATCAAAATCAGGCAAATACACAAATTTCTAAACAGGCTCGCCGGAACAGCTGATTGGATACGTCGGAATCTGCAACAGTAAAACCGGCCATCTTATCTCCCAGCCGTTCAACAGCTCCACGCCGGTGCTGTATTACAACAAAGACGCCTTTAAGCGAGCAGGGCTTGACCCCGAGCAGCAGCCGCAAACCTGGCAGCAATTGGCGGCGGACGCGGTCAAATTGCGCGAAGCCGGCCTGACCTGCGGTTATGCCAACGGCGGCTATCAGGGCTGGATCCAAATTGAAAACTTCAGCGCCTGGCACGGTTTACCGGTTGCGACCCAGGATAACGGTTTTGCCGGCGCCGATGCCCGGCTGGTGTTCAACGGTCCGCTACAGGTCAAACACATCCAGCGGCTGGCGGATATGCTCAAGAACGGCAGCAGCGGCTATTTCGGCCGCGATGACGCCTATATGGCGAAATTTTACGGCGGCGACTGCGGTATGGCCATTGGTTCCTCGGGCTCGCTGTCGACCGTGCGGCAGTACGCCAAATTCAATTATGTCGTCGGCATGATGCCCTATGATGCCGATGTGAAGGGCGCGCCGCAAAACGTGATGATTGGCGGCGCCAGCCTGTGGGTTATGGCCGGTAAGAGCCCGGAAACCTATCAGGGAGTAGCGCAATTTCTGCAATTCCTGGCCAAGCCGGAAATCGTTGCCGAATGGCATCAGCAAACCGGCTATCTGCCGGTGACCACCGCCGGTTATACGCTGAGCAAGCAACAGGGCTATTACGACCACAACCCCGGTGCCGATATCGCCATCCGCCAAATGATGAACAAACCGCCGCTACCGTTCACCAAAGGGATGCGCCTGGGCAATATGCCGCAGATCCGAACAGTGGTTGATGAGGAACTGGAGCGCGTTTGGAGCGGCAAGGCCACCCCTAAGTAGGCTCTGGATAACGCGGTGGCGCGTGGCGATCAATTGCTGCGTCGTTTTGAACAATCCACACATTAAACGCCGCCGCCCGCGCCATTGCCGCGCGGGCGTGACGACGCCATACGAGGGGGCATGATGACCGCCAGCCATCGCGGCTTCCGCCACCGTGCTTTGCCCTGGCTGCTGGTCCTGCCGCAGCTGGCGGTAACCGCGGTGTTTTTCCTTTGGCCGGCCGGTAAGGCGCTGTGGTATTCGCTGCAGGATGTCGATCCGTTCGGTCTGGTCGGCGGGTTTGCCGGTCTGGAAAATTTCCGCCGCTTGTTTGCCGATCTCGGCTATCTGGTGTCCTTTTGGCACCACGCTAGGGTTTAGCGGGCTGGTGACTGCCTGTGGGCTGCTATTGGCGCTGCTGTTTGCCGCGCTGGTCGATCATGTGCTGCGCGCCAAGCGGTTTTACCAAACGCTGTTGTTGCGGCCCTACGCGGTGGCGCCGGCCCGCTGCGCTTTTTGTGGGATATCCTACTGCCGTTGTCAAAAACCAATCTGGCGGCGCTGTTTGTGATCACCTTTATCTACGGCTGGAACCAATATCTCTGGCCGCTGCTGATTATTAACGACGCCTCGCTGGGTACGGCGGTGGAGGGCATACAGAGCATGATTGCCAGTGGGGACGGTACCACGCAATGGAATCAGGTGATGGCGGCGATGCTGTTAACCCTCATTGCGCCGGTGGCGATTGTGTTAGTCATGCAGCGTGCGTTCGTACGCGGTCTGGTCGACAGTGAGAAATAGCGCACTATGGCGAGTTTACGATTACAGCATGTCGTTAAAAGCTACGACGGCAAAAACACCATCATCGAACCGCTGGACCTGACGGTGGCGGACGGAGAATTCATCGTGCTGGTCGGACCGTCCGGCTGCGGCAAGTCAACCTTATTACGTTTGGTCACGGGTCTGGAGAGTGTGACGGCCGGCGATATCTATATCGGCGACAAGCGCATCACCCATTGCGAACCGCGGGATCGCGGCATTGCCATGGTGTTCCAGAATTATGCGTTGTATCCGTACATGAGCGTTTTCGACAATATGGCTTACGGACTCAAGATCCGCGGTTTCGGCAAACAGCAGATTCGCCACGCGGTGGAGCAAGTGGCCAACATACTGGAGTTGGAGCCGCTTTTATACCGCAAGCCGCGTGAATTGTCCGGCGGCCAGCGACAGCGTGTCGCGATGGGGCGTGCCCTGGTGCGTGAACCGGCCGTCTTTCTGTTTGACGAACCGCGGTCCAATCTGGATGCCAAGTTACGCACGCAAATGCGCCTGGAGCTACAGCAATTGCACCGACGACTCAAGACAACCAGTCTGTATGTGACCCACGATCAGGTCGAAGCCATGACGCTGGCCGAGCGGGTGGTGGTGCTCAATCAGGGCCGGGTAGAGCAAATCGGCACACCGACGGAGATTTACCGCCGGCCGGCAACGCTTTTTGTCGCCGGCTTTATGGGCTCGCCGGCCATGAATCTGCTGCCGGGACGCGTCAGCGCCTACGGGTGCTGACTGCGGCTGGATAACGGGCCCGCATTGGCATTGCCCGTCGTGCGCGCTGATTTAGTCGGTCGCGCGCTGACCGCCGGCATTCGTCCCGAGCAGATCCAGCGCGCGAGCCGCGACCCACGGACGCCATCGGCGATAGCCGCAGGCGTGGTCTCCCCTATCGGCCCCTGGCCTGGCGCGGCCGAAGAGAGGGGCGCGTCTATCTCAACGGCGGTCGTCGTTAACGGCCTGGCGCCCTCTGCCGCTGCGCCGGCGCCACAGGCGGGGGAGATGTGCCGCCTGGAAGTGGCCACTCTTGAGCGGTTGGGCGCCGATAATTTGGCCCATGGGCATTGGGAAGGCTGTGCGCTGGTGGTAGGTCTGGCCCATGACGATCTTCCCGCTCCCGGCACGACGCTGCATTTGCATTGTCCCGCCGACGCATGGCACTATTTCGACTCGCAAAACGGAACCCGGGTGGAAATATGACCAGAGAATGGCTTTATCCGACCATCGTGGTTCACCGTGGCGGCGGATCGCTGGCGCCGGAGAATACGCTTGCCGCCATTGATACCGGCGTCCGTTATGGTCAGCAGATGATAGAAGTGGATGCCAAACTAACTGTCCGCCGATGGTCAAATCTTTCTTTTGCACGACGATACGCTGGAACGAACCAGCCAAGGCAGCGGCATCGCCAGTCTGCTGGATTGGCAAACCCTGTTGCAAATCGAGGCCGGGGAGTGGTTCGACGAGGCGTTTCGCGGCGAGCGGCTGCCGCTGCTGCCGTCGGTGGCGGAGCGTTGCCGGCAGCACGGGTTGGCGATTAATATCGAAATCAAACCCACCACCGGCACTGACGAGGAGACCGGCCGCGCCGTGGCGCTGGCCGCGAGTCAGCTGTGGCAGGGAATGACGCCGCCGCCGCTGTTGTCCTCGTTTTCCCCGTCGGCGCTGGCAGGCCAATTCGCCTGCCGGGCTTTGCACTTGCAGCATGAGGCGCTGACGGAGGATAGGGTCGAGGCCATTAAAGCCAGCGGGTTGCATATTATGGCCTGGACCGTTAACAGTCCCTACCGCGCTCGCGCGCTGCTGGGGTGGGGCGTCGATACCCTTTGCACCGATCGCATTGACCTGATTGACGCTGATTTCGCCAATTCCTGAGGCTGAGACGCCGGCGGTCAGCGCTGCTCAGCCTCCGCTCGTTTACGCCGTCCCTCCCGCTCTCTGCCGGCTAAGCGACGATGCCCGTCCATGCCCCGCGCGGGCGCTGGTGACGCTTCATCGCTTGCTAGGGTTGATTCTGCCGCGGGCGCTGCTGGTTGGCTTCCAACTGTTGCTGCAATTGCTGACGCTGCTGTTGGGTTTGCTGCTGCTGTTGCTGCTGAAAGCGGGTTTTCTGTTGTTGAGCGCTATTGTCCATATGATTTTGCAATTGTTGCTGCGCCCGGTTGGGGGGATTCTCCACCGGCGGCCGCGGTTTTGTCGCCGCCAACGCCAGCGGTGCGAGCAATAAAAGCGGTGCTGTCCAACTCAGATTTACCAGGTATTTTTTCATGATGCTCTCCTGCCGTAATTCAACCCTTATTTTACACCTTAAACGCGCAATATGCCGGTGTTCGGCCAATCATTGATGGAAAAGAGAGGGGGTATTGGTATCATATAAATGATTAGCACATCATTCATCTATAGGAGTCATTATGACGTTACTTCCCCCGCCGCGCGTTAACGTCTGGATCATGGCGCTGACGTTGCTGGTAACGGCTGCGCCATTTGCCCAGGCGCAGACGGCGGCACCGCTAAGCTACGGCGTTGAAAACTACATCTTTCATCCCGTTACCGCGCCTCACGGCATGGTGGCGAGCGTGGATAAAACGGCGACCGAGGTAGGGGTAGCTATCCTGCGTCAGGGCGGGAATGCGGTAGATGCCGCGGTGGCGGTGGGATTCGCGTTGGCGGTCACCCATCCCCAGGCCGGTAATCTGGGCGGCGGCTTCATGCTGTTGCGTACGCCGGCTGGGCAGACCGTGGCGATCGATTTCCGTGAGATGGCGCCGCAGGGCGCCACGCGCACGATGTTCATTGGTGCGGATGGTAACGCCGACTGTCGGCTCTCCCTGACCAGCCCGCTGGCCTCAGGTACGCCAGGGACCGTAGCGGGTCTGACCCTGGCGCTTAGCCGCTACGGCTCAATGGATTTGGCGCGGGTAATGCAGCCGGCGATTCGCCTGGCGGAACAGGGTTTCATCGTCAACCAGGCGCTGGCGGGTGATTTGGCCCATTATGGCCGGGAAAATCTGGTTCATTATGCCAACAGCCGCGCCGTTTTTTTTAAAGCGAACGGGCAACCCTACACCGCGGGGGAGAGGCTGCGGCAGTCGCAGCTGGCCCGCAGTTTAACGCTTATTGCCCATCAGGGATCGCGTGCGTTTTATCACGGGGATATCGCCCGTCAGATTGTCGCGGAGATGCGCCGGCGCGGCGGCCTGATTAACCGCCAGGATCTGGCCAATTATCAAGCGCTGGAGCGCCGGCCGGTGATGGGCAGCTATCGTGGCTATGAAATCTATTCCATGCCGCCGCCGTCCTCCGGCGGCGTGCATATCATTCAGATCCTGAACATCCTGGAGAATTTCGACCTGGCGAAAATGGGGGCCGGCAGCGCCAACGCGATACAGGTGATGTCGGAAGCGATGAAATATGCCTACGCCGATCGTTCGCAGTATCTGGGTGATCCGGATTTTGTCTCGGTCCCCGTGCAGGCCCTGACTAGCAAGGCCTATGCTAAAACGCAGGCGCAGCGTATCGACCTAAACCATGCGCGGCCCTCTTCCACCATTCGACCTGGGCAGTTGCAGCTTTATGAGAGCGATCAAACCACCCATTACTCGGTGGTCGATAAAAACGGTTACGCGGTAGCGGTCACCTATACGCTTAATACTTACTTCGGTAGCGGCATTATGGCTGGCAACAGCGGTATTTTGCTGAATAATGAAATGGATGATTTTTCCGCTAAACCCGGCTCGCCCAATCTATTTGGCCTGGTAGGCGCAGATGCCAACGCCATTGCCCCGCGCAAGCGCCCGCTTTCCTCCATGTCGCCGACGCTGGTGGTTAAGGACGGTAAAATTTGGCTGATGACGGGCAGCCCGGGCGGAAGCCATATCATCACCACCGTGCTGCAAATGGTGGTCAACACCATTGATTTTGGGATGAATATCGCCGAAGCCACGGCGGCGCCGCGATTTCATCAACAGTGGACGCCCGATGAGCTACGCCTGGAAAAGGGGTTTAGCCCCGACACGCTGCGCCTGCTGCAAGAAAAAGGTCAGACGCTAGCGATAAAACCGGTGATGGGCAGTGTCCAAAGTATTATGCGCCTGCCGGACGGTACGCTGGCCGGCGCCTCGGATCCGCGTACCCAGGATGATCTGACGGCCGGCTACTAAATCTGAACAGTGCAGTCGATAGGTGAAAGCGGTTACGCGCGCAACGGAATACCAGCGCGTTGCCGCGGAACCGGCAGGCACCAAAGGTGTTCAATTTATGAACAGACGTCAACCCGCTGGCCATATTCTCCGCCACCGCTTTCAGATACACTGGCGTTTTCCATTGGCGAGATTGCGCAACGTGCTGCTGTTGATCATCACCACCACTCTGTGGGCTTTTTCCTTTAGTTTGATTGGCGAATACCTCGCCGGCCAAGTGGACAGTATCTTCTCGGTATTGGTGCGGTTGGCGCTGGCGGTGCTGGTCTTTCTGCCGTTTGTCCGTTGGCGAGGTTACCGCGCGCGGCAACTGCTGGCGTATATGGCGGCGGGCGCCTGCCAGCTCGGCATCATGTATTTGTTCAGCTACCAGGCCTATCTTTATTTGACCGTGCAGGAATTCTTGCTGTTTACGGTACTGACGCCGCTGTATGTCACGATCATCTACGATCTGTTGCGCGGCCAGCGTTTGCGCTGGGGTTATTTGGGCAGTGCACTGCTGGCGGTCGCCGGCGCGGCAATAATCCGTTACGACCACTTGAGCCAGCATTTCTGGTGGGGATTAATGCTGGTGCAGGCGGCCAACATTTGTTTCGCCGTCGGCATGGTGGGTTATAAACGACTGATGGAGGTTTGGCCGATGCCGCAGCATACGGCGTTCTCCTGGTTTTATCTCGGCGCGTTTTTGGTGGCCGCTATCGCATGGTGCCTGTTCGGTAACGCGACTAAATTGCCCACCACTACGCTGCAATGGGGGATCCTTATTTGGCTGGGCGTTGGCGCGTCCGCCCTGGGCTATTTCATGTGGAACTATGGCGCCACTCAGGTGGACGCCGGTACGCTTGGTATCATGAATAATGTCCACGTTCCGGCGGGCCTGCTGGTCAATTTGGCTATCTGGCAGGAGCAACCGCGCTGGCCGAGTTTTATCGTTGGCGGAGCGGTCATTATGGCCTCGCTGTGGGTCCATCGGCGCTGGGTGGTGTCAACGGCAACACGTCAGGGGGAAACGCGCGGTGCGTGAACCTATCGCGGTGTTAACGCGCGGCCCCGTTGGCTAACGCCCGATGGCGATGCAGCCGCCGGTACCGGCACCGCGATCCTGGATGCGCTTCCACCCTCAGGCTCATACCTAAGGCCTGCGCCTTAGGTTAGAAGTCAGGTATTTAACGGATAGAAGGGATAATATATACCGTTAAAATAAAATGCTTATACTGATTCTTACCAGGGTGGGATAATGGCGCCTGCATTGACTATTTTCGTGAAAAGTAAGCATTTCTCATTGAATAACCAGTACGAGTCCCCTTTGATATTCTGAAGATGCTTTGTTCAGGCTGCTGAATAAAATGACGACCATCGTTGATGAATTAACCCTGTGGTAAGCAAGTTATTCGAGCTTTATTTGAAATAAGCTTGGGTTTTACTTTGATGGAGTAAACACGCAGCGTTAACGGTGCTGATGAAGTAATGTTAAGTCCAGCCATCCTAGGTGGCGATGTCACCCTGCGCGCGATGGAATGAAATAGGGGGGTGCCAATGTCATTAAGGGCGCTGGCGCAGGTGTCGTGAATGGGATATCTGCAGGATAACTTAATGCGGCGAGGCTTTATGCTATGCCCTTTTGTTAAAAGAGGGGGGAGGGTACTTATTTTTTAACGTCTATGGCAGGTGATAGCGCAACACTCTGTTAGCCAGTCTGAAGCTATCAATTTTTGTTCTGCGAACGGTGTAATGATAGGATATGGCGCAGTGGCTGGGCGGTCTGTATCACTCTATCGATGGGTGTCTTTACCCAGTGGCGGGGTGCCGCCAATCGACATGAAAAAATGCGCCGCCATAAACTGGAATAGATAGCCAGCGGTTCGTTGTTCTAACATGATGCTATTGCTATTGCTATTGCTATTGCTATTGCTATTGCTATTGCTATTGCTATTGCTATTGCTATTGCTATTGCTATTGCTATTGCTATTGCTATTGCTATTGCTATTGCGAGAAAGGTTTGGTTCCGGCTCGCCTGCTCTCATGGCGCAACGAAGGCAAAATAAGCCATAGGCCTCATTGCGTTTAAATGAGCCATTAAATAATGCATTTACGACAGTAGGGTCGTTTTATAATAATAGGAGTCAGAATGGCCGGTTATGATCTTAGCGCAACGCGCGGCGCTTTATTTGCCAAACATGCGGTACAAGATTACAGCGAGAGCAATAGGCAATCTGCTATATCACCCAAAGGATGGCTGGAATATCTCATCAATTTATTCATTCCCGGTAGCGTGCGAAAGGCGTATTCACTGCAATACGATAAGTTCACCCAAGCGCTCATCGATGCAGTGGAGAAAAAAATTGCCGATCCTGACGATTACGCTATTCCGCAAACGTTGGAATTCACTGTCGACGCTAATAAAGTCTCATACTCCCCTACGCCTTCCAGTTGGTATAACGGTGAAGTGAGGGTAGAGGTAAAAATTACTGAGCCGGATAATCACACCCTCATTGAAACCGTGGACCAAGATCTCTTTACCCGTACCTTAACGCTGCTACTGTTACAAAAACGGACCCCCTATTCCTCCAACCAATATTCACTGACCGAGGAGGGGAAACTGAATTTGCGCTGCGCCGATTTAAACGGTTACGTTTTGCGTAATATCAATTTGCACGAGGCGGACCTGGAGGGTGCCAGTTTTACGTATGCTAACTTGTCGAGGGCGGATCTGCGCGGCGCGAACCTGGAGGAGGCGGATATGCGCCGTGCCCTTCTCGAGGGGGCCTGCCTGACGGATGCGAATCTGAGGTTCGCATGGCTGTCTGAAGCCCGTTTGCATCAGGCGACGCTGACGGGCGCGGATTGTTACAAAACCAAATTGCGGCAAGCTTGCCTGGCCGGTGCCGATCTCAGACACGCCGATCTGTCGTATGCCGATCTTTCTCGCGCCGATCTTAACGATGCCGACTTGAGCCATGTGGATCTCAGCAAGGCCAGCCTGAGGTAAACCACGCAGTGCGGTACCCGCTTGGCGCACGCGAATCTCAATGGGGCCTTTGTTGACGGCTGGCATTTCGACGGCGCCAATCTGAGTGAGGCCCAAAATCGCGGCCTTTTGCAGCCGAGGTTCCCGTCACCGAGTTATGAGCCGCGCTTTCGGATCGGCACCGCTCCCTCGTCGCCTCAGCGAGAGGGAAAAATCTGCTGCCTCAGACCGCCAAGGGGCTGCGGGCCGTAAGGTTGATGACGTGAATCGGCAACGGGTAAACACAGGGCGATGCGTATTTTCCGGGCTGAGCCTCACCTAATACGCTGATTCCTAGCGTTAAATGAGGCTTCGGTCGCCGGTTGCCACGTCGCGCCAGCAGACTACAGGTTTGCTTCGGTGCAGCGGACATAGGGCAAATGGGCGCAGGCGTGTTGCTGCGCCGAGCGGATGAACGCCTCGGTTGTCGGCTGGCGCTGTTCGCCGTCGCGTACTACGGCATAGAGACGGCTCCACAGCCCTTCGCCAAGCGTCCGGGTGGCGATAAGCCCCTGACGTTCAAAGCTTTCCACAACCCAATGCGGTAGCGCGGCAATACCCATGCGCGTCGACACCATTTGAATCAACAGCAAAGTGTTATCAACGGTTTTAAGCATCGGGCTAATGCCCGCCGGCTGCAGGAAATGGCGCCAGATATCCATGCGGTTGCGCTGTACCGGATAGATTAACAGCGTTTACTGGTCCAAATCCTGCGACGCAATGATCTCCTTGGCCGCCAGCGGATGGTCCGGCGACACCACTAGCCGGACCTCGAAGTCGAACATGGGCGCATAATAAAGCCCGCTACGCGGCAAGATATCCGAGGTGAGCACCAGATCCAGTTCGCCCTGTTGCAGCGCCGGTTGCGGATCGAAGGTAACGCCGGAACGAAAATCCATCAGTACCTGCGGCCACTGTTGGTGAAATTCCGCCAGCGCCCGCGTCAGCCACTGGATGCAGCTATGGCATTCGATAGCTAAACGTAGCGTAGCTTGATGCGGTTGCTGGCAGGTTTGCAGCGCCTGCCACCTGCGGCAGGATTTGTTCCACCAGTTGCAGCAGAATCTCCCCCCTGCGGCGTGAAACGCAGCGGCTGGCTTTTGCGCACGAACAGGCGAAAGCCCAGCCGCTGTTCCAAATCGCTGAACTGATGGGACAGCGCCGATTGGGTCTGGTGTAGCTGCGACGCGGCCGCCGCCAGCGAGTCGCTATTCCGCAACGCCTGCAGCGTTCGCAGATGTTTGAGTTCGATCATGAGAGTGTTTCACCTGGAAGTGAATAATTTGCGCTTGTGAACTGTACACTACATGGTGATTATGGATGTGTAAACATCTGGACGTCTAAATGGGAGAGGGTAATGGCAATTCTGAGTCACACACTGGGTTTTCCCCGCGTCGGTCTGCACCGGGAATTAAAGAAAGCGCAAGAAAGTTATTGGGCCGGGAATATCAGCCAGCAGCAGCTGCTGGAAACCGGCCGCGAACTGCGGGCGCGTCATTGGCAACAGCAGAAAGACGCCGGGGTCGACCTTCTGCCGGTGGGTAATTTTGCCTGGTACGATCATGTTCTCACCACCAGTCTGATGCTGGATAACGTCCCGGCCCGACACCGCAGCGGCGCGAACGCCAGCGATATCGACACGCTGTTTCGCATCGGCAGCGGCCGCGCCCCGACCGGTGAGCCCGCCGCCGCCGAAATGACCAAATGGTTTAACACCAATTACCACTACATGGTCCCCGAATTTACATTAGGACAGCAGTTCAGCCTGGGCTGGACTCAACTGCTCGACGAAGTGGACGAAGCGCTGGCGCTAGGCCACCGCGTCAAGCCGGTGCTGCTTTGGCCTGTCAGCTATCTGTGGCTGGGCAAGGTGAAAGGGGAGGCGTTTGATCGCCTATCCTTGCTGCCGGCGCTACTGCCGGTGTACCGGCAGGTGCTGGGCGAACTGGCGAAACGCGGCGTGAACTGGGTGCAGATCGACGAACCGGCCCTGGTGCTGGAGTTGCCGCAGGCGTGGCGTGAAGCCTACCGCGATGCCTATCAAGCGCTGGCGGGACAGGCGAAACTGCTGCTGACCACCTATTTCGATAGCATCCGGCATCAAATGGATATTATCACCGCGCTGCCGGTACAGGGGCTGCATGTGGATCTGGTGGCGGGCGACGACGACCTGACCGATCTGTACCGGCAACTGCCGGCGGAGTGGGTGTTATCCGCCGGCGTCATCAACGGGCGTAACGTTTGGTGCACCGATTTGCAGAGCTGGTTTGAACAACTGCGTCCTCTGGTGGGTAACCGCGAGCTGTGGCTGGGATCCTCTTGTTCGCTGTTGCACAGCCCCATTGATTTGAGCGCCGAAACGCGGCTGGACGAAGAAGTGAAGAGCTGGTTTGCTTTTGCGCTGCAAAAATGCGCCGAGCTGGGTCTGCTGCGTGCCGCGCTGAATGCGCCGGATGAGACGCATCAGGGCAAGCTGGCCGAGTACAGCGCGCCAATCCGCGCCCGCCGCCACTCCAGCCGGGTGCATAATCCAGAGGTCAAAGCGCGTCTGGAGAAGATTACCGCCGCCGACAGCCAGCGCCCGCGCCGTCGTGCAGCGCGCACGCTTTAATCTGCCCGCCTGGCCAACCACCACCATTGGATCTTTCCCGCAAACCACGGAAATCCGCGGTCTGCGCCTCGATTTCAAACGCGGGCGTCTGGATGGCGGCCGCTATCGCACCGGCATCAGCGAGCATATCAAGCAAGCCATTGTCGAGTAGGAGCGCCTGGGGCTGGATGTGTTGGTACACGGCGAAGCCGAACGCAACGACATGGTGGAGTATTTCGGCGAGCATCTGGACGGGTTTGTCTTTACCCAGAACGGTTGGGTGCAAAGCTACGGTTCGCGCTGCGTGAAGCCGCCCATTATCATCGGTGATATCAGCCGTCCTGAGGCGATTACCGTCGAATGGGCGCGTTATGCCCAATCGCTGACCGACAAGCCCGTGAAAGGCATGCTGACCGGTCCGGTCACCATTTTGTGCTGGTCTTTCCCCCGTGAGGACGTGAGCCGTAAAACCATTGCCCGGCAGATTGCCCTGGCGTTGCGTGATGAAGTGGCGGATTTGGAACAGGCCGGTATCGGCATCATTCAAATCGACGAGCCGGCGCTGCGCGAGGGTTTGCCGCTGAAACATTCGGCCTGGCACGACTATTTGACCTGGGCGGTGGAAGCTTTCCGGCTGAACGCGGCGGTGGCGCAGGACGACACCCAGATCCATACCCATATGTGTTATTGCGAGTTCAACGACATTATGGATTCCATTGCGGTGCTGGATGCTGATGTCATCACCATCGAAACGTCCCGGTCGGATATGGAGCTGCTGGAAACCTTTAAGGAGTTCGATTATCCCAACGAAATCGGGCCTGGCGTGTATGACATTCACTCGCCGAACGTACCGAGCGAGGAGTGGATCGTCGCGCTGCTGCGTAAAGCGGCCCAGCGTATTCCGGCGGAACGCCTGTGGGTGAACCCCGACTGTGGATTAAAAACCCGCGCCTGGCCGGAAACGCGTCAATCGCTGGCCAATATGGTGACCGGCGCCAAAAAATTGCGCGAGGAGCAGCGGTAAACGAGAGCGCCGGTTCGCCGGCGCTCTTTTGTTGGTAGGAAAGCGGGGCGCGGTGTGACGACGCCAAGGATATGGCCAGGCAGGGAGGGCGATTGCACGGCTCCATCAGCAGTTTAATGGAATAATAAGCCACAGTCGGGAAAGGTTGCTCCACACCAGGGAAATCCCCGTCGGGGCAGAACGTACCGGCGTTTGTACCAGCGCGGCAGCCATCAGCAATCCGGTTAAGGTGGCGCCGCATTCTCCCGGGGCGCTTGCGCCCCTTTTTTGTTGGCCAGAGCGCGCATGCGCTGCGCGCGGTACCATGCCTTGCGCTGCTGTTCGTCGTGGACGTCGCGACTCTTCCCGCCCCGCGCTTGACTTCACTTTACCCCGAAGCGGGCAAACCAGGCGAGCATGCGTTGCCAGCCATCCTGCGCCGATGGCGCATGATAGCTTGGACGATAGTCGGCGTTAAACGCATGGCCGGCCTCGGGATACACTACAATCTCCGCGTCCGCATTAGCGGCGCGCAGCGCCTGGCGCATCGTTTCAATGGTTTCCAGCGGAATACTCTTGTCCTGTGCGCCATATAAACCGAGCACCGGCGCAGTGAGCTGGGTGGCCACATCCACCGGGTGCTTGGGCATGGTCAACGTTTTATCGCCAGTCAATTTGCCATACCAGGCGGCGGCTCTCAACTGCGGGTTATGCGCTGCATACAGCCAGCTGATACGGCCGCCCCAGCAAAAACCGGTTATTGCCAGACGGCGCAGATCGCCGCCCTGGGTTGCCGCAAAGTACGCGGTATGGTCCAAATCCGATAGCACCTGGCTGTCGGGGACCTTGCTAACCAATTCCGTCAACAGCGTACCCACGTCATCATAGTGCGCCGGATCCCCCTGGCGGAAATAAAGCTCGGGGGCGATAGCCAGATAGCCGACTTTGGCCAGACGGCGGCAAAGATCCTGGATGTGCTCATGGACGCCAAAAATTTCCTGCACCACGATGACCACCGGCAAAGCGTCATGCTGGCCGGCGGGCCGGGCCATCCACGCGGGCATGGCATCACCCTGGCTGGGAACGGTGGTAGGGCCGGAAAGCACGTTTTCACCGTCGGTCACGATCGCGGTGACGGACGGCGCGCCCGCGGCGCGGGCAAAACCGCTAGCCGGCGCGGAAGGGGTAAGGGTTTCGTTAGGGCTCATTGGCATTAACCTTTTGTCATTATCACCAGTGGGACAGCTACACCTGTCAACTTAGGCCGCCGAAGCCGGTTCCGTCAATGTCGCCGCGATGTGATTCTGGACCGTGCTCGCCGCGCCGTTGCCATTTGCGGCACGCGGACCTGGCCCTAGGCGTTGTGAAGACGTTAAAAATGGGGTTTTATCACGGTAAATCCGGGCCATTAATGATATTATCGGCGAGATAATCCATTCTTTGTAGAGGTATATGCCGTGGAGCAGTCCGACGTTTTCCATCTTGGCCTGACATTTTCTGATCTTGCAGGCGCAACCCTTGCCATCGTTCCGGGCGACCCCCAGCGGGTGGAAAAAATCGCCCGGCTGATGGCGAACCCGGTACATCTGGCGACCCATCGCGAATTTACCACCTGGCGCGCGGAGCTGGCGGGCGAGGCAGTGGTCGTGTGCTCCACCGGTATCGGCGGTCCCTCTACCTCTATCGCGGTGGAGGAGCTGTCCCAACTCGGCATCCGTACCTTTTTGCGGGTGGGCACCACCGGCGCTATTCAGAACGCCATCAATGTCGGCGATGTGCTGGTGACCACCGCCGCCGTGCGTCTGGACGGCGCCAGCCAGCACTTCGCGCCGCTGGCATTTCCAGCGGTGGCGGATTTTGCCTGCACCACCGCGCTGGTGCAGGCGGCGAAAAAGAGCGACGCCCGGCTGCATGTGGGCGTGACGGCTTCCTCTGATACCTTTTATCCCGGGCAAGAGCGCTACGACACTTACTCTGGTCGGGTAGTGAGGCAGTTCAAAGGGTCGATGCAGGAGTGGCAGGGCATGGGGGTGATGAATTACGAGATGGAATCCGCTACCTTATTAACGATGTGCGCGACGCAGGGACTGCGCGCGGGTATGGTGGCGGGGGTTATCGTCAACCGGCTGCAGCAAGAAACCCCCGATGTGGCGGTGTTGCAACAAACGGAAAGCGATGCCGTGACTATCGTCGTGGAGGCCGCCCGTCTGCTGTTGACCGCCTGACGACGCGAATAGAGCCGCGGGTGGCGCTCGCTGCGCCAGGGTGGCGGCCCAGCCGTAACGCTTGGCGTTGTTTGCCAGCGGGCGGCGGTCACCGCGTCCAGGCGGTAGCGCTTTCGTACCGTTTTCGTCCCCTTGACCGCAGGTGAAGCGCCACGCTCCGGTGTTCCGCTCGCGGCATGCGTCAGGAATTATGCATTAGTGGAAGACTGGATTTCCCATATTGTCGATTTTGTACGCCAGCATCAGGTGTGGGCCATACCGATAGTTTTTTTGCTGGCCTTCGGCGAATCGTTGGCGTTTTTGTCATTATTGCTGCCGGCGACGATAATCTTGCTCGGGCTGGGCGCGTTAATAGGCGAGGTCGGCATCCCTTTTTGGTCGGTCTTTATTGCCGCCGCCGGCGGTTTCTTCGGCGAATGGCTCTCTTATTGGCTAGGCGACCACTACCAGCTGCGGGTCTATCACCTGTGGCCGTTCACCCGCCATCCCGCCATGCTAGAGCGCGGCCACGCATTTTTCATGCGCTGGGGAATAGCCGGCGTCTTTCTCGGCCGCTTTTTCGGCCCGCTGCGGGCGGTCGTGCCGCTCGTTGCAGGGCTGTGCGGTATGCCGCGGCTAGGGTTTCAGCTCGCCAATCTGCTGTCCGCGGCGCTATGGGCGTTCGGCCTGCTGGCGTCCGGCGCATTCGGCTTGCGCTGGCTGGCGCATTTCGTCGGTCAATAAAAGGATCTGGACATCTATACAGTTCCCCCTTAACGTGACTGTCAGCAGGGGTTAGGCGGAGGCAATATGGATTACGGCCTGTTTTACGGTATAGGCGGTGCACTGATTGGCGCATTGCTAGGCTGGCTCATCGCCGGCGTCCGGAAGCATCAACGGCATTTGGCGCAGGAAGCGGAACGGATAAGCCTCGAACAGGGGGTGCAGGCAGCGCGCCAGGCGCTGGCCGACGAACAACATGCCCGACGCCAGGCCGAGCTCGCGCTGCGCGACGGCGAACGGGAGCAGCGCGAACAGTACGGCCGGCTGGCCGCCGCCGAGGAGCGTTTGACTTCCCTCGCGCATTTCCGCCAGGAGTGCGAGCAGCTTAATCAAGAGCTGCGGGCGCAGCGGGAAATCAACAGCAGCCAGGAAGCGGAGCTGCGTGAGGTGGCCATTCGTTTGGAGGAAACCCGGCTGGCGGCGGAAGAAAAGCAGCGTCTGTTAATCAATAGCGAGCAGCGGTTGTCGGCGCAGTTTGAAAATCTGGCCAACCGCATCTTTGAACACAGCGGACGTAAGGTGGATGAGCAAAACCGCCAAAGTCTTGATCGGTTGCTGATGCCGCTACGCGAGCAACTGGACGGCTTTCGTCGCCAGGTGCAAGACAGCTTCGGCCAAGAGGCGCGCGAACGTCACACGCTGGCTCATGAAATCCGGAATTTGCAGCAGCTCAATGTGCAGATGGCGCAAGAGGCCGTCAACCTGACCCGCGCGCTCAAGGGCGATAACAAGGCGCAGGGCAATTGGGGCGAAGTAGTGCTCAGCAGGGTACTTGAAGCATCAGGTCTGCGCGAAGGCCATGAATTTGAAACCCAGATCAGCATTCAGCAAGGAGATGGCCGGCGGCTGCAGCCTGATGTGGTGGTGCGTCTGCCGCAGGGGAAAGATGTGGTCATCGACGCGAAAATGTCGCTGGTGGCTTATGAACGTTATTTCAACAGCGAGAATGAGGCTGAACGCCAACTGGCGCTAACCGAGCATGTCAATTCACTGCGCGCCCATATGAAATTGCTGGGCCGTAAAGATTATCAGCAACTTAAAGGGTTGCGCTCGCTGGATTACGTCTTGATGTTTGTCCCGATCGAGCCGGCCTTTATGGTGGCGGTCGGCCGACAGCCGGAGCTGATTAGCGAAGCGTTGGCGCACAATATTATGCTGGTCAGCCCCACCACGCTGCTGGTTGCGCTACGCACGATAAATAATCTTTGGCGCTACGAGCATCAAAGCCGCAACGCCCAGCATATTGCCGATCGCGCGGCGCGCCTCTACGATAAATTGCGGCTGTTTGTCGACGATATCAACGCTATCGGCCAAAGCCTTGATAAAGCGCAAGCCAGCTATCGGCTGGCGAAGAATAAATTGTCCGACGGGCGTGGTAATATTATCGGCCAGGCGGAAGGGTTCCGCGCCCTGGGCGTGGAAATCAAGCGGCCCATCGCCTCCGCGCCAGGCGCCCATGTTCCTTTTGCCGTTCGCCCCGGCGAGGATGCGGCGGGACCGGCACCAGCATCGGTAACCGGTTCGCCGGCCGCCGACGCGCCAGCGCGGGACGAAAACCGCGAGCCGCCGGAGGACGGGGCACAAGACGGGGCTGCCCCGTCACGGCAGGCGCGCGAGGAGTGTCCGCTGCGGGAGTGACGCGCCGCGGTGGGGCTTTCACCACGCATCTGTTACACTTCTCTGAAAACTGATTGAGCAGGACGACGAACATGGCAGATGAAGACAAGCGTGAAACAACCCATTTTGGTTTCCGCACCGTGGCGAAGGATCAGAAAGCGTTGATGGTGGCGGATGTCTTTCACTCCGTCGCGGCAAAATACGATCTCATGAATGATCTGATGTCCTTCGGCATTCACCGCATTTGGAAACGTTTCGCTATCCAGTGCAGCGGCGTGCGCCGCGGGCAAAAGGTGCTGGATCTGGCGGGCGGCACCGGCGATCTGACCGCCAAGTTTTCGCGGCTGGTGGGTGAAGAAGGGGAAGTGATGCTGGCGGATATCAACGACTCCATGCTTAAGGTGGGGCGTGAGAAGCTGCGCAACCGCGGGATTCTGGGCAACGTCAGCTATGTCCAGGCCAACGCAGAAGCCCTGCCATTCCCGGACGATACCTTCGACTGCATCACCATTTCGTTCGGCCTGCGCAACGTGACCGAAAAAGAGCAGGCGCTGAAGTCGATGTACCGGGTGCTGAAACCCGGCGGGCGACTGCTGATCCTCGAGTTTTCCACCCCGCGCTTCAAGCCGCTGAACAAAGCGTATGATCTCTATTCTTTCCACGTTCTGCCGCGCATTGGTGAAATGGTGGCCCGCGATGCCGGCAGCTATCGCTATCTGGCGGAATCCATCCGCATGCATCCGGATCAAGAAACGCTGAAGTCGATGATGCTGGACGCCGGGTTCGACAGCGCCGAATATTTCAATATGACCGATGGCATCGTGGCCCTGCACCGCGGTTATAAATTCTGATCGGGATATGACATGTTGCTGATGCCGCTGATAAGCGCAACGCTGGAAGCCGTGCTTAAACGCTTGCTTTATCAAGATCGCGCCATGTCCGCCGCCCGTGAGCGTCTGAAAGGTAAAGTTTTGCGGTTTGAATTGGCCGAATGGGAGACGCCGGTTATTCTGGTATTCGGCGAGCGCCAGGTGGATGTGCTGAACGCGTGGGATGACGTCGCGGATTGCACGGTGCGCACCCGTCTCGCCACGCTGCCGGCGCTGCTGGAACGCCAGCGGCTGACGCAGCTCATCAAGCAGGGCTTTCTCGATGTGGAAGACGATCCGCAGTGCATACAGCAGTTCGCCGCGCTGCTGGATATGGCTGAATTCGACGCGGCGGAGCTGCTGGCGCCCTGGGTCGGCGATATTGCCGCTGAAGGCGTCACCCAAGCGGTCGCGCGCCGGCTGACCGAGGCGCGGCGGCTTTTGCGCACCGGCCAGGGGCGGGTGACGCAGGCGATGACCGACGAATGGCGCCTGGTGCCTTCGGCTCTGGAACTGGCGTGGTTTTGCGACGAAGTGGATGATGTCACCCGGGCCGGTGAAAATCTGACGGCCCGCTTGGATAAACTGGAGGCCAGCAGATGATATTCGGGGAGATCCGCCGCCTCTATCTGATTATTCGCGTTATGCTCAGCTACGGACTGGATGAGCTTATCCCGAGAACGCGGTTGACGCTGCCGCTGCGGCTGGGACGCAATTTGCTGTTTTGGATGCCGAACAACCATGGGCAGCGCATGCTGGGCGAACGTTTGCGCCTGGCGTTGCAAGAGCTGGGACCGGTATGGATTAAGTTCGGCCAAATGCTCTCGACCCGCCGCGATCTGTTCCCGCCGGCCATCGCCGATCAATTGGCGATGCTGCAAGATAGGGTGCAGCCTTTTGACGGAGCCCTCGCGCGCACGCATATCGAACGCTCGATGGGGCAGTCGCTGGAAAACTGGTTCGACGATTTTCAGCAGGAGCCGCTGGCTTCCGCCTCCATCGCGCAAGTGCATACCGCCCGGCTGAAAAACGGCAAAGAGGTGGTTATCAAGGTGATCCGCCCGGATATTTTACCGATGATTAAGGCCGATATGCGGCTGATGTACCGTCTGGCCAGCTGGGTGCCGCATTTGCTACCGAACGGTCGGCGGTTGCGGCCGGTGGAGGTCGTGCTGGAGTATGAAAAAACCTTGCTCAATGAGCTCAATCTGCTGCGCGAGGCGGCCAATGCCATCCAGCTGCGACGAAATTTCGAGGGTAGCCCGATGCTCTATATTCCGGAGGTCTATCCGGATTATTGCAGCGAAACCATGATGGTGATGGAGCGCATCTATGGCGTGCCGGTCAACGATGTGGCCGCGCTGGAGAAGCAGGGCACCAACATGAAGCTGCTGGCGGAGCGCGGGGTACAGGTCTTTTTTACCCAGGTTTTTCGTGATAGTTTTTTCCATGGCGATATGCATCCGGGCAACATTTTCGTCAGTTTTGAACACCCTGAGAATCCCCAATATATCGGTATCGACTGTGGCATCGTCGGGTCGCTGAACAAAGAAGATAAGCGCTATTTGGCGGAAAATTTTATCGCCTTTTTCAACCGCGATTATCGCAAGGTGGCGGAGCTGCACGTGGATTCCGGCTGGGTGCCGCCGGATACCAATGTCGAAGATTTCGAGTTTGCTATTCGTACCGTCTGCGAGCCTATTTTTGAAAAGCCGCTGGCGGAGATTTCATTTGGTTACGTGCTGCTGAATCTGTTTAACACCGCGCGTCGCTTTAATATGGAAGTGCAACCGCAGCTGGTTTTGCTGCAAAAAACGCTACTGTATATTGAAGGCGTTGGGCGACAGCTTTATCCCCAGTTGGATTTGTGGAAAACGGCCAAGCCCTTTCTGGAAGAGTGGATCAAGGATCAGGTTGGTCTGCCGGCTATTCTGCGCGCGCTGAAGGAGAAGGCGCCCTATTGGGCGGAGAAATTGCCCGAATTGCCCGAACTCGTCTATGACGGTTTCAAGCAACATCGCCTGTTGCAGAAAAGTGTCGATCGCCTGTCGGTGGAAATGCGGGTTCATCATGTGCGACAAAGCCAATCCCGTTTTTTGTTCGGCATTGGCGCGACGTTGCTGCTCAGCGGCACGTTTTTAATGACGCAAAGCGCTGACGAGAGCTCTCTGCCGGCTTGGCTTATGGCCGCCGGTATCGTCAGTTGGATTATCGGCTGGAGACGGACCGCGTAGCCGTCGGTGGAACTATAACCGGGTTTTACCCCCTTTACAGAGGTAAATTTATGGGCGGAATCAGCATTACACAATTATTGATCATTGCGGCTATCGTGGTGCTGTTATTCGGTACTAAAAAGCTGCGCGGCCTGGGATCGGATTTAGGCGCTTCGATTAAAGGATTTAAAAAATCCATGAGCGAAGAGGACAACGCGGCGACGAAATCGTCGGATAAGCCTTCCCAGGATGCCGACTTTACCCCGCCGCCCATCGCGCCGAAAGCCGACCTGGCACGGCCGGATGAAGCCAAAAATAAAGATAAAGAGCAGGTATAAGCCGTGTTCGATATTGGATTTGGTGAGCTGATGCTGGTATTCGTTATCGGACTGGTGGTGCTGGGTCCAGAACGTTTGCCGGTTGCGGTCAGGACGGTGGCAGGTTGGATCAGGGCAATACGATCCATGGCGTCGACGGTGCAGAACGAATTAACGCAGGAGCTTAAGCTGCAAGAGTTGCAGGACAGCCTGAAAAAAGTTGAAGAGGCCAGTAAAAACAACCTGTCGCCGGAGCTGAAAGCCTCGATGGAAGAGCTGCGTGAAGCGGCGGAGTCCATGAAGAAGGAATTTAAGGGCATCAATAGTGCCGCACTGGATCCGGCTGAGCCGCATATGATTCACAATCCGCTGGTGACCGATCCCGAGGCGTTGCATGACGGTGTGACCCCGGCAGAGGGCGATCGCCAGGCCGACGCGCCACCGATGACGCCGGCCGATTCCGTAGCGGATCCGGCCGCCCAGGCCGCGACGCCCGCCGCGAAAGCGCCAGCCCAAGGGGAGCCCGGCAGCGCGGCCTCCGCCCCGCGGCCGGCATCGTCCACTTTTCCACTGAATAATGATCGCTAATCCATGGCCGTTGATGATACCCAACCCCTGATCAGTCACTTAATCGAACTACGCAAGCGGCTACTTTATTGCATCCTCAGCGTACTGGTGGTCTTTCTGGCGCTGATTTATTTCGCCAACGATATATATCAGCTGATATCCGCTCCGCTTATCAAGCAGTTGCCGGCGGGCGCCAGCATGATAGCGACCGATGTCGCGTCGCCGTTCTTTACGCCAATCAAACTGACCATCATCGTCTCGGTATTTGTCTCCGCGCCGCTGTTGCTTTACCAGGTATGGGCCTTCGTGGCCCCCGCGCTGTATAAACATGAACGCCGGCTGATGATGCCGCTGCTATTCTCCAGCACTCTGCTATTTTATGCCGGTATGGCTTTCGCCTACTTCGTCGTATTCCCGCTGGCCTTCAGCTTTTTTGCCCATACCGCCCCGCGCGGCGTGCTTATCGCAACCGATATTAACAACTATCTCGACTTCGTTATGGCGCTGTTTATGGCGTTCGGGGTGTCGTTTGAAGTGCCGGTAGCTATCGTACTATTATGCTGGAGTGGCGTGGTGACGCCGGAGGACCTGCGCAAGAAGCGGCCCTATGTGCTCGTCGGCGCCTTTGTGATTGGTATGCTGCTGACGCCGCCGGATGTCTTTTCCCAAACGTTATTGGCGATACCCATGTACCTGCTGTTTGAAATCGGCGTGTTCTTCGCCCGGTTCTACGTCGGTAAAGGGCGCAAAGGCGCTGAGGAAGAAGACGATCCCGAAGAGGATAAGCCTGAATAACGCCGTGACATGGGCAATACCGTCAGGGCAAGGAGGGTTGCTGTTAGGGTATGGCGATTTCCAGGTTTGTCGGCTCACGCCTTCAGCGATGTGGGGTCATCATCCTCGCCGGGACCGGCTATTGGATCTTATGAAACTGGCGATTATCCAGGCTTTGATACACCTGTTTATTTAACAAATTCAGCAGCAGCATGGAGCGCGCTTCGCCGTCAGGTTCGGTATAAATGGCCTGTAATCCTTCAAATACCCCGGCGGTGATCAACACTTTGCCGCCGGTTGAAGGCGTTTCAGGATCGGTCACGTTGTCAAAACTATGGTCGCGCAGTTCTTTAATGACTTCGGCGGGGATGATTACCGGCAGACTGCCAAAGCGGACAAAGTGGCTGACGCCGCGAGTAGCGCTGATGGTGGTGGTATGAATGGTTTTCGGATCGAATTCGATAAACAAATAGTTTGGAAACAGCGGCTCGTAGGTTTCTGTGCGCTTGCCCCGGATAATTTTCTCCAGCGTTACCATCGGCGTCAAACAGGCGACCGCCTGCCGTTCAAGATGTTCTTTAGCACACAGCAATTGTCCACGCTTACAATATAATAAATACCAAGCTTCCATAGTAACAATTTACCTATCTCATCGAAGACTTAGCATAACAAAAGCCATAACAGATATATAGCACCGGACGCCGCCGCCGTGGGGCACGGGGGGGCTTATTTTTACCGATCTTTGACAAAAGACCAGCAAGGCTGATAAACAGATCTTATAATGCAGGCTAAATACCGTTCCTGATGATGCTATGAAATACCGTGACTTGCGCGACTTCCTCGCTCTGCTGGAGCAGCGGGGGGAATTAAAACGAATCAGCTTGCCCATCGATCCCTATCTGGAAATGACGGAAATCGCCGACCGTACGCTGCGTGCCGGCGGTCCGGCGCTGCTGTTTGAAAACCCTAAAGGGTATACCATGCCGGTACTGTGCAATCTGTTCGGCACCCCGGAACGGGTGGCGCTCGGTATGGGACAGGAGAGCGTTAGCGCACTGCGCGATGTGGGTAAATTTCTGGCATTTTTGAAAGAGCCAGAGCCGCCCAAGGGCTTTCGCAACCTGCTGGACAAAGTTCCCCAATTCCGCCAAGTACTGCACATGCCGACCAAACGGCTCAGCGCCGCGCCTTGCCAAGAGCAGATCTGGCAGGGTGAGGATGTGGATCTCGGCCGTATTCCGGTGATGCACTGCTGGCCTGGCGACGCCGCGCCGCTTATCACCTGGGGGCTTACGGTTACGCGCGGACCGCACAAAGAACGGCAAAACCTCGGTATTTATCGTCAGCAGGTGCTGGGCAGGAATAAGGTCATTATGCGCTGGCTCTCTCACCGCGGCGGCGCGCTCGACTTCCAGGAATGGACGCAGCAAAACCCCGGTAAACGTTTTCCCGTCGCGGTCGCTCTCGGCGCCGATCCGGCGACAATTTTGGCCGCGGTGACGCCGGTGCCTGATGCGCTCTCCGAATACGCATTCGCCGGCCTGCTGAGGGGTTACAAAACCGAAGTGGTCAAGTGTGTTTCCTGCGATTTGGAGGTACCGGCCAGCGCGGAGATCGTTTTGGAAGGTTACCTTGAAGCGGGAGAAACGGCGACCGAAGGGCCGTATGGCGACCACACCGGCTATTATAATGAAACAGACAGTTTCCCGGTCTTCACGATAACCCATATTACCCAGCGGCGCGACGCGCTATACCACTCAACCTATACCAGCCGCCCGCCCGATGAACCGGCGGTATTGGGGGAAGCGCTTAATGAAGTCTTCGTTCCCATATTGCAAAAGCAGTTTCCAGAAATCGTGGATTTCTATCTGCCGCCGGAAGGGTGCTCCTACCGCCTGGCGGTAGTGACCATCAAAAAGCAATATGCCGGCCACGCCAAACGGGTAATGATGGGGGTCTGGTCATTCCTGCGTCAATTCATGTATACGAAATTTGTTATCGTATGCGATGATGATATCAATGCACGTAATTGGAAAGACGTGATATGGGCGATGACGACCCGTATGGATCCGGCGCGCGATACGGTCTTGATGGAAAATACACCGATAGATTATCTCGATTTCGCTTCGCCGGTTTCCGGGCTGGGCTCGAAAATGGGCATGGACGCGACAAACAAATGGCCGGGAGAAACACAGCGCGAATGGGGTACCCCAATTGAAATGGATCGGACGGTGCGCGCGCGCGTTGACGCTATCTGGGACCAGCTGGCTATCCTAAAAAATGGTCACGCGTCGTAATTTACGCGGCGCCCGTGGCGAATTGCTTAATGACCCGACAGAGGGACTGCATGACAACATTGACCTGTAAGGTCTCTTCCGTGGATACCATCACTGATACCGTTTACCGCGTACGGCTGGCACCGGAAGCGGCTTTCCACTTCCGCGCCGGGCAGTACCTGATAGTGGTGATGGATGAACGCGATAAACGCCCCTTTTCCCTGGCGTCAACGCCCATGGAAACGTCGTTTATCGAGCTGCATATCGGCGCTTCCGAACTCAATTTGTATGCGATGGCCGTAATGGATCGTATTCTGAAAGAGAGGGAAATTACCGTCGAAGTCCCGCAGGGCGAAGCCTGGTTGCGTGATGATACCGACAGGCCCATCGTGCTGATCGCCGGTGGTACCGGTTTCTCCTACGCGCGCTCGATTTTATTGACGGTGCTGGCGCGCCAGCCCGAGCGTAAAGTGGCGATATACTGGGGCGGTCGTGAACGGGACCATCTCTATGATTTAGGCGAGCTGGAGGCGCTTATCCTGCAGCATCCGCAATTGTCCGTAGTACCCGTGGTCGAACAGCCGGATGAACAATGGCAGGGCCGTTCCGGTACCGTCCTGATGGCGGTGATGCAGGACTATGGCTCCCTGGAACCCTACGATATCTATATCGCGGGGCGCTTTGAAATGGCAAAAATCGCTCGTGAACGTTTTTGCGCCGAGCGCAGCGCCGTGGTCGATCGCATTTTTGGTGACGCTTTCGCCTTTATTTAAGCCGGTTCATCCGCATCAGCGCCGTTTCATTCGCCGGCTACGGCCCTGCGGGGAGGCGGCACTCGACGGGTCGGCCGCTGTGCCAGGCGGAGCGCTATGGTAATATGGGCCAATTACGTTCCGCATAGGGTCTGAACATGGAATCGCTTTCTTCGTTATATCAGGATCATCTCGCCACACTCCAACAGCGCACCCGGGAGATATTGAAGCGCCAGCAGCTGGATGGATTGCTGATCCATGCTGGCGAGCCGATAGGCCGCTTTCTTGATGACCATGACTACCCGTTTAAAGTCAATCCCCATTTCAAAGCCTGGCTGCCGGTCACTCGCGTACCGCACTGGGACGGGGTAAACAAGCCGAAACTCTGGTATTACCTGCCGGTAGACTACTGGTATCTCGTGGAGCCGTTGCCGGATAGCTTTTGGACGCCGTATGTGGATATCGTGCCGTTCGCCGATCCGGACGAGATGACTACGCTGTTGCCGCCGCGCGCGAGGGTCGCCTACCTGGGATCGGCGCCGCAGCGCGACTCCCGCCTGGGGATTGAGAGTGAATACATCAACCCGCAGCCGGTGCTGGATTATTTGCATTTTCACCGCGCCTATAAAAAACCGACTATGAACTCGCCTGCATGCGCGAGGCGCAAAAATCAGCGGTAAACGGCCATCGAGTGGCGAAAGAAGCCTTTTTGTCCGGCATGTGCGAATTTGATATTAATATCGCCTACCTTAGCGCCTGCGGTCACCGCGATACCGATGTGCCTTATGATAATATTATCGCCCTGAATGAACATGCCGCGGTATTGCATTATACCCGCCTGGATCAGTGCACGCCGGACCACCTTCACAGCTCCTTGATCGATGCCGGCACGGAATATAACGGTTACGCCGCCGACCTGACCCGCACCTATGCGGCGCAAAAAGACAGCGATTTCGCCGCGCTAATCACGGCGATGAATAATGAGCAGCAGGCGCTTATCGCCACCATTGAAACCGGTATTAACTACATCGACTACCATGTGCAAATGCACGGCAGAATCGCCAAATTGCTGCGGCAGTTCGAGATTATCAGCGACCTTAGCGAGGAGGCCATGGTGGCGGAGGGCGTTACCGTGCCGTTCCTGCCGCATGGACTGGGGCATCCGCTGGGATTACAGGTACACGATGTTGCCGGCTTCATGCAAGATGATCGCGGTACGTCCCTGGCGCCGCCGTCACGCTATCCCCACCTGCGCTGTACGCGCGTGCTGCAACCGCGCATGGTGTTGACGATCGAACCCGGTCTTTATTTTATCGAAACGCTGCTGGAGCCTTGGCGATCCAGCCCCTTCAGCCGGCATTTCAACTGGTCGTGCATCGAAAGCTTCAAGCTTTATGGCGGTATCCGCATTGAGGATAATATCGTCATTCGCGACAACCACATCGAAAACATGACGCGCGCGCTAAAATTGGCATGACGGCGTCTTGGTTCGCACCGGCGGCGGTGGTCACGCTGACGGCGGAAATAAAAAAAAGCCGTTTTATCACATTGCTGTCCCCCACGCGGGGGACCGATGCCGCTAAAGCCTACATCCTGCAATGTCGCAAGCAACATCCGACGGCCGCGCATCACTGCTGGGCGTATATCGCCGGTCCGCCTTCCGACTCCCTTCAGCGGGGGTTTTCCGATGATGGCGAACCCTCGGGCACCGCCGGTAAGCCTATGCTTGCTCAGCTGGATGGAAGCGGTCTTGGGGAAATCACTGCGGTAGTGGTGCGATATTATGGCGGTATTCACTTGGGCACCGGCGGCCTGGTTAAAGCCTACGGCGGCAGCGTTCAGCAAGCGCAGAAACAGGTTTCGCCGGTGGCGCGAGTTCCGCGCCGGCGTTTCGTGCGGCGCTGCGATTATCCACAATTAGCCTGGGTAGAGGCCGCGGTGCAGCAGGCCGAAGGCCTGATTGTCGAAGGTGACTATCGGGAATCGATTATACTCACACTCGAGATCCCTGTGCATCATATCGCGATGGCCAATGATAAACTGCGCGATCTCAGCCGCGGCGCATTGCAATTAACACTTGTTCCACAATAATGCCTTCCACCTGAAGCGTGTAATCGTTAAGGATAGTGCAGACATGCATTTTCGCACCATAACCCGCATCGTGGGTCTGCTCGTCATCTTGTTCTCCGTGACCATGATTATTCCCGGTCTGGTGGCCTTGATCTGCCGGGATGGTGCCGGCAGCGCGTTCGCGCAAACGTTTTTTTGCGCGCAGGCCATTGGACTCTTACTCTGGCTACCTAATCGTCGCCAGAAAAGCGAATTGAAATCCCGCGAGGGCTTTCTCATTGTGGTACTGTTTTGGACCGTCTTGGGCAGCGTGGGTGCTTTGCCGTTTTTGTTTGCCGAACATCCCAATTTGTCGGTCACCGATGCGTTTTTTGAATCCTTTTCAGGGCTCACAACAACAGGTGCCACCGCGTTGGTGGGGCTCGATACCTTACCCCACGCCATTTTATTTTACCGGCAAATGCTGCAGTGGTTTGGCGGTATGGGGATCATTGTCCTGGCGGTAGCGATTCTGCCGATTCTCGGCGTCGGCGGCATGCAGCTCTACCGCGCGGAAATGCCCGGCCCGCTGAAAGATAATAAAATGCGCCCCCGTATCGCGGAAACTGCCAAGACCTTATGGCTCATCTATGTTGCGCTGACGATTGCCTGCGCGCTGGCGCTGTGGGGCGTGGGCATGCCGGCGTTCGACGCGATAGGCCACAGCTTTTCTACGATTGCCATCGGCGGTTTTTCCACCCACGATGCTAGTATCGGCTATTACCATAGCCCGCTTATCAATACGATCGTCGCCGTGTTTTTACTGATATCCGGGTGCAACTACAGTTTACATTTCGCCGCCCTCAGCGGCCACAATCTGAAAGTCTACTGGCGGGATCCCGAATTTCGCATGTTTATTTCGGTACAGTTGACGCTGGTGGCGGTCTGTATTTTGATTCTCTGGCGCTACGATGTATACGATTCCAGCCTGCAAACGCTTAACCAGGCTTTCTTTCAGGTGGTATCCATGGCGACCACCGCCGGGTTTACTACCGACAGTATCGCCCAGTGGCCGCTGTTTCTACCGATATTGCTGCTCTGCTCGGCGTTTATCGGCGGCTGCGCCGATTCTACCGGCGGCGGATTGAAGGTGATCCGCATCCTGCTGCTCTACTTGCAGGGTTCGCGAGAACTGAAACGTTTGGTGCATCCCAACGCCGTTTACACCATTAAATTGGGCAGCCGGGCGCTGCCGGAGCGGATTCTCGAAGCGGTTTGGGGTTTTTTTTCCGCTTATGCGCTAGTGTTTATCCTCAGTATGCTGGCGGTGGTCGCCACCGGCGTCGATAATTTTTCCGCCTTCGCGGCGGTGGTGGCAATGCTTAACAACCTTGGACCCGGCCTGGGGGTCGTGGCCGATAACTTTACCTCCATGAACGCGGTGGCCAAGTGGATCCTCATTTTGACCATGCTGTTTGGCCGACTGGAGGTATTTACTTTATTGGTCCTGTTTACGCCGACTTTTTGGCGTGAGTGATACAAGGTTTACCATGAAAACGTTGATTCTCTACTCGAGCCATGACGGCCAAACGCACAAAATCGCGCGCACTATCGCGGCTCATCTTACCGATTGCTGCGAATGTGATGTGGTGGATTTGCGCCTCGCCCGCGATCTTGATTTGCAGCGTTATCAGCGGGTGGTGATTGGTGCGGCAATCCGCTACGGGCGGTTTGCCGCGGATCTTGACCACTTTATCGCGCAGCAGCTTGAATGGCTGCACAGTATCCCCAGCGCGTTTTATTCCGTCAATTTGACGGCGCGCAAGCCCGATAAACGTACCCCGAACACGAACGCCTACACCTGGAAATTCCTGGCGAAAACGCCCTGGCGGCCGGATCTTTGTGCCGTGTTCGCGGGTGCATTGTGCTACCCGCGCTACCGCTGGTTTGATCGGGTCATGATCCAGCTGATAATGCGTGTGACCGGCGGTGAAACCGATCGCACCAAGGAAGTGGAATATACGGATTGGCAGCAAGTGTCTGCCTTTGCCGGTGATTTGGCGCAATTAACCGCCAAACAGGCGACGTAGCGCCCCTAAAAAACCAATTAAAATTATTTTAGTTATTTATCCTTGTCAACGGCCGTGAAGGCCCTATAATAAATACGCCTCCACTGACCGGGAACAGTCATTGCGACCCACCGGCTCAGCCAGAGGCAAGCGGCCCGCGACGGGCAAATAAAAGCTTGACTCTACAGCGGAAAAGCGTAAGTATACGCCACCTGCGCCGGTAGAGAAATTACCCTCCTGGCCACGCTCTTTAACAATTTATCAGATAATCTGTGTGGGCACTCACAAGACGATATCGATACACGAAATATCAAGTCTTGAAGAGTGAATAACGAATATTCATGAGAATACCAGTTTTAATTCTTTGAGCATCAAGCTTTTAATTGAAGAGTTTGATCATGGCTCAGATTGAACGCTGGCGGCAGGTCTAACACATGCAAGTCGAGCGGCAGCGGGAAGAAGCTTGCTTCTTTGCCGGCGAGCGGCGGACGGGTGAGTAATGTCTGGGGATCTGCCCGATGGAGGGGGATAACTACTGGAAACGGTAGCTAATACCGCATAACGTCGCAAGACCAAAGTGGGGGACCTTCGGGCCTCACACCATCGGATGAACCCAGATGGGATTAGCTAGTAGGTGGGGTAATGGCTCACCTAGGCGACGATCCCTAGCTGGTCTGAGAGGATAACCAGCCACACTGGAACTGAGACACGGTCCAGACTCCTACGGGAGGCAGCAGTGGGGAATATTGCACAATGGGGGAAACCCTGATGCAGCCATGCCGCGTGTGTGAAGAAGACCTTCGGGTTGTAAAGCACTTTCAGCGGGGAGGAAGGCGGTGGTGTTAATAGCGCCATCGATTGACGTTACCCGCAGAAGAAGCACCGGCTAACTCCGTGCCAGCAGCCGCGGTAATACGGAGGGTGCGAGCGTTAATCGGAATTACTGGGCGTAAAGCGTACGCAGGCGGTCTGTTAAGTCAGATGTGAAATCCCCGGGCTCAACCTGGGAACTGCATTTGAAACTGGCAGGCTAGAGTCTCGTAGAGGGGGGTAGAATTCCAGGTGTAGCGGTGAAATGCGTAGAGATCTGGAGGAATACCGGTGGCGAAGGCGGCCCCCTGGACGAAGACTGACGCTCAGGTACGAAAGCGTGGGGAGCAAACAGGATTAGATACCCTGGTAGTCCACGCTGTAAACGATGTCGATTTGAAGGTTGTGGCCTTGAGCCGTGGCTTTCGGAGCTAACGCGTTAAATCGACCGCCTGGGGAGTACGGCCGCAAGGTTAAAACTCAAATGAATTGACGGGGGCACGCACAAGCGGTGGAGCATGTGGTTTAATTCGATGCAAGGCGAAGAACCTTACCTACTCTTGACATCCAGAGAACTTGGCAGAGATGCCTTGGTGCCTTAGGGAGCTCTGAGGCAGGTGCTGCATGGCTGTCGTCAGCTCGTGTTGTGAAATGTTGGGTTAAGTCCCGCAACGAGCGCAACCCTTATCCTTTGTTGCCAGCGATTCGGTCGGGAACTCAAAGGAGACTGCCGGTGATAAACCGGAGGAAGGTGGGGATGACGTCAAGTCATCATGGCCCTTACGAGTAGGGCTACACACGTGCTACGATGGCGCATACAAAGAGAAGCGATCTCGCGAGAGTCAGCGGACCTCATAAAGTGCGTCGTAGTCCGGATTGGAGTCTGCAACTCGACTCCATGAAGTCGGAATCGCTAGTAATCGTGGATCAGAATGCCACGGTGAATACGTTCCCGGGCCTTGTACACACCGCCCGTCACACCATGGGAGTGGGTTGCAAAAGAAGTAGGTAGCTTAACCTTCGGGAGGGCGCTTACCACTTTGTAATTCATGACTGGGGTGAAGTCGTAACAAGGTAACCGTAGGGGAACCTGCGGTTGGATCACCTCCTTATCTAGACGATACGTTAAGTGACGTGTCCACACAGATTGCCTGATAACTGTCACGAGCAAGAAAAACCTTCTATAGGCTTGTAGCTTAGGTGATTAGAGCGCACCCCTGATAAGGGTGAGGTCGGTGGTTCAAGTCTACTCAGGCCTACCAGTTCCGCTTATCCCGATGAATGAGACCGCAGCGTGTTGCCGCCAGGCAAGCGTGTCAGGCGGTGTCCGGCATGCAGCGAAAAGGGAGACTGGCTATCGTCCTGTTTACTGACTGTGATGATCGAGGCATTACCTGTGCACGCAGGTAGGCGGACTCAGCGCGGGTGACCGACGGCATATGCAAGGTGAACGACTTGGGGCTATAGCTCAGCTGGGAGAGCGCCTGCTTTGCACGCAGGAGGTCAGCGGTTCGATCCCGCTTAGCTCCACCATTCCGTCATGGGATGTTTTTGTCATCCTGTGGGATGAGAGGTTTTTCTGCCGTTGATGACCCTGTGCACGATTCTGTGTAAATGCCTTTTCTCAGAAGTGACCGTCCAGGCGGTCACCGAACTCGATAATAAAGCGGCTCATTGCCATGCGCCAGTCCCTCAAAGGCATTGTCCATTTCTGTGAGGCCGCCTGTATCGCCAGCCACACCACCTTTTTCACTGCGTCGTCGGTCGGGAACACCTTGCGCTTTTTGATGGCATGCCGGATCACGCTGTTTAACGACTCGATGGCGTTGGTCGTGTAGATCACCTTGCGGATGTCCGTTGGGTAGGCAAAGAACGTGGCCAGATTGGCCCAGTTTGCCTGCCAGCTTCAACTTATTTGCGGGTAGCGGATGTCCCAGGCACTGGAGAACGCTTCCAGCGCCTGCAAGCCGGCTTCTTCCGTAGGGGCCTGATAGATAGCTTTCAGGTCGCGGGTGACGGCCTTGTAGTCCTTCCAGGAGACGAACCGCAGGCTGTTGCGCACCATATGTACGATACACAGCTGGAGCCGCGCCTCCGGATACACCGCGTTAATAGCGTCAGGGAAACCTTTCAGCCCGTCTACGCAGGCGATAAGGATATCGTTCAGGCCGCGGTTTTTCAGCTCTGTCAGCACGTTCAGCCAGAACTTTGCGCCTTCATTTTCGGCCAGCCACATACCTAGCAACTCTTTCTGGCCTTCGATGTTGATGCCCAGCGCCAGGAACACAGATTTGTTGATGATGCGGCTGTCCTGCCGGACTTTTAGAACGATACAGTCAAGATAAACAATGGGATAGACTGCATCCAGAGGCCGGTTTTGCCATTCGACAACCTGCTCCATGACCGCATCGGTGACCTTTGAGACCAGCGCCGGCGAGACATCGGCGTCATACAGCTCTTTGAACGCGGCGGCGATCTCGCGGGTGGTCATCCCTTTAGCGTACAACGATAAAATCTGGTTATCCATCCCGGTAATCCGGGTCTGGTTCTTCTTCACCAGTTGCGGTTCAAAGGAACCGTCACGATCGCGCGGAGTACGCAGCGCCAGCGGGGGCCATCGCCAGTGGTAACGGTTTTTGTGGAATAGCCGTTGCGGGCGTTGGTCCCCGGTTTAGGCTGATTTTTATCGTAGCCGAGGTGATGGGTCATTTCGGCATTGAGAGCTGCTTCGACGCTAATTTTTTTCAGCCGCCGATCGAAGTGACTGAGATCTTCAGGGGTTTTGAGATTTTTGGCCAGTTCGTTAGCCAGAGCCTGCAACTATTTTTCGTCCATAAATTAACCTGTTTTTGATGTTGGATTGAACATATCAAAATCAGGCAAATACACAAATTTCTAAACAGGCTCCATCGGTCAGAAACCTCCCTCCCTGTACGGCGACCAATGACGGCCGATGCAGTCCGCCGTGGTGATAAAAGGCGCATGCCAGCTTAATGTTATAATGCATTGATATTGTTTGCTAAAACGCTACTCAGATCGATGGCCCATGTCGTTCAAAAAAGATTAACCGTGAATATCGGTATTTGATAGTTGGCCATTCACTTTCATTATCTAATTGCCATAAGGTCAGGCACTCAATGCAGTGTATTTATTGGCCGATAATTCAGCCTCGTAACGACTAAGCAGCGACAGAAAGTGTGGGTTGTTTGCCACGTTAGAGGGAATGATTACGTATAATGAATGGAGATGAATATAATGAGCAGCGTGAATTTTGGCTTCAGAACCGGCAGTTATAATTTGAGAGCCGCAGCTGATGATAAAATAGATAAGGACGCCTCCGCTTGCAGTAATCCTAACTCCGGGCTATGGAGCAAGATAAAAGAGATATTCCGTAACGGTATCCTGAAATTTACCACTAAGAGACAAAGCAGCGGCGATAAAACGTCTAAGTCCATTCGTACTCGTATTGTGACTGTGTCCAATTCGATGCCCGTCGTCAGTCGGCCAGCCGATGATATCAAGGTTTCAAATCTTCTGTTTCAGGCTGCCCCCAAGGGGAAGAGTGATAAGCAATTGAACAAGGCGGTGGAGGCTTCTATTGAAAAAATGAAGGCTTATTTTGCCGAAAAGAGCCAGATTCCAGGATTTGTCGAGGATTGCCGCGAGACGGGGTATGCATTAGCGTTGAGCAAAGCAAGTGATACCATGCTAGCGCAGCGCGGAAAACATCCTGAGCTTTCTATCGATACGGATACCGGGCTAAAGGCGTTAAACGCTGTTGCGATCCGCCGAGAATTAACGGGCAGTGTAGGAAAGGACGGCAGATTAAATCTCAAAGGTGCCGGCATGCACGCGTTATATAGTGTTTTTCAAGACGACATGTTGTTCACTGCCCCCGGAGCGAAATTAGGCGAGGAACATAAAGAACGGGTTCGCCAAGAAATTTATACGCTATGCGACCCCGCCGACCATGGGCTAACCCGTTTTAAAAGCGAACTGGACAATGCGTACGGTAAATGGGCTAAGGAGAATAAGTTGGAAACATCGAAATCGGTGAATGAGCAGGACCAATAACTCTTCTCTTTACTGTGTTAACGATGTACAGGCACGCCCGTGTCATAAAATGTCACTCGCTGCCTTCCTGTGCGATTGAGTAGACTAACGGCAACAAAAGTGAAGACAGGTTATGTGATGATGACGGACAGTGGGGCGCTAAAGTCCTTGAACAGCTTTGCGATTGATGCGTTGGCGCGGCGCGTAATCGTCGCGCATACGGAGGCCGAGCTGTTCACGATTTGGCGGCAGGCGGCGGAGGACGCTACGCCGGTGCTGATGTTGGGCGGCGGTAGTAATGTGTTGTTTCTGGAAAACTATGTCGGCACCGTGTTGCTAAACCGGATAGCGGGCGTAGCAATCGAAGAGCGTCCCGACGCTTGGCATTTGCACGTCGGCGCCGGAGAGGTGTGGCATGACCTGGTGCGTACCTGTCTCGAACAACACATGCCGGGTCTGGAGAATCTGGCGCTCATCCCCGGCTGCGTGGGTTCTGCACCGATCCAGAACATTGGCGCCTATGGCGTCGAGTTGCGTCAGTTCTGTGACTATGTTGACGTGCTGCAGTTGGCAACCGGCACCTTACGGCGTCTGAGCGCGGCTGAATGCCAATTCGGTTACCGCGACAGCATCTTCAAACACGCGTTGCGCGAAGGCCACGCCATTGTCGCGGTTGGCCTTCGGCTCGCCAAAGCCTGGCAACCGGTATTGATCTATGGCGATTTGGCCCGTCTGGATCCGCAACAGGCCACTCCGTGGCAGATTTATGATGCGGTTTGCGCGATGCGTCGTGGGAAATTGCCCGACCCTGCGGCGCAGGGCAATGCCGGTAGTTTTTTCAAAAATCCGGTTATTGATGCTGTAAGAGCGGAACGACTGCTAAACCGCCACCCTGATGCGCCCCATTACCCTCAGCCGGAAGGCGGAGTGAAGCTGGCGGCAGGTTGGCTTATCGATCGCTGTGGACTCAAAGGCTATCGCCTCGGCGGCGCGGCGGTTCATGACAAGCAGGCGCTGGTTTTGGTCAATGCCGATAATGCGACGGGTAAGGATATCGCCGCGCTGGCGCGCTATGTGCGTCAACAGGTTGCGGAACGCTTTGCTGTCTGGCTGGAGCCGGAAGTGCACTTCATTGGCGCCAATGGCGAGGTGGATGCGGTGGGAGGATTAACATGAAAGACGTGACCATCCCGCTTAAGCTGATAAGTTTACTGGCCGATGGCGAGTTTCATTCCGGCGAGCAATTTGGTGCGGCGTTGGGAATGAGCCGCGCTGCCATCAACAAGCACGTTCAAACGGTGCGCGACTGGGGAGTGGATGTCTTTACGGTGCCCGATAAAGGCTACCGTTTGCATGCGTCGCTGCAGTTATTGGATGAAGCCGCGATCCGCGCGCGCCTACCGTCGGGTCGCCTGGCGGTTCTGCCGATTATTGACTCAACCAATCAGTATTTGATCGAGCGTATCGGCACCTTAGCGCCGGGTGACGCCTGCGTGGCGGAATATCAGGCGCAGGGACGTGGTCGACGCGGTCGACAGTGGATATCGCCGTTCGGCAATAATCTTTATCTGTCCCTTTATTGGCGTCTTGAGCAGGGGCCGGCGGCCGGCGGCGGCCTCAGTCTGATGGTCGGTATCGTCATGGCGGAGGTGCTGCAGCGCCTGGGCGCTGAAGGGGTGCGCGTCAAATGGCCGAACGACCTTTATCTCAACGATCGCAAACTGGCCGGGATCTTGGTTGAGATTAACGGTAAGGCCGGCGATGCCGCCCATGTCGTGATCGGCGCCGGTATTAACCTGGCGATGCGCGAGCCTGCGGCGGGGATGATCGACCAGGGTTGGATCAATTTGCAGGAAGCGGGCATTGTCATCGATCGCAATGCGCTGGTCGCCGAATTGACCGCTACGCTGCGTCAGGCGCTGCGGCAGTTCGAGGGCGAGGAGTTCGCGCCCTTTGTCGCCCGTTGGCAGGCGTTGGATAACTTCTTTGACCGGCCGGTGAAATTACTCATTGGCGATCGGGAGATAAGGGGCATTGCGCGCGGCATCGACGCGCAAGGGGCCCTATTGTTGGAGCAGGACGGAGAACGCCACGCATATTTGGGCGGAGAGATATCGCTACGCGGTCTTTAGCCGTAGCGTCCTGGCGGCGACGATGGCGGCGAACCCGTGCGATGCTTGGGCCCTGCCGCCGCCGGTTGTGCCGCGGCCTATTTCGGCGCCAAGCCGAGCGCGGGGTATTTACTTCAATGTGATCGTACTTCCCGGCGTCAGCACGCCCGGCTCGGCCAACTCGGCGCAGTAAAGCGCCGCATTGTAAGGGCCGGCAAGCATTGCCGCACCGTCGGCCACCGTTAACCAATCCCCCTCCGGCAGCCCTACCACCGTCATCTCCGGTCGTGCGCGCAAGAGTTCATCCAGCCGCTGTTGGCGGGTTTCGCCCTGATGGCCCGCGGGCAGTTGATTGGTATAATGGGGATTAATTTGAAAATTTATCAGCCCCAGCGCGTCAAAACCGCCTGGATCGACAATCGGCATATCGTTAGTGGTGCAAAGGGTGGGGCAAGCCAGATTGGCGCCAGCGCTCCAGCCGATATAGGCCGCCCCTTCCTGTACTCGCCGGTGAATCGCGCGCAGCAAGCCCCGGTCGCGACAATGTTTCACTAAATGGAAGGTGTTGCCGCCGTCGACAATGATGATCTCGGCAGTGGCGATAGCCGCACCCGCGTCCGCCGTCCTATGTATCCCCGTGACGTCTACCGTCAGCGGTGCCAGCGCTTGCCTGACTTTATCGGTATAGGCGTCCCAATCGACGATAACGCCGGCAAAGGGCACAAACAGCGCCTGCCGTCTGCCCCGCAGCAGTTTGCCGATCGGCGCGATGGCGGGCTCCAGATAGCTTTTACCGGGACATGTAGAGTTGCTGAGTAGTAATAATTGCATTCACTCCCCCCTTAAAAAATCGACTCCGCCCAATGTCGGGCAAATAAGACGTTATCTGCGTCGGTGGTCATTATCACGCCTGCCGGCCCGAGCTAGCCAGGAAGACGGCCGGTTACGCTTCAGGGCGCGCCGTCGCGGCTGGTCGGGTAGCGAGGACCGCATAATGGGCTCTCGTACGAGCCGCTGCGCGTCATGCTGTGCTCATAGGAGCGGGGCGACGACGCGGCAGAGGCGCGCCGGAGACATTACCGTGTGAGCATGATACTACCTGGGGGAACATCTTGCGCCAATAAACAGGGCGGCTTAAGGAGCCAAAGCCGAGACGCGGACGCTGCAACGCGCCGAACAGGGTGCCAGGCGCTGAGGTGCGGGGCGCTAGCGAGCGCGGTTTCGGCGCCAACTGAGATGACCCGACGGTCGCGCGACGCTATTTGCGCAGCCGGACCCTCTCCACTGCATGATTGGCGCTTTTACCCAGGATCAAACTGGCGCGCTCGCGCGTGGGAAGAATGTTTTGTTGCAGATTGCGCCCGTTGATTTCAGTCCACAGCTGGCTGGCGATAGCCACCGCCTCTTGTTCGGAAAGTTGAGAATAATGGTGAAAATAGGAGTCGGGATCGGAAAACGCGCCCTGACGGAATTTCAGGAAACGATTGATATACCAGCTTTGCAGTAGCGCTTCAGACGCATCGACATAGATGGAAAAGTCGACAAAGTCGGAGACAAACACGTGGTGCGGATCGTGGTTATAATCGTTGCCGCTTTGTAAAACATTCAGCCCCTCTAAGATCAAAATGTCCGGCTGAGAAATGACTTTTTGTTCGTCGGGGACGACGTCGTAGATCAAATGGGAATAGACCGGCGCGGTCACCCGCGGCGTTCCCGATTTCACTTTCGAGACGAAATTGACCAGGCTGCGGATATCATAAGACTCCGGGAATCCCTTATTTTTCATGAGATCCCGCTGCTTGAGCACCTGGTTGGGATGCAAAAACCCGTCGGTCGTCACCAGCTCAACCGTACGGTGTTCGGGCCAGCGGCTCAGCAGTGCCTGCAGGACGCGCGCCGTGGTGCTTTTGCCGACCGCCACG